>CAOKNG010000005.1 GCA_948470025.1 uncultured Clostridium sp. | reverse complement strand
CGACAATATGTAAACCAATTAGAGTAAGTTTTTTGTGAATTTTTGGTGAATTTTGCAAAAATAAAAAAGAGCCCCATGGAGGCAGCTCAAAATATTAAATTTGTAATTTCCACATCTTTTCCTTCAGGAAGATTTTCTTTACGCAAATAATATGGCGGATGTACAAAGCTTACATTTGCTTTGTCACGATTTTTACCAGATAGCGTATTCTTAATAGTTTCTATTATTTTTTCTATCTGAGCAAAGGTGGTTATCTTAAATGCTACTTTTATTTCGCAAGTAACACGCTCCTTTTCAGAAATCCGACATGTAGCTAAATAAAAATAATATTGTTTCATTTTTGCCTCCTTGGGGGTGGTTACATATCTTAAAAATCAAGATATGTTGTTAATATGTGACTAATAATATTGTACATCAATTAACAAAAAATGTCAATTTTTCTTTATATAATTCCAACTATCCTTACACATTTCGTCTATTCCCAAAGTTGCTTCCCATCCTAGCTCTTCTTTTGCCTTTTTGGGGTCTGCGTAGCAAGTTGCTATATCTCCTGGTCTTCTTGGTACAATTTTATAAGGTACTGGTTTTTCTGTTACTTTTTCAAATGCTTTTACCATGTCTAGTACACTATATCCGTTTCCTGTTCCTAAGTTATAGATGAATAAGCCTTTTTCCTCTTTTTCTAGTTTTTGTAGTGCTTTAATGTGTCCTTTTGCTAGGTCTACTACGTGAATATAATCTCTTACTCCTGTTCCGGTCTTTTGTATTGTAGTCATTTCCAAATACGGACAGTTCTGTTAGGGTTCCTAAGGCTACTCTTGCTACATATGGCATTAAGTTATTTGGTATTCCTTGTGGTTCTTCTCCAATTAAACCACTTTCGTGAGCTCCTACTGGGTTAAAGTATCTTAATATACAGATATTCCAACTTGGATCTGAAGTGTAGATATCTTTTAACATTTGCTCAATATATAATTTTGAGGTTCCATATGGGTTTGTGGTTCCTCCTGTTTTGCATTCTTCTGTAATTGGTATGGTCTCTGGGTCTCCATATACGGTTGCAGAAGAGCTAAATACAAACATTTTTACACCATATTTTCTCATGGTATCTAATAAAACAAGTGCTCCTGAAATATTGTTTATATAATATTCAATTGGCTTCTCAACAGATTCTCCCACTGCTTTAAACCCTGCAAAATTTAAAACAGCTTCTATCTCATTTTCCTCAAATACCTTCTCTAACTTTTGTCTATCTAAATAATCCATCTCATAAAATTTAAAATCTTTTCCCGTAATTTTACGAACCTTCTCTAACACATCTGGCTTACTATTGGAAAAATTATCTATAATAACAATTTCTTTTCCTTCATTCAATAATTCCACTGCAGTGTGGCTTCCAATAAACCCTGCCCCACCTGTTACTAATACTGCCATACATAAAACCTCCTTTGTTTTTTGTTATTATATCGCAACAAAAATAAGATGTAAAGAAAAATGACATATCTTTTTTCGATATGCCATTTTAGAGTACCTTTATTTATATAATCCTTGATATATCTTATAATCCCTCACAATCTTCCTTACATAATTATTCGTTTCCTTGTAAGGAATATTTTCAATATCGCTTCCGTCTTCTTTTAGAGTACCTTGTTCAATCCATCTTTTTAAATTGCCTTTTCCTGCATTATAGGCGGTTAATGCCAGTAGCATGTTTTGGTTGTATTCTTTTAGTAAATCGGAAAAGTATTTTGTGCCTAGCTTTATGTTTAGTTCTGGGTCGTATAGAGAGGCTTTTTCGGTAAATGGTATGTCTAGTTTTCTGGCTAGTTCTTCTGCTGTGGCGTCCATTAATTGCATAAGTCCGATTGCTTTGCTAGAAGAGACAACATTTGGTTTAAAGTTGCTTTCTGCTTTGATGATTGCAAAAATAAGCAATGGGTCTACTTCGTATTCTTCTGCATATTGGTAGACATAGTCTGAATATTTGATTGGATAGATTTTTTTTAAAATAATATTTTGTACTTTGAATACTTGGAATAGTAATATAAAAATAATTGCTATGGTTGCTAAAATACATATTATTTTTGCTTTTTTTTGCAAGGTTTTTCTCTCCTTTCTTTGTAATCGTTTCCTGTAGAGGTGGAATCCATTTTTGCCCGTTGCTTTTGAGCGCGGGCGACTACTAGTCGCCCCTACAAAATTATTTTGCTTCGTACCAGTCGTTTGCTTCGGATAATTCTACTTTTAGTGGGATTTTTAGTTTTATTGCGTTTTCCATTGAGGTTTTTAGGATTTCTTTTACTTGTTCTTTTTCTTCTATTTTGGTATCGATGATTAATTCATCGTGTACTTGTAAGACTAATTTTGATTGTAGGTTTGCCTCTTCTAGTCTTTTATGCACATCAATCATAGCTATTTTCATAATGTCTGCTGCGGTTCCTTGGATTGGTGTATTCATGGCAGCTCTTGAAGCAAATTGCCTTACCATGTAGTTTGATGACTTTAATTCTGGGATTTGTCTTCTTCTATGGAATAGGGTTTCTACATATCCTTTTTCTTTTGCCTCTTCTACAATGTTCTCCATAAATGTTTGAATTCCGCTATATTTTTCTAAATATTGTTCAATATATTCTTTTGCCTGTTTTCTAGATACTCCTAATTGCCCTGCTAGTCCAAAGTCACTAATGCCATAAACAATTCCAAAGTTAACCGCTTTGGCACTTGACCTTTGTTCATGAGTTACTTCTTCAATTGGAATATTTAATACTTTGGATGCTGCTTGTTTGTGAATGTCTTCATCGTTTAAAAATGCCTCTATCATATGTTCATCTTCGGAAATATGGGCAAGTACTCTTAATTCAATTTGTGAATAATCGGCATCTAAGAAAATACAACCTTCGCTTGGTTTAAAGGCTTTTCTTATTTTCTTTCCTGCCTCCACTCTTGTTGGAATGTTTTGTAGGTTTGGCTCAGTAGAACTAATTCTTCCTGTTGCTGTTACGGTTTGATGAAAATAGGAATGAATTCTTTGGTCACTTCCATTGATATATGGTAGTAACCCTTCTACATAGGTGGAATTTAGTTTTGCCATAGCACGATATTCTAGTATTTTTTCTACTACTGGGTGTTCTTCTTTTATTTTTTCTAATGCATCTACATCGGTGGAATAACCACTTTTGGTTTTCTTGGCATATGGTAATTTTAATTTTTCAAATAACACTTCTCCTAATTGCTTTGGAGAATTAATATTAAATTCTTCTCCTGCTAAGTTATGAATTTCTTTGGTTAATCCTTCTAATTGCTCTTTTAGAATATTGCCATAAGAAATTAATTCCTCTTTTTCTACTCTCATTCCTACAAATTGCATATCTGCTAATACTTTTACAAGTGGCATTTCAATTTCTGAAAATAGTGAAAATGCATTTTCGTTTTGCAATTTTTCGGTTAATACTTGTTCTAATTTGGAAATGACATAGGCATATATACTTCCCTCTTGTTTTTGGTTTGAATCTCCTTTTGATGGTTCATTCATTTCAAATAAGTTTAGTTGTTCTTTTTGTTCTTCTACACCATTTTGCTTTAAATATTCCAAAATATCAATTCCTAAATAACTTGCACTTAAAGCCTCTAATGGATATTTTGAAGCCACTGGATTTAATAAATAGGCTGCAATTTTTACATCACATACAAAATTTTTAGCTGTTATGCCAATTTGTTTTAGTAGGATATAATCTCTTGCTAATTCGTAACCAACTAATGCCTTTTTCCCAAATAATTCTTGAAAGTTTTCCACAAATTCTTCTTGTTTGTTTTCAAAAGAATAGTAATATACCGTATTTTCAAAATAGATACTTATACTTATTATTTCTTTTGGAATAATATACCCCATGCGCCCGGATTTATCCTTTAATCCAAAAGAATAAATCATTTTGTCTTGCTTTTGTAAAAGTGCTACTAAATCCTGTAAGTCCTTTGAGGTTTGGATTTCTTTTATGGTAAAATCAATCGCTGTTTGTTCACTTATGTTTCCTTCCCCTTGCAAAGAAAAACGCTCAATATATCGGTTAAAACGATATTTTTTAAATAATTCTAAAACCTTAGGCTTGTCCCACTCTTCTACTTTCATTTCCTCTAAGTTTTCTTCAATTGGTGAATCGATATTAATTCTCCCAAGTTCTCTTGAAAGGAACGCTAATTCTTTATTTTCCACTAATTTTTCTCTTAGTTTTCCTTTCACGTTATCGGTTCCTTGTTCTAATGCCTCATATAATTTATCTATATCGGTATATTCTTTGATTAAGGTTAAGGCTGTTTTTTCTCCCACTCCTGGTACTCCTGGAATATTATCGGATGGGTCTCCCATTAAGCCTTTTACTTGGATTAATTGATATGGCTCTACTCCATATTCTTCTACCACTTTTGCTCGGTCGTAATAATCGGTTTCTGTTTTTCCTGCTTTGGTTCGTGGAATTTCTATGGTAATGTTGTCTGTTGCAAGTTGAAAATTATCACGGTCACCAGAAAGAATGGTTACATCTAAATCATTTTTTTCACCAAAGCGAGACACGGTTCCGAATAATATCGTCTCCCTCATATCCTTCTTTTTCAATAATTTTAATATTCATTGCTTGCAATACCTCTTTTATCATAGGCATTTGCATTGCCAATTCTTCTGGCATTCCTTTTCGGTTTGCTTTGTATTGCTTATACATCTCATGACGTTTTGTTGGTCCTTTTTTATCAAAAGCTACCACTAAATATTCTGGCTTTAATTCTTCTTGTACTTTAAAAAGAATGCTTAAAAAGCCATATACTGCATTCGTATAAGTACCATCCTCAGTCATTAGCATTTTACTTCCCATAATGCCATAAAATGCTCGGTTTAATATGCTATTTCCATCAATTAACAACATTCTTGCCATAGCCTTTCCGCCTTTCTCATTACTTTAATTTTTTTATATCTTCGCCCATAATTTCTAAATAATCTTTTTCTGCTTGAGTTAAGTGTGATTTCATATATTTATCATATTCTTGGTGTACTTTTTCTAATGCTTTTTCATGAGATATAGTTCCTGCCCCTTCTAATATATCTTTATGTGTCATTGTTAAAAATCCATCTAATTCTTTTATCCAATCTTTCATTGTCATAGGGTGCATATTTAAAGCATTAAATTCTTTTGTTTTTCATCTCTTGCATCATAGTCAAACACTTGTTGCATAAATATCTAAAATTTTTCTCCAAAATACTTTTTCTGATGAACGAATATCTCTAATTTTTTCTAGTACTTCTTCAAAATATACTCCTCCACCATTATTTTTAAATCTATCTACATTCAAATTATATCCTTTAATTAGATACTCTTTTATTAATTTATTAACCCATATTCTAAATTGAATTCCACGAATTGACTTTACTCGATATCCTACTGATATAATTAAATCTAAATTATAAAATTTCGTTTTATAATTTTTTCCATCCTTAGCAGTTAGTAAGGATTCCTTACTAACTGAGTTTTCTTGTAATTCTCCTTCTTCAAATATGTTTTTTATATGCATAGTTATATTATTTCTAGTTGTATCAAAAAGTTCTGCCATAGCATTTTGAGTAAGCCAAACATTTTCATCTTCAAGTCTAACTTCAATTTCAACTTGTCCATCATCAGTTGTATACATTATAATATCATTATTATTTTCTAATACCTTATTGTCCAAATGCTATCCTCCTTATTATTAGTTTTATTATACATAGAATTTCTTCTTTTTCTCTCTCATATCTTCCTACTATCTATTCAAAATATATTTTGTATTCCTTTACATCTACTTTCATACTTTTATATTCTCATTCCATATTTTAGCTTTTTCCAAGTCTTTTTTTATTTGGTTATTATATCTATCCTCCTCTGGGATTACTATTTTTTGACACATAGCTAAATCCTCCTAAGTATTGATAGCTTTCATAAATCTATTGTTTTTTGTTCTTTATATTTGATAATTTTTTATATATTTTCTTCTTAAATTTATAATAACTATATCATATCTATATAAAATTTTCTATATTTTCGCTATATTTTATCCTATAAAAAAGATATTAAAATCTAATATCAATTTTAATATCTTTTTATTCTTCATCTTCTAATAAACATTTATTTTCTTTAATATAGTCTATTACATTTTGATATTCATCTTGAAATTTGAAATTACTAGAATTCCTTATCTTTATTCTATTTTCATTTATTTTATAACCACAGAAATTAACTCCTTGAATATTTTTAAATATTCTTGTTTTTGTATTAAATGTTAAATTTAGATTTTCTTCTAAAAATTTAGTTAATAGACTTAATCTTTCTTGAGCTATTTTCTTATTTTCACATAATATTATAATATCATCCATATATCTAAAGTAAAATTTACATTTTAATTTATGTTTAGCATATTGGTCTATCTCATTCAAATATATATTAGCAAACATTTGAGATGTATAATTTCCTAACGGTAAACCTTTCATTCCTTCTGTTGATAACAATATTGTTCTTGTGAGCCATAATAATTTTCTGTCTTTCATTTTCTTTTTTAAAATTTCCCATAAAATTCTTTTATCTATATTTTGAAAATACTTTGTTACATCCATTTTTAAAATATAGTATTCGCTCCAATTTCTTTTTGCTATTCTCATTGCTTTTTGAACATCTTTTGATGCTTTGTGCATTCCTCTATTTTCAATTCCAGCATAACTTGTTGCTATGAATTGAGGTACAAAATATGGCTTTATAAAATTCTCTACATACCATTGATGTACAACTCTATCTTTATATGGAGATGCCATTATAATTCTTTCTTTAGGTTCATATATTTTAAATGTCTTATATTCTCCTGACTTATATTTTCCCTCACGTAAATCTTTCTCTATTTTCAATATTTCGCTTTCTAAATTAAGCTCAAATAAAATAACTTCTTTCTTTTCTCTTTTTCCTTTTCTCGCCTTTTTATGAGCCATTAATAACTTTTCAAATGAAATTGCTTGCTCATATACATTTCTTATAGTTTTAGGCATTTTTCATCACTCCTAAAGATTTTATTAACCCACCTAATATTTTACCAATTTCATCTAATAGTTCATTACTATATTTATATTTCTTCGTATCAATCCACTTATTATTATACATTATCCTTATACAAATTCTTTGATAGTATATATGACTATCAACAATATTATAAATTTCTAATCTTTTTCTTTTATCTATCTTACTTGCAAGCAATATGTATTTTAACATTTCATACATACTAGTTTTTATTTCTGTTCCAATACTAAACTTTTCAGTTCTAGGTAATTTTATTAATATCGTTAGCATATATTCTATATATTTTTCTATTTTTGGTATAATAATTAATTCATTATTTTTTCTTTCCATTTCGCGTTCTTCTTTCTATAATTTTAAAGATGGAACCCGCAAAGCAGATTCCATCTCGTTCCTGAAAATTCAGTGGTCAGTGCTACTTTAATCAAGCGCAAGCATACCCACACCGTTATAGGAATTGTCGTCTACACCGTCGACATGATAAAGGTCAGCCACAGGATAGTCGTTGCTAAAGTCATCGTAATAACCACCAGCAGCCCAAAAGCCACCAGCTTCTTCCCATGAATCCTCTGCAATGAACTTCCATGCATTCGCTAAATCACAAAAGCCACACACTTCTCTGCTACCTGTTGGCTCAAAATCGCCTTTAGCATTATCTAAATTACGATAATGACCAATTTCTCTTGAATCGTCACATACTGCTCTCCATGCCTCTTCGATTTTGTATCCAGACTCCACAAGTCTCTGAATGAGAAATAAGTTTCTACATGCATACTCTGTTCGAGTCATCTGCCGACTATTGCGACTTGGATTGTACTCTTTCAACATCTTTGCCCATTGTCTCTGAGAAAATCCTGTCTTTATTGGCAGACCTTTCTGGTATACCAACTTTCCATCTTTAACAGATGGATCAACTGTCATACAAGTAAAAGCATGAAGTCTATCTTTAGCCTTTGCCTCCTGATATAGAGCCAGTGTCTCTTTTTGTCTCTGTGTAGTTGGCTGGTGTTCCAGCCACTCTCCTGCAAAAATGTTTGGGTCTATTCTGCACTCCAGTTCGCTTTCAGAAATAGAAGAATTTTCGTTTTTTTCTTCTTCTTCCTCTTGTTCTTCATCATCTAAAATTTCATTATCTTTTTTATCTAAATTAAGTTCTATATTTATCTCATCAAGTTCTTTAGTCTTTTGTTTTAATTCATCTTCTTTATCGAATGGAACTTTTACTGCCTCTTGTGCATTTTCAAATTGTATTTTTGTTTCTTCTAGTTTTTCCTTAGTTATTTCTAGTTCTTTACTAAAACCTGCAATAACATTATCAATTCTTGTAATATTTCCGTGTATATCATTTCCTAAATCAACTTTATATGAATATTTGCCTTGTAAATTAATCAAAAATTTCTTGTCAAAACTATCTATACCTAAGAACATCTTTAATCCTCTATATTCCCCTATTTCTTCTGATTCTGTTTCTTGTTTTGCTGAACACATATCTAATATTTGTTTTCCTGCACTTTCTTTTGTATTATACTGTTTTCCATTTAATATCATAGGAGAAAATTTTTCTTCGTTTTCTATATTAGTATTTTCTTGAACAAGTTTTATATCTTCTTGTATATTTGAAATTTTATCTTCTAGTCTTTTTATTTCTATTGGATAATGTTTTACTATCATATCTTCTAAGTTATATTTTTGATTCAAATAACTTTGCTTTAACAATTTTAGTTTTGCAACTTCTGCGTCTAATTCTGTCTTTTTAATAATTAAAGGATTTCCTGCAGCTAAGGCTTTTATTTCTGCATACAAAAGTGCTTTTTCATCAATGTCATCTGCTGAACGTGCTATTGCTTTTGATGTCATTATTTGACTAATAAATTCTTGTTTTCTTTGTAACATTTGGTACATATAGGCATCAAATGTTCCCTCTGTTACATAGTTAAAAATGTCTACTTCGTCATTCTCATTTCTTTGTCTTATTCCGTCTACCGTCTTGTTGTTGTAAATCTGACGGACGATATGGAACGTCCAAATGATGAATTGCTTTTATTTTGTTTTGTACATTTGTACCTGCCCCCATTTTAGAGGTAGAACCTATTAAAACTCTTACATCTCTCTTTCGTACTTTTGCAAACAATTCCTTTTTCTTTGTTTCTGTATTTGCATCGTGAATAAATGCAATTTCATCTGCAGGTATTCCTCTTTCTATTAGCTTTCTTTTTAAATCTGTATATACGTCTGTAAATTGCCATTCTTTTAAGTGCCACTCTCCATTTATTTCTTCCATTTCATATGGATTTTCCATAGTTCCTAATGGCTTTGGAGTTGATAAATCGCAAAATACTAATTGAGTTGATTTTTTATCTTTGTTTTGTTCCCATGGTTCATTTCTTGTAACTACACTTGTATATTGATTTTCATAGGTTAAATCAATATTATATGTTGTTGTATCTAAATTATAGCCTACACTTGGCGTTAATTCTTTTATATAGTATTCTCCTAAATATAAATTGCCTATTGTAGCATTTCCGTTACTATCTGTAATTAAATTTGCTATCTTTTGATTTGCATTGTAAATTACACTATCATCTGCAGGGTCTAAAATATTATTTCTAGCATATAGTCCATACACTGCTTCTTCTAGTGTTGCCTCTCCTTGTGGTGTTTTTCCTGTTATTGTGTCGCCTTTACTTAAATTAATTTTTCCTACTGTTGCCTCATTATATATTTCAATTTCATATTTTCCGTTATCTTCACATATATCTACTTGTTTAGTTTCATTTGATATTATATATTTATATGGTGCTTTCTTTTCTCTTACAGTATATACTCCATAATCTAACATATCTGATGATGCAATTCCTTGATTATTAGTAGTAATTGTTGAAACAACATTTGAGTCTTGTAAAATTTCAAATTCTGCTCCTGCTTTTCTTACTATCTTTCCTGTTTTATTATCTTTTTTTATAATTTGAAAACTACCTTGTTTTACATTATTTACGAAATTTATTTCTGTTGTATTTCCTGCATTTATAACTGCGTGATTAATACTATTATCTAATACTAATTCATCTAATGTTGCTATTTCTTGATAATATATATCTCCTGCTCTTAAATCTTCTACCATAAAGCTACCATCTGCACCTGTTTGGTATATTCCAATTTCTTCTGTCATATCTGAGTTATATGCTAACTTAAATGTTACGCCAACTACTGCTTTTCCTTTATTGTCTGCTTTCTTTAATTTGAAATTTCCTGCTTTAGCCCATTCTACTGTTAATGATGTAGTTTGAGATGGGTCATATACCATATCTAAATAACCTATATTTTGCATTGATGCACTATTTGTTACACCTACTATTGGTTGATATTCAAATCCTTGTGATTTTTCCCCTGTTGTCCACGTTCCTAAATTAACATTTATTGGTGCTTCAAAATGGAATCTTGTTTGTCCATAGATTGTTACGTTTCCACCTGTTTGTCTTGTATTATGTGTTTCATCAACATAAGTTACTGCGTCTTGTAAATCAATATTTACGCTACCACTTGTCATTCCACTACTTAATTCTATTGTTTCTGTTCTTTGTATATCTCCCTCTTTATATGCACTAACATTTGATGTAGAAAATCTTACCTTAAAACTTGGAACAGATTTTGTATTTAAAAAGTTTATAAAATCTTGTGTCAATGGGCGAACGTTATCTCCTGCATAAAACTGTGATAATGTTAATGAGGTAATTACAAGTCCTTGATTTCTACTCGTAAATCCACCCCATTGCTCTGGTCCTCCCCAACCATAGTATAATGCTTTCTTAACATTATCATTATAATATATATTTGTTGTTAGTCCTGTTCCTGATCCTGGTGTTGATTTACTATGTTCCATACAGAATGCTTGTCTTCCATTAACTGCAAAATCTCCTACTGTTGTTCCACTATAACTTATTTTTCCATTGTAGGTAACCACTGCACTTTGAGGCATTTCATTTGTCATTACAGCCATAACTGGCTGAACTAAATTAAAAATTGTTATTAAAATAATTAATATATTTACGATTATCATACGTTTGTTTTTTGTTGTTTTCATCAATATTTTCTCCCTTCATTTCTTAATATTTTTCATAAAAAACGGAACTAACATTTTCTAAGCTCCTTATGTTGCTAATAAAATGTAAGTTTCGCATAACTATCTTCTAAGGAAACTAAACGCTTCGCGATTACTTTCCTAAGAATATAAAAAAAAGAAGTTGATTTTTTCAACCTCTTGTTAAAATAAATTTATTTTTATTATTTAATAATTCCAACTTTCTGGAAGTTGAATTGTGTATGAACCTTCTGCATAACCACCATCAAGATTTATGTGAGAATCTGGGTTTACTTCTACTTTTATGCTTTGGCTTCCAGTAGTTGTCTGTGTATCTTTATTTTCAGTGTTGGTACTACTATTTGTATTTTTTGTAGTAGTTGTTGTTTTACTATTTTCCTTTTTAGTTGATGTATTTTTGTTTTCTTCTTGAACTGTTGGTGTATTTTCCCTTTCTTCTATAACTTGATTTTGTGTTACATTTTCTTCTGTGTTTTCTGCTACGTTTTCTTCTATCTGTTTATTTTCATCAATGTTTTCTTGTTGAGTTAAGTTATTTTCGTTAATTTCATTGTGTTGTTGATTTACCTCTGGTATGCTTTCTACGTTTTGTTGTTTATATTTTACCATTTCATAAACACCAAAACCTGCAATTATTAAAATTGCAATAATTAAAATTAATATAACTAAAATTTTCTTCATATACATCATTCTCCCTATTTCATTTTACTGTATTCTACAATATTTTTAAAACTTTTTCAAATATGCGATTTATTTAATTATATATATTCCTTTTCAGTTAGTATATAGCTAGTATTAGGGGGTGGATTGTAAGGAGGGGGAAATAAAAAAAACGTAGCTACAAACTTATTTATCTGTTGCTACATTACCTTATATATTCATTTTGTTTTTGTTTCTGCTTTCTTTCCCTCTCTGATGTTTCTTTTACACAATGCACAATATAATCTTCTTTTTCTTCCATTGATTTATATTCCTTTGGTATATATTGGTCTACTTTATCTTCTGGAATTTTAAATTTTGGTATTTGATTTGGTTTTTCTTGTTCCAATATATCGTCAATTTCTTCAATAGTTAATTTTCCACTTTCACTTAGTTTCTTCATTTTAATAGCTTGTGGATGTGATGGAAATGCGTCTGTATATTCTATTGCATCAAATACCTCTTGTTGTTCCTCTTTTGTTAGATATGAAAGTTCTACTGCTGGTCTTAGTTTCATTTTTTCTTCATCAACTAATTTTAACAGTTCTGGTATTAGTTCAGTAAGTCGAATAAATCTATATACATTATCTTTACCATCTCCAAATTCCTCGCCAATAATTTCAGCAGTTACTTTTAACTTTGTCGCCGTTGGCGAAGAAGTTAAATCATTTCTTTTCCCTTGTTTCTTCATTGCCTCTAATTTCATTTTATATGCAAATGCCTTTTCGCTTGGTAGTATCTTCTCTCTTTGGTTATTACTATTTACCATTGCTATTGTTGCCTCTTCGTCTGTCATTTCTCTTACAATAGCTTTTATTTCTGTTACTCCTGCAATTTCACACGCTCTTTTTCTTCTGTGTCCAGAAATCATTTCGTAACCACCATTTTCTTTTGGTCTTACTATTATTGGGTGTATAACTCCAAATTGTTTTACTGTTTCTGCCATCGAAAACATTTCTTCATCATCTCTTACTTTATATGGGTGATTTGGAAAGTTTGTGATTTCATTTACTGGAATTATTTTTACATATTCTCTGTTTTTATTATCTCTTTCTTCTTGTGTTGTAAAAAAATCATCTAGTGTAATCTTTGGTAATTTCATTTTTTCTTCTTTCATTATCTGCTAATACCTCCTTTGCAAAATTTGTATAAGCTAAAGCAACTTTACTGTTTTTGTCATAAGCAAATATGCTTTTCCCTTTTGACGTGGATTCAGCAGTTTTTATAGCACAAGGTATTTGTGTATCATATAGCTTTACTATATCTCCATAATCTTCTTTTAGTTCTTCTCTTATTTTGTTAGGTAATTTCGTTCTGTTATCTACAAGAGTTAAAAGTATTCCACCAACTTGCAGTTTGGGATTTATTTGTCTTTTTACTTTTGAAATTATCTTTAATAAATTTCCCATACCTCTAGCTAATAGATATTGACTTTGTACTGGTATAATTACTTCGTCTGCCATTGCTAGTGCATTTGTTATTAACATACTTAATGATGGCATACAATCAACTATAATATAGTCATATATGCTTTTTAATTCTTCTAAACTCTTTTGCATTGCATATTCTCTACTCATTGCATTTGATAAATTAGTTTCTGTCATTGCTAAATTAAGATTAGATGGTATTAAGTCTATTCCCTCTTTGTGGTGTAAAATTGCTTGTTCTGGTTTTATTTCTTCATCATCTATAAATCTCTCAATTAAAGTAGAAAGATTTACTGGTATATTATCTTCATCATAAAACCCCATATATGTTGTTAAATTTGCTTGAGGGTCTGCATCTACTACTAATACTTTTTTATTATTATTTGCCAATGCTATGCCTAAGCTAAAAGCTGTTGTTGTTTTGCCTACTCCACCTTTTTGGTTAGCTATTGCTATTGTCTTACATTTTGTCATCTGTTTTTCCTCCTTCCTTTTAAATTTAGCCTTTGTTTATAAAAGGCTATGTAACATTTCAAATGAAATGGAAAAAGCGAATTAATTTAAAATATCAACTCGCTTCTATATGTCGTTATCTTATATCTTCTTTTGTTTTTCATTTATCAAAATATACTTTATAATTTATTATCAATTAATACAAATGTATAAAGTAATATTATCGTACATCTCTATTTTTATTGTGCTTTTTTTCATATTCTTTTCTTATTCTTGAATTGATTTTTGTTGCATTATTATCGTCATATTCTTTATCTATTGATACTTTTCCTTTTTCTAAAAAATCCTTTGAAAGAATAAACTCTCCTGTATCTAAAAATTCATATCTCCCCTCTTTATCTTTGCCAACATACATTGCAGTAACAGGTATATTACAATTACTAAAAATAGGAATATTTACTGTTAAAAAATTTCCTATTTTTAAATTTTCTAAATAGTTTATTGCCTCATCTTTTTGCATAATATCATTCCTCCTTTTTTAGTTCAAAAAAAGAAAGCCACAATTAGCTTTCTTTAAATAAATTTTATTATATTCCTTATATATCAATACTTTTAAGCATTTTTATGTGTGTGTCAATAAATAGTGTACTCCTCCCAAATATTCATTTTTTAAAACCTTTGTGGCTGTAAGGTTTCTAGTTTTTGTGTCGTAAATACCTTTCCTCCTCCGAAAAGATACAGCCACAGTATTTTTGCATATATAGCCCGATTTCTCGTGCCTTTTTTTGACCTTCTTTGAAGCCTATTCGAAAATCGCGGTATAGGAAGGTTAATCCATATTGTTTTGCTAGTGTTTCTCCTATTTTTCGAATTGCTTCATGGTTTTGGTAGGGGCTTACCAAAAGTGTTGTGGTAAACGTATCATACCCATGTTCTTTTGCATATTTTGCGGTTTGTTTTAAACGAACCAAATAGCAATAGTTTTGGCAACGATTGTTTAGGTCTCCTATAACGTTTTTGCAAAATTCTTGTAAACCATAATCTTCTTCGAAAATGGCTTCTATTCCAATTTGCGTGGAATATTCCTTTAGGCAGTCTCTTCTTGCTTTGTATTCGGTATATGGGTGTATGTTTGGGTTGTACCAATATAGAGTTGGTTCTATGTTTTCTTCACGTAGTGCGTCAATGCAGTAAACACTACATGGTGCACAGCAAGTATGCATAAGTAACTTCATCTTTTATTCTTCCCTTCATTTCATTGTATAAACTTTACTTTGGCTTATCTCTTACCTGTTTTTCACTTTTTTATTGTTTATGTTTGATAATGGCTCCTGTTTCATTTTCAAAAATGACTTGCGTATTTTCTAAATGAAGCATATCTTTATACTGATTATAATAATCGCTACGCTTGAAATAGATTAGGTATTCATATGTGCCATTGTTCCAGTTTTCAATATGAGTCGTGGTAGTTGCATAATCTAGATTTTCTTTGAAACGATATTTTAACATCGCATAAAACCAATATTCTTGCCTTTGGTTTCCGATAATTAATGTGTTATTATCTTGTAATGGTAACTGGTTTTGTTTTACATTATTTAAAATTTTTAATTCTTGTGGTGTATAATCTACTCCTATTTTTAACAATATGGTTTTGTTAAGCCCATAAATATCCATCACATCTGTTATTTTTTCATGGGTATCGGTACTTTTGTTTATATTCACTGTCGTGTGGCTTAACATGAATACCATAATAAGAATGTATAATGTAATATACAAGCCTGTTATCCATTTTCCATATTTGGTATTTTCTACTGTATGCACCATTCCTCGGTAAAACCCGTACAGCATGACTAGCCACATCACAAAATAGGTTTTATAAAAATAGTACGTCGACACAAGCCCTTTGCGAGTTCCTAAATATAGAATACACATATAAATAACCAAACACCAAGTTAATAGCATATGAAAATTTATTTTGGCTTGTTTTTTGAAGTAATACACAAAAAATGGGATAAATAATAACAAATTCGAAAATAGATTACGGTAAATATACCCTTCTAATGCAATTTGACTGGTTGCTTTTATTGAATTTGCGTTTTGAAAACTTGGCAAAATCGTATAAAAGAACCCACAAATACTTGGAAGGATTAATGTTACCATGGTGTATATTATCATTTCTTTATTCATTATTTTACCATGTTTTTTGTAAGAACCCGACCCACCGCACAGGCAAAGCCTGTGGGTGAGGTTCCCCGGAACCTTGTTGCTTTCGCAATAAAAATGCAGTATGTAAAATAAAAAAATGGCTCCATAGATTGCTGGTACAAATAAATAATAGGTTAAGAATAATTCTAAGCATAGTAAAAATAGTGCGGTTATTTGTGGAATTTTTTTCATTTCCTCTTGTTCAAAACTTTCCATCACAAGAAGTATGGTACTAATGATTAGTACCCCTAATGGTAAATAAAAATAACCAAATAGCATATTATTAAAAGGATATCCTAACATGTATAAAATAGCTACAATGATTGCTATTGCATAGGTAATATGATGTTTTGCATATTGCTTTATGGTAATATATAACAATATACCAGACATCGCTAACATAAACATGTCAAATGCAATAAATATTTTATAGAAATTCATTTCTCCTACAAATGGTTCTAATACTTTAAACCATATTCCTACATTGCTATAAGCACCTGGCATCATTTCTGTTTTATCTTCCTTTGCCTTTAGTAATAAGGTATCACTTTGATAAAAACGATAGGTTACTCCATAATGAACAGACGCATCTGTGGTTAGGTATTTAATATTGAAAGGAATGCCAAAATCGATTGCTGATAGTACAAATACAAGTAGCAAAATCCCTACAATTACTAAAATATCTTTCTTATCAAATTGATACTTTTGAATACCTTTTTTCTTAATTTGCCATGCCATGAATGCACTAACTAATATATTTACAATACTTAAACTTCCTAAATGAATTGGAATATTGGTATAAGTAAAGACATAGCAAACGAACGTATTGTAGCACAAATATAACATCATGCTAACCAAAATCGTTTTTATTACATCAATTTCTTTTTCACTCTTTTTTACTAATATCGTCATCATAAACAATATTATGACCGATACAATATACATTATTGACATATTTTTCTTTCCTTTTTGTTACAAATTATTTCTTTTTTAAGAACCCCCAGTCGCCTTGTTAAAGGGGCTTTTCTGTATGCCTTTGTAGCCATATTAGATATAATCTATTTATCCTTTGTATTGGATTTTTTTTAGGACTTCACTTGCTGTTTTTTCCCATGAGAATTTTTCTATAATTGTTTTATGAAGATGGTTTGCTAAGTTTTCTCTTAGTTTTTCATTTGTTATTACCTTTTCTAAGGTTTCTACAATGGACTCTACATTGGTATCACAAAACAATCCATTTTCATGATTTTGTATAATTTCTTTTGTTCCACCTACTGGTGTTGCAACAACAGCACATTTCATAAGTCCTGCTTCTAATATCGCAGTTGGCATTCCTTCACTATAGGATGGATTAATAAAAATATCGGCTTTCTTGTAGCATTTCATCATATCTTCATGTTCTAATTTTCCTAATAAAACAACATCTTTTTGTTTTCGTATTTCTTCTTCTAGCGGTCCCTCTCCTGCTATTTTTAGCTGAATATTATTATACCTCTTTCTTAAAATGGCATATGCTTCTAATAACAGTAGTATTCCCTTGTCTTTTAACAATCGTCCTGCAAATAAAATGGTAATGCTGTCCTTCGATTGCTCCTTTTCGGAAGTGTCTATCTTTCTTTCATGTTCTTTATATAATTCATCTTCTTTCACATCAATGGCATTATAGAAAACTCCTTTTGCTTCGATATGATAATGTTTCAGCCAATCACAACAGGCTTTCGAAACCCCATAAAAATCTCTTACGAGTGTTTTCATTTTATTGGTTAGCAAGTGTTCATAGATGTGTCCAAAAAAATCTAGTATGCGGTTATATACCGTAAAGTGGCTTGTCCCATGTTCTAGAATACAACATGGAATATTATGCTTTTTCGCAAATTTTGCTCCCACTAGTGACGTTAGTTGAAACCTTGTATTTAAGATAATGGAATCAATATTTTTTTCTTCTAGTTTATGAAGAATTCTTCTGTATTGCTGGTTTTTCTTTATAATTGGATACCTAGAGGAAAAAACTGAATAAATAGGTAGTCGAAAAATTTCTATGTAATCTAGGTTTTCTTGTATTTTTAAATTGGGTTCATATTGGGTTGTGACTAAAATTGTATGGTAACCCCTTTTTTTTAATTCTTTTGCTAGATTATGGGTGTAACGTTCAATTCCTCCTACATGCGGGAAAAAGTATCCTTGAAATATTGCAATTGTTTTCATTTATATCGCTCCTATTAAAAACATAAATCTTATCATTATTTCATCTGAGAGTACTTGTCTAAATCGTTTGTGATAACATAGTTTTTTTATTTGATTTCGGTAACGAAATTTTTCTATGTTAAATAGTTTTAAAATGGTTTGGTTTTCTTTAGATAAATCATCTGCAAAATACTTTGCATATTCTTGTATTTGTTTATGAATGGTTTTAAAATAGTTTTCTTGAAACAGACTTTTTATTCGGTAAATTTGTAATGCTAAAAAACTTTTTCCACATTCACTTACATTATTTCCATGCGAACGATGTTTTACAGTCGCGACATCCTCATATATCACTTTTCCCATTCCCTCACAAATCATATATAACCACCAATCATGACTTGCACAAACTTCTGGAATTGCGTTAATTGTTAGTTGTCTTGCTTTTTCATTAATCACTGTATTCATTCCAGAATTTATGCACTCTACTAGGCAATTGTGAAACGATGGTTTCTTTCTGTTAGGTGCATGAGATTTAAACGTCATATCTTCATAGTAGAAATCATAATTCGAATAATACATAATAGGAAGATTTTCTTCTTTGTTTTCCTCTAATCTTCTTACTGCTCTTTGGATTTTATCTTCTAGCCATATATCATCTTGGTCGGAAAATGCGTAATAGTATGCTTGATTACAATCTTTTAATAATTTAAAAAAGCTATGAATAAATCCTACATTTTCTCCTTGTATGAAGTGTATTTTTCCTTTTGTTTCATATTCTTTTAGAATTGAAATGGTGTTATCTTTTGAACCATCATCTCTCACATAAATTTCTATATTGGGATAGGTTTGTGCTAAAATACTATCTAATTGTTCTTTTATGTACTTTTCTCCATTATAGGTAGACATTAAAACATTTACTTTTGGGTTCATCGTTTTCTCCTATTTTGTTTATTTGAGAGGGTTCTTGTAGAACTTTCCTTTAAGAACCCCCAGTCGCCTATTGGCGACAGCCCCCTTGTTAAAGGGGCTTTTTAGCACGGCTTTGTAGTCTATGTTACCGTTATTACTTATTTTTTAGAATTGCTCCTTTTTCGTTTTCGAATATGATTTCTTTTTCTTGTAAATTGACGATTTGTTTTAGGTTTTTATAGGTGGAACTATCTTTAAAGTAGATTAGGTATTCATAGGTTTTATTGTTCCATTTTTCAACATCTTGTTTTGTTGTTGCATAATATAGATTTTCCTTATATTTGTATTTTAGAATGGCCCAAATCCAGAATTCTTGCCTTTGGTTTGCTAGAATTAAGGTATTGTTATCTTTTAGCGAAATACCATTTTGCTTTACTTGTTTTAATATGTCAATTTCATCTGTATAAAAGTCAATTCCTGTTCGGAAGATTAGTGTTTTGTTAATTCCATAGATGTCCATTACATCCGTTATTTTTTCGTGTGTATCGCTACTTTTATTAATTTGCACATTGCTTGTTAAAAGCGAAAAGATTAATAATATCACATAAACACATAGGTATGTAGCAACAATTTCTTTTCCTTTTTTTACGTTTTCTTCTATTGCAAGGCTCCCTTTATAGAATAGTACCCATAAAATAAGCCATAGGATAAAATGCAATTTGTAGAAAAAGTACGTAGAAATAATCCCCTTTGTCATTGCAAAATACATAATTACAGCGTAATTGATAAAGACAATTGTAAATACTGTAATAAAATTACTTTTCTTCTCTTTTTCGTGTCTGTATAAATAGTAAATGGC
Organism: uncultured Clostridium sp.; assembly: GCA_948470025.1. GTDB lineage: Bacteria > Bacillota > Clostridia > TANB77 > CAG-508 > RGIG8482. The sequence goes on along the minus strand of CAOKNG010000005.1, from coordinate 31,774 downwards.
AAATGGTAAGAGTAGTAGCATATTGGTAATCATGTTACGGTAGATATAGCCTTCATCTTTCATTCCATTCATAAGCTGGGTTGGTACGAAGGAAACCATTTGTGGAAAAACATGGTATCCAAGTCCTATTAGCATGGGAATTACTAATGTAATTATGACATATGTAATCATTTCTTTATTCCATATTTTTTTATGCTTTTTCCAAAAGTATAGCATATAATAAATTCCTAATGCTCCATATACTGCTGGAACAAATAAGTAATAGGAAAAGAATACTTGTGTACATAGTAAAAATAGTATGGTTATTTTTATCCATGCTGGTATCGCTTCTTCTTGAAATGCTTGCATTACCAATATAATAGCAGCAATAATGGCAATTCCTACACTAAGGTAACTATACCCAAATAGCATACTGTTTAATGGGTAGCCTAATAAATACACTACTGCAACAATACCTGCTACTATACTACCTAATTTCGTTTTTGCTTTTGTTTTTAAAATACAATACATTAGCATTCCATTTAGGATAAGAATACCAATATCAAAACAAATAAACACATTATATAAATTCATTTCTCCAATCCATGGTGCTAATACTTTAAATAAAATGCCACTATTACTATAAGCTCCTGGCATCATGTATTTTCCGTCTTTTAATAATAATGCTTCTTTGTGGTAGAATTCTTCTGCTGCATCAAAATGTGCTGCTGCATCTGTCATGATGTATTTTATATTTAATGGAATTCCATATTGTAAACAAACAATTACCCATATTAGCATTATCATACAGGCAATTACAATAACATCTTGAAGGTCTATTTTATAGGTTTGTATTTGTTTTTCATAAAGCATTTTTCCGTACGAACCCTACTACAATAAGCATATTGATTACTGCTAAGCTACCTAAATGTATTGGAATATGGCACATGGTAAATACATAACACAAAAAAGTATTATAGCAAAGTAATAGCACTATGCTTAATACGAATGTTATGATTATATCTAATTTCTTTTCCGATTTTTTTACTAATATCATTGCCACAAATAATAATATTACAGAAATACTATATATAATTGACATTCTCTTCTCCTTTATTTTTGTTCTATATTCGGATTCTATCTTAATGGAATGTTTTTTTTAGATCCCCCAGTCAGCTCCGCTGACAGCCCTCTTGTTAAAGGGGCTTTTTTGTCCGGCTTTGTAAGTTATTCTAATTTAGCTAAACATTAACCTTATCTGTTTGTATTCTCTCTTGCTTTTTGGTTTGGTAGTGATTGATGATTGCAAGTAATAGATTATATGTTATCATAGTTATAACGCAAGCGATGCTTGCTCCTCTTACTCCCATTTTATTTACTAAATAATAGGATAATCCAAAAATCATAATGGCAGTTATCACATAAACCAAAAACTGCTCTTTCATTTTTCGATAAATTGTTAAGATAATTGTTTCTACATATCCCATAGCATAGAAAATATAGGCAAATAGTAATATTGCTAAATCTAGTCGATACGAGGTTAAGTCGACATTATAAACAAAATTTAATACTGGTATTCCAATGGTATAGCCTAAGAAAATGGCAATTATGCCAAATCCTATAATAAAGTACATCGATTTTCTCTTTAATTGTTTCATTTGTTCTGTATTTCTAGTTTTATATAAATCAGTTAATTGATTGATGAGTGGTGCTACAATAAATTGTGCAAATAGTGGTAAAATACTTGCTGGCATTAAAATAATGCCAAAAACTGCTTGTATATCTTCTGTTAAATAGGCTTCTATTGCATATTTTGTTGCATTTAATACATACATGGTTAAAAAGGTATTGGCAAACAAGAAAAACTCTTTTTGATAAATCTGAATAATATGCTTTTTTTCAATTTGTTCTTTTGGTATTAAAATTTTTCTAATTTGTGGTAAATCATAACATAACATGGTAATAATCGTTGTTACGCATAACGCCAATGCTCCATACACGAGATTGTTTGTTATCCTATCTATTAGAAAAAATGAACCTATTCCAAGTATCGTCCTTAATATTAATGAAATCCCTACTTTATAAAGTTCTCCATTTTTTTGTAAGGTTCCATATAGTACATCATGAAATGCTTCTAACCCTTTCCATAGGCATAAAAAGATTAATATTGCACTTTTGTGTGTGTCATAGTTTTTTATCAGTACATAGAAAAACACAATAATTGCCATTATAAAACAAGTAATCACCCTACTGATTATGTATTCTTTATCCTTAATTTTCCCTTCTACATCTGTTATTTGACAATTTCGTCCGGAATATATCGCAACAATATAAAATATACTAGCAGTTGCAAATGTAATGGTAAATATTCCAGCTTCCTCTATTCCATTAATTCTAGTAATGATGATTAATAAGAATACGGAGCTAAAGGAAGCTAATGTGCTTCCTATGGTGTTCCATATAAAATTTTTGGCAAATTTCTTATTTTTTATCATGGTTTTCTTCATCCGTTTCTTCTACTTTTTCTTTTAAAATCGCTAATTCTTGTGTTAGTTTTATCATCATTTTATTTTGCTTGGTAATCGCAATTGTAATATGGACAATGTATATTCCTTCTATGATAATGGCAAATAGTAATAGAAAAATAGGTGGATAATATACTCCAAGTTTTAAAGCAATTCCCATTATCCAATCATGAAATATGGATATAACTAAAATTCCTAATGAAAAGATAATCCATACAATAGAGTATTTTTCATCTAATTTATTTTTCTTTACTAAGTTTAAGATAAAAATGAGAAATATGACAGCAAAAGCCATTCCTAGGTAATAAATCATGTTTCTTAACCTTCCTTTTTTTCGTCTTTTTTCAATTCGTTTTTGAGAACCCCCAGTCGCTCCGCGACAGCCCCCTTAGGTAAAGGGGCCTTTTTTATAGCTATTTCTTCGAAGCATTAGAATCGTTACCTTTAATATTCTTTTAGTTTTAATTTTGCCATTAGTAATGATAGGGTTACTTTTACCATATATTTTACTGATTTTACTGGTGTGATAAAGGATTTTCCTGCCATTCTTTTTCGCATTTCTACTGGCATTTCTAAAATTTTCTTCTTTCTTAAAATCATTTTCATATTGGTTTCTGGTTCTGGATAATCATATGGATATTGTTTTGCAAATTCTTCTATAATTCCTTTATTGACTGCGCGAAAACCAGAGGTGGTATCATATATTTTTACTCCTGTAATTCGTTTGATTAATATGGAAGTGATATTAATTCCTAACATACGGAAAAAAGTTTGTTGATAGCCTGTTTTTTCTACAAAACGAGAACCAATTACCATATCATAGCCTTCTTCCATTTTTTGCACCATTGATTTAATATAGGTTGGGTCATGTTGACCATCGCCATCTAGTTGTATGGCAATACCATAGTGGTTTTTACTAGCATATAACATTCCTGTTTGTACTGCTCCACCAATTCCTAAGTTATTGGGTAAATCGATTACTTTTGCATTGGTTCTCTTTGCTCTTTGCAAGGTTTCATCTTTTGAACCATCATTCACAACTACAACATCTACTGTATTATTGGTTGCCATTACTTCATTTACTACATTTTGAATATTTTCTTGTTCATTATAGGCTGGTATGATAATTAATACTTTCTCTTTTCCCATTCTTATATGATTCCTTTCTACCTTTAAGTTATCTTATCCTTCATATGCAATTCCTAAATGCTTAAAGGCATCTGGCATTGCCATTCTTCCTCTTGGTGTACGGGATAAAAAACCAATTTGCATTAAGTATGGCTCATATACATCTTCAATGGTTTCTACTTCTTCTCCAATGGTTGCGGCAAGTGTTTCTAGCCCTACTGGTCCTCCCTTATATTTGGTAATAATAGTTTCTAACATTTTACGGTCGGTTTCATCTAAGCCTAATTCATCAATTTCCAATTTATTTAATGCAATCTTAGCAATTTCTAAGGTAATGGCTCCATTTCCTAATACAGAGGCATAATCACGTACTCTTTTTAAAATACGGTTTGCGATTCTTGGTGTACCACGGGAACGTTTCGCAATTTCAAAAGAAGCGGTATCATCTATGGTAACTCCTAAAATAGTAGCTGACCTTTTTACAATTTGGTTTAGTTGGTCTGGTGCGTATAATTCTAATCGGCTTACAATTCCAAAACGGTCACGTAGTGGAGTGGTTAAAGAACCGGCCTTTGTGGTTGCACCAATTAACGTAAATTTCGGCAAGTCTAAACGGATTGACCTAGCACTTGGGCCTTTTCCTATAATAATATCTAGGGTAAAGTCTTCTAAGGCTGGGTATAAAATTTCTTCTACGCTTTTATTAAGACGGTGAATTTCATCTATAAATAGTACATCAAATTCGGAAAGATTGGTAAGTAATGCTGCTAAGTCACCTGGTTTCTCAATGGCTGGCCCAGAGGTAATTTTTATGTTGGAATTCATTTCATTTGAAATAATATTAGAAAGGGTGGTTTTTCCTAGTCCTGGAGGTCCATATAATAGAACATGGTCAAGAGGCTCCTCTCTTTTTTTGGCAGCCTCTATATATACTTTTAAATTTTCTTTTACCTTATCTTGTCCAATATATTCTTTTAAGGTTTTCGGACGTAGCGAATTTTCTAATCTTTCTTCTTCTACATCCTCTAATTCTGGACTAATAATACTGTTTTCGTCCATCACGTTCCTCCTTTTTGTCCACAATTTATTTTTCGATGATTACGTTGTAACCAATGAATAATCCGGTTTCTACAACCCCTACCATGCTTTTTAATTTTGTTTCATATGTGTTGTCTACGTTTCGAAATACAACATCTAATATGGCATTTCCTCTTTCGGTAATGACTGGTCCATCTTTTCCTTTTGCTAAACGTAAGGTAATTTCTTCTGCTCCCATTTCTAATAAGGCTTGTCTTACTAAGTTAATGGCTTCTGGATGGACTTCAACTGGAATTGGGAATTTATCGCAAATATGTTCTACCATTTTGGAATCATCTACTAGAATATAGGTAATTGGGCTTGCCGCTATGTTTAGTTTTTCATGGTACATGGCTCCACCTCTTCCTTTTATTAGCCAATTTTGAGGTGTTACTTCATCTGCTCCGTCATATGCCCAATCTGGTTTTTGTACCATAAGGGTGGTTGTTGGAATTCCCATGTTTTCGCATAATAGCTTTACTTCATACGAAGTTGGTATTGCTGTAATTTGTAAGTTTTCTTCTTTCATTCTTTTTGCAATTGCTTTGGTTGCTACAAAAGACGTAGAACCAGAACCAACGCCAATGACATCTCCGTCTTTTACTCGTTTTGCTAATTTTTCGGCAATTCTTTCTTTTTTTGATAAATTGCTAATTTCGCCATTCCATAATGATTTTTGTTTTCCTTTTTCTTCCCAATTCATAATTATATCTCCCTTATTTATATGTTAATTGTTGGTGGAATCTTATATGTTCTTTTAAGAACCCCCAGTCGCCTATCGGCGACAGCCCCCTTAAATAAAGGGGCCTTTTCTTGTATGCCTTTGCAGAATTTCGTTTAAGTTTTTTATTATGGATTTTGTTCAATGATGGTGGATAATTGTGCATAGGTATCCGTTGATAATAATTGTCTTGATACCTCGGTTCCATTTAATTTTAAAATTCGGTATGCTCTTGATTTATAGCCACCATGTCCCTTTTGAACTGTTTTTGTGGTTCCTTTTGGAAGAGCAGGGTTTACACGGTATTCGGTTTTCATTGGAATGGTTTGTAAGGTTTGTGATTGAATGATTACCTCGTATTCTACTTCTTCTTTACAGCCATAAATGCTAACCGTAATTTTTCCTCCATTTACAGAAGATACTACCTTAATTGGGTATTTTCTTGAATTCTTAAATGCAAATTCTGGACCTCCCCAAGAAACAGTTGCATCTGTACTAAGTGGCACATATCCTGTTGCAAAATAATGGTTGGAACGTTTGACGATTTCTAAGTTTGCTCTTAGTACAGTATTATATAATGTAGAAGAAACCTGACATATTCCTCCTCCAATACCATTTTCTACTCGTCCATTTACATAGACACCAGCTGATTTAAATCCTGTTGCAGCTGTCCTTTGTCCTACTACTTTATTATAATAAAATTCTTCCCCTGGTAATAACACTACTCCATTAATTTTATTAGAAGCTAAACGAATATTGGTTGTTCTATTCGCATTACTGGTTGAAAATGTGGTTGAAAATGTAGCTAATAAATCTGGAAATGCCTCTGTTCCAATTTGATTGGTCGTAACTGCTGGTGTGGTAATTTTTAAAGGAATGGTAATATTTAGCTCTGTAGAAGCATTTACTTGGTTTTGTGCCTCTTCTATACTAATGGCAAAATCGACACCATTAACATGTGGATAAATGGTAAATGGATTTTGTGTATAATATGCGTTTTTTGGTTCTTTGTAAATTTCACTTCGTATTTTATTTAAGTCAATTGGATCTGGTTGTACTTCGGTAATTGGCATTTCAATTACATGTTCACTGTTAAAATCTACCCCTGCTTCAATAATATGTTTTTTTAAGCTTTCTTGCTCAATTGCAACACCTTTTTCACCTTTGTATATGTTTAGCTTTGAACCTTCTATAGAATAACTACTTTGCTTTACAATGTCTGGTAAATTTTCTTGTGTTCCTGCAATAAAAGTGGTTAACAATTCATCATTGTAGGTATATTCTGGAGTAATCTCAACCCCATTCCATTTGGTGCTTAAAATATCATAGTTATCTTTTAAAATGTTTCCGGTTCTACCTTTACTATAGGCTAATTCGACAGCTTCTGTTACCTTAAAGTTGAATTCAATTTGCTCTGGTGTTAGCTTTGTTTCATACTCACCGTGTTTTAAAGAAATTTCTTTTTTAAATTGTTCACGAAAGACTTCATTTAATTTATTTTCTGCTTCTTCTCGTGTTAGATTGCTTACATTAATTCCCTTTATTTGCACACCTTCTATAATTTTATCGCTACCTTTATTGATTAGTGCAAATATGGTAGAACATGCAAGACCAATGAGAACAAGAATGGCTACTAAGATAGCAATTACTTTTGTACCACGATGAGAAGTAGGTTTCTTTTTTGTTTTTACTTCTTCTGTTTTTTCGTCCTCACCTGTAGCAATACTTTCTTGTCCTTCCTTATTAGCCTCTTCTTTGTTCTCCTCTTCTTGTTTTTTCAATTTACTTTTTTCTTTCTTCTCTACTGCTTGCTTTTCTTTCTTACTTAATTTTTCTTTTTCTAGTATTGGATTTACTACCTTATTATTTTCTTTAACTTCTTGACTTATTTTCTGATTTTCTTTTTTCACTACTGCATTTTTTTCTACTTCATTTTGCACTTGCTTTTGTGCTTCTTCCTTTTTTTCTAACTCTATTTGTTCTAGTTGCTCGTCTATTTTCTGACCTAATATTGCTATCTCTGCTTGTTTTTTTATCTTCATCTCTGCTTCTGGCTCTTCTTGTCGCATTTCAATCATGGTATTTGTCTTCTTTGAAGTCTTCTTTTTCGATTTCGTTGTTTTCTTTTCTGTTTTTTCTACTTCTAATTTTTCTTCCTTTGGTTGCACCTCTTCTACTTTTGCCTTTTCTTCTTGCTTTCCTACAACTACTTCTTCCTTCTCATTTGCAATGTTTTCTTCCTCAAATTTCTCTTTCAATTTCTAAACTCCCCAAAATAAAATAAATCGTATTATAACTTTATGCATAATACGACTTATATATTATCATATAAATAAAAAATGAACAACATTTTTTCCTAATTTTTGACTGTTTTTTATTCTTTCCAAATCTATCTCTCTAAATTTAATATTGCTTTTGCAAAATCGGTTAGGTCTGTTAAATGGTTTTCGATAATGTCGGCAAGTATTTCTTCCTCAATCTGCTTATATTCGTGAATTGCGATATTACGAAATCCTATCATCTTTTGCATATTCTTGCTAATTTCTTTTGAAATTAATTTGTTTTCTTCTAATTTTATAAATGCTTCTTTTTTGGTTTGAGGTACTCCTAATTTTCGGTTTGAAACAATATACATTGCTATATCAATACTTGCTTCACATGCTCTTTGTAAATTTAGTACAATAGGGTCTAATTTTTTATAATTGTATAAATTTTCAATATTGCCCTCATATTCTTCCTTGATACGTTTGATACATTTTTGTATACTATCATATTTATTAATAATAACCGCTTCATTTTCCATTGCTTTCTTTCTCCTTTTTCATTTCATCAATAATCGCTTTTCGTGCCTCATTCAATTCCAAATATTCTCGGTAAGCATCTAGTTTATATTGTTCAAATTCATCATGATTCTTACAATAAATCGTAATGCCATTGATTAAAATTTCATACTTAAACCCATCATTTTCAATGGTATCAAGATTGACTAAATCAATGTCTCGTTTTAATTGGTCTTCTAAAAAACAACTCATTTCAAACAATTCTTTTTTCGTTATTTCACCATTTACTTTTATTGCAATGTCAATATCACTTTCTTCATTTTGTGTTCCTCTTGCAAAACTTCCAAAAATAACAATTGCTTCACAGTCCACCTTAGAGCATATCAGTTTCATTACTTTATCTTTTATTTCTTCCATTTTTTCTCACCCTTAACAACTATATTCTACCGAAAAAAAGAACACTTTTCAAGTGTTCTTTTCATTTTTTTATTCAAACACTGCATCAAATTCTTCTGCTGTAATGGTTTCTTTTTCTAGTAATAACCCTGCTACAATGTCTAGCTTGTCCATGTTGGCTTTTAGAATTTCTTGTGCTTGGCTATAGGCGGTATCAATGAAGGTTTTAATTTCAACTCCAATCACATCTTCCATGCTTTCTCCAAACATAGCAAGATTGTCATTTTCTTCTAGTGAAATTGGACCAAGTCGGTCGCTCATTCCATAGGCTGTTACCATTTCTTTTGCAATTTCGGTTGCTACTTGTATGTCGTTTCTTGCTCCTGTGGATATGTCATTTAGGGCTAGTTTTTCGGCTGCTCTTCCACCTAACAATCCAATTAATCTTTCTTCTAATTCAGTTTTTGATTTATAGAATTTGTCTTCATTGGATTTGTACATGGTGTATCCTCCTGCCACACCTCTTGGAATGATGGATATTTCTTTTAATGGGTCTGAGGTTTCTAAGAATTTTCCTACGATGGCATGTCCTGCTTCGTGATATGCAGTTAGTTTCTTTTCTTTATCGGAAATTACTCTTGTCTTTTTTTGTACTCCGACAGTTACTTTTTTTACTGCCTCTTCAATGTCTTCCCTGTAGATTGCTTCGTGGTTATTGATGGTAGCAATAATGGCTGCTTCATTTAAAATATTGGCAAGTTCTGCTCCTGTATAACCTGCGGTATCTTCTGCAATGCTTTTTAGAGATACATCTTGTGCAAATTTCTTTTCCCCTGAATGGATTTTTAGAATTTCTTCTCTTCCTCGTACATCTGGTGGTGCAATGGTAATTTGACGGTCAAATCTTCCTGGTCTTAGTAATGCTTTATCTAGCATTTCTGGACGGTTGGTTGCGGCTAACACAATAACGGTTTCGTTTTCTTCAAACCCATCCATTTCCACTAATAATTGGTTTAGTGTTTGGTTATTTTCCGATTCTGCTCCACTGTTTGCGGTTCTTCTGGAACCGATGGCATCAATTTCATCAATAAATACAATGCATGGTGCTAGTTTTCTTGCTTTTTCAAATAATTTACGTACACGAGAGGCTCCAAGCCCTGCAAACATTTCAATAAATTCGGAACCACTCATAGAGATGAATGGAACTCCTGCTTCTCCTGCAATGGCTTTTGCAATTAGCGTTTTTCCTGTTCCTGGTTTTCCATATAATAAAATTCCTTTTGGAATTTTAGCTCCCATATTATAAAAGCGTTTTGGTTCTTTTAAGAAGTCTACAACTTCTTCTAATTCTTTCTTTTCTTCTTCTAGTCCTGCAATGTCTTTAAAACGAACTTTGCTTTTATTTTCTCCTCCATCATAGATTTTTCCTTTATCACCTAAGCCTTGCATTTCAATAATTAGAATAACAACGGCTAGCATTAATAGGGTTGGTAAAATGCTAAATAGTGCACTTGGTATTTGTAGGAATACGTTTTTTGGTTTTTGGATTAAGTTAATTTCATTTCCTTTTAATTTTTCTTCTTGTATTAACTCGATAAATGCTTGTGTACTTGGAACAATGGAAGTTTTTTCTTCTTCTATATCTTTTAGTTTTACTTTTACAGAGCTACTTCCTACGGTCATTTCCAATTTTTCTACGGTTTCTTCACTAATTTCTTTAATTAAATCCGTATAAGCCATGTTTTTTTCTTCGTCATTGTTCTTTTGGTTAATTCCTAATAATAATGCGACAATTGCTCCTACGGCTAATATGGTACATAGGATGATAACGGCATATAATTGTTTTTGTTTTTTCTTTTTATCGTCTTTTTTTTCGTTCATGTTCGCGCTTCCTTTCTTGTAGAACCCCCAGTCACCTTCGGTGACAGCCCCCTTAAGTAAAGGGGCCTTTTTTTCTACTGTTTTATTCCTATTTTTGAAAGTATATCATATTACTCATTGTTTGGCAATTCTTTTGCTCCTTGTGGGGCTAATCCATCATCTAAACCGGGTTCTTCTTTTTCTTTCTTTTTTGGTTTTTTCTCTTCTTTTGGTGGTTCTTTTTTGTCTTGGTTGTCTTTATTTTCTTTTTCTTCTTCTTTTTTCTGTTGTTCTTCTTTTAATATCATTTCCCTACGTACTTTTTCTTGTTCTTCAATGATTTTCATAAGCTCTGCTTGTTTATCAATGAAGTCGGATTTTATCATGAAGATTGCAACAATGACGTAAATGTATGAAATAGTGGTATACATCCAACTAAAGTTTTGGATGGTAAAGCCTGTTAAGGTGTTTACTACAATATAAAGGATATTTAATAAAATTGGCAAAGTTAGAGCATATACGCCAATATTAAAGGTCGCTTTAAAGCGTATTTTCATTCCTGCTATACGTCCAACCACAAAGCCTAATACTCCTAGCATTACAATATCAACAAATGCAGTGGCAAGGTATACCACATACACATAAATGAAAATAACGAAAAGCATGCTTAACATTAAACTAACCATATCGATTTTTCCAATAAAGTCTAAAACTGCTTGCTTATCGAATTCTCCAATTGGATAGTTTTTGGTTATTTCTTCATAGCGATATTCTAGGCTTTGTGCTAATATTTCGTTTTTATAAAGCACTTTATCTTTTAGTACCATAATTCCTGCTTCGTAACTTTCTAGCTTTTGCCTATAATTTTGTAATTCTTCTTCGGTAGCATCGGTATCGATTACAATATATGGAATGGCCGAAGTATCCTCTTGGATTTCGATGGTTTCTCCATTATTTACTTCTAATTGATTCTCTACAAATGATACTTGTTCTATATTGTTTTCGAAATAGTGAATCGCATTTTGAAAATACGTATAGAATTGATATGCAAACATTCCAGATACAATAATTGCAAAAATTACCATTATTTTCAATAAGTATTTTATGGCAGTCCATAAATTTTCTGCCGCAAAAATGCCATAATGCTCAAAATCTTTAATTGCTAAATATATTTTCTTAAAAAATCCTGTTTTTACATTTTCTTTGGTCATTGTTTTTTCTCCTTTAATTCTTGTAGGTTTTTGTAACAGTCATTTCGTCTTTGGTGTCTTTTACAGTATACCCTCTTTTTGTTAATTCATCACGTAATTCGTCCGATTTTCCAAAATCTTTACTTGCTCTTGCTTGTTTTCTCTGTTCGATGATTTCTAAGATTTCTTCTGGAAGTTGTTCTGCGTTATTGGTTTGGTCGATTCGAATCCCTAATACCGTATCAAATTTGGTAAGAAGGTTTGCTACTTCTTTATTTTTCTTTTCAAACCTTGCTAACTCCCACACAAAACTCATGGCAAGTGGCATATTTAGATCATCATTAATTGCTTTATGGAAGTTTTCTTCTAGTTTACTTAGTTTGCTAATATCTTCTTTATTTAATTCATCATTTCCCTTTAAATTTGTTTGATAACTATTTCGTAATCTTTCTAAAGATTTTGCTGCTCCTTCGATTCCTCCCCATGTAAAATTTAGTTTATTTCGATAATGGCAAGAATAACTAAATAGCTTATATACAACTGGGTCATAGCCTCTATCTTTTATATCTTTTAATAGATATACATTTCCTAACGATTTTGACATTTTTCCGCCATCAATTAATAAATATTCCCCATGTAGCCAGTAATTAGCTGGAATTTTGTCACAAGCACCTTTACTTTGTGCAATTTCATTTTCGTGGTGGGTTGGAATTAAATCGATTCCTCCTGTGTGAATATCAAATTGTTCTCCTAAATATTTTTGCCCCATAGCAGAGCATTCAATATGCCAACCTGGGTAGCTTGGTCCCCATGGGCTATCCCATTTCATTAAATGATTTTCGGGTGCTTTTATCCATAATGCAAAATCATATGGATTTTTCTTTTCCTTATCTACCTCTACTCTTGCTCCTGCTTTTTGATTTTCCACTTCTAAGTTACTTAAAATAGGGTATTTATCTAATTTTGATACATCAAAGTAAATCGCAGTTGAAGTTTCATAAGCATATCCATTTTCAATTAATTTTTGCACATAAGCTAGCATTTCTTTAATATGGTCGGTGGCTTTACATACAATTTCTGGTGTTTCAATATTTAGATCTTTTAAATCCTCAAAAAATAAGTCTGTATAATACTTGGCAATTTGCATTGGTGTCTTTTTCTCTTCTCTTGCTGATTTTAACATTTTGTCTTCCCCATCATCTCCATCTGATACCAAATGCCCTACATCAGTAATATTCATAGCATGTTTTAGGCAATAGCCATTGTACCTAAGCACTCGTCTTAATACATCTTGAAAAATATTGGTTCTCATATTACCAATGGTTGCATTTTTATATACTGTTGGTCCACATGAATACATTCTTACTTCTTCTTTGTGTAAGGGGTTAAAGACTTCTTTTGTTTTTGAAAGTGTATTATAAAATTTTAATTCCATTATGATTCCCCACCTTTCTAAAATTCGGAAATTAGAGTATCCATTTTTCCATTGATACTCTAATTTTCTTCTTAAATTCCATCTATTTATCTTGTTGTATTAGTAACTGTATTGGTATTATTATTTCCTGTTCCTCCATTTGGTTTATTATCTTTTGAAGCTACCTTTACAGTAATGGTTTTTGTCTGTTTATTTTTTGCCGCATCTTCTACCGAATAGGTAATCGTGTACACTCCTGCTTTTGAAGTATCTACTTTATCCACAACTTTACCATCTTTTTTAATTTCTATTTTGATATTTTTACTAATATCTCCATCAATATTATCAACTGCAGTTGCTTGTGGAATTGCAAATTTCGCATTTAATTCTAATTCAATGGTGTCTTTTGTATCTTTTACTGTGATAACTGGTTTTTCAGTATCTGGTTTTTTGGTATGTGTTGTACAGGTTTCGGTTGGTGCCATATACTGTGCATCTGAAGCAGATTGCCACGATGTGTTTTCTGTGCTATTTGCCCTTGTAATATATACTCTTTCTTCAACATCGGTACAGAATTCATTTGCGATGGTTCCTGTTTCTTTACAAATTCTTAATTTTACATGCGTTGTACAAGCATCTTTTGGTGTTGTTCCCTTTACAAAATATTCACTATAAATTCTTGAACCTCTTGGGTCATGTTCGCAATTCTCACTAGCTAATAATCCCGAATCTCTACATATTCTTGCTGTTATAATACTACTTGGTTTTTCAAATTTTGCTGCTTCTAAACCACTGTGAATTTTGTTCATAATGCTTCCCCAACGAGAAGATACGGTACCACTTCCTGGTACATATTTACTATTTCCTTCATTTGCTTTATCAAATCCAAAATACATAGTAGCTGTATAATATGGAGTAAATCCGCAAAACCATGTAGCTGTTGTGTCATTGGTAGTTCCTGTTTTTCCACAGGTTTGCATATTGGTAACTCTCGCTCTTGTTCCTGTTGCCCCCTCAGAACCTGTTAATCCAGTTCCTGTTGGTTCTGTTAATAATGATTGTATAAGCCATGCATTTTCTTCCGATAATACACGATGTTTTTCTTGTTGTTTTTCCATGATTAGATTTCCATTTCCATCTTCTACTCTTGTATAGAAAGTTGGCTCTTGGTATACACCATTATTCGCAATAGTTGCATAGGCTCCTGCCATTTCTAATGGACTTATTCCATTACCTACTCCTCCTAGCGCTAATGCAAGCCCTTCATCTCCTTCTGATAATGAAGTAATTCCCATATTTCTTAAATATTCCATTGATTTTGCTGGTGTTAATTTTTGCATCATTTTTACTTCTGGTATGTTTCTTGAAACTCTTAGTATTGAACGAATATTCATAAGTCCTGTATAGCCACCACCAGAGTTTCTAGGTGCATAAGAACCATATTTTACTGGTGTATCATCCACTACCGTTCCTGTATTAATTAGTCCTTCTTGTATTGATGGTGCAATTACGGCAATTGGTTTTATAGAAGAACCTGGTTGATGTCCTGCAATCATTGCTCTATTATTACCCCAAGGTGTTTTTTCTCCTATGACACCTCTAATTGCTACAACATATCCTGTTTTATGGTCAATAATAGCCATACCAGATTGTAGTTGTATTTCTTTCTTTTCTTTTTCACCATTCTCATTGGTTTCTGTAATTGTTTTGGTTTTAATCCAATCTGTACTATTAGTATAGGTTTCATCTAATATATTTTGAATATCTTTATTTTCGGTAATATAAATTTTATACCCACTACTTTTAATTCGTTGTTCTGCTAATTTATATTCTATATTATGCTCCGCGGCATATTGAGTTGCTACTTGTTTTACAGCCTCTTCTTCATGTTGTGTTAAAGAATTATAACTTGTAATATTTCCTTCTTCGAAAGCAAGGCCTGCTTCCACTTCTGCAATTGCTACATCATATTGTTCTTGGTTTATTTTTCCTTGGTCTTTCATTTCATTTAATACTGTTTTGGTACGATTATTAATTTTCTCCATATTTGGTGTTTCTTTGAATGGGTTGTATAAGTTTGGAGAATGGTTAATTCCTGCAATATAGGCACATTGTGCAAGGCTTAATTCTGCTGGTTGTTTATTAAAATAGTAATTTGCTGCTACTTGTACACCATATACATTTTTTGCTCCTCCTCCAAGAGGAATGGTATTTAAATACGATTCCAAAATTTGTTGCTTTGACATTTCTCGTTCAATTTGGAATGCTTTTGCAATTTCTTTTACTTTTCTCATAGAGGTTTTGTCATTTTCTCCTGTTGCATTTTTAATTAATTGTTGAGTAATGGTACTTCCTCCATAACTAGAATTTTTTAATAAATAGTTGACTGTCGCACCAATTGTTCTTTTAATATCTACACCACTATGGTCATAAAAACGCTTATCTTCAATAGCAATAAATGCATTTGGTAAATATTCCCCCATTTCAGATAGCAAAATAACTTCTCTATTTTCGTCTCCATTTAGTGTAGCAAGTATGTTTCCATTTAAGTCCATTAACACACTATTTTCTATGTTAATATTTAGGTCACTAACACTAATTTTAAATTCATCGCCAAATAGTCCAAAGAATAAACCTGCAAATACACCTGCACCAATAATACATCCTATTACTACTAATGCAATGATGATTTTTAAGATAATCTTCAAAGCTCTATGTTTTTTCTTATTCTTGGCTTTCTTTGCCTTTTTCTTTTCTTTTTTCATCTTTTTCGTTTCCTCATCATTCTCAATTTTTTTCGTTTGCTCTTCTACTGCCTTCATCACTTTTGTTTTTTCCATATCAGATTTTAACGTATCTTTAGTAGGGTTTCCCTGTACTGTTTTCATTACTTTAGTTTCATCTGCAACAGCTGATTTCTTTTTATTCTTGTCTTGTGCCGGTTTCATCACTTTAGTTTCATCTGTAACAGTTGATTTCTTTTTATTTTTATCTTGTGCTGGCTTCATTACTTTGGTCTCGTCTGTAACAGATGGCTTATCCTTTTTATTGTCTTGTACTGGTTTTACTACTTTTGTATCATCTTTTTTTGATGATTTTTTATTACCTTTTTTATTCCCCATGAAATGATATCCTCCTTTGTAATTCTATCATCTGTGCTTCTTTTCTTCTTATTTTATCTTACGCTATAAAAATACATATGACAATTATATTACATTATTAAAAAAAGATAAAGGGTTTTAAGAAATTTTTAATGAAATATATCCTCTACACACGTAATACATTTTGCTCCTTGTTTCATTAATTCATTGGTTCCATACGAATTTGCACTTGTAATATTGCCGTGGTACAACAAATACGTCTTTGCCTTGGTCTAGGGCAAAATCGACTGTATTTAGGGTTCCGCTTTTTTCTTTTGCTTCTACTACAATAATACCTTTTGATAATCCGCTAATAATGCGGTTTCTTGCTGGAAAGTTTAGTTTGGTTGGTTTGGTACCAATAATGTATTCAGATAAAATTAATCCTCCTGTTTGTAGAATTTGCTGATATAGTAATGTATTTTCTTTTGGGTAAATCTGGTCTAATCCATTTCCTAAAACAGCAATCGTTTTTCCACCTGCCTTTAGGCACCCCATATGAGAATATGCATCAATTCCTTTTGCCATACCACTTACAATGCATACATCTTTTTTTGCTAATTCGTACGCAAATTGAAGGCTAACCTCTTTTCCATAATTGCTACATTCTCTACATCCTATCATGGCAATTTTATCAGGATGTTTTAATAACTCTCGATTCCCCTTATAAAATAATATGATTGGTGTATCATAAATATGTTTTAAACTTTCTGGATAATCTTCATCGAATATGGTGATTATGCCGATGCCATATTGTTTCATATAATCCATATATTGTTTTAAGTTTTGCCTATATTGTGGCTTTAATACTTGGCTTGCCATTTTTTCGCCAATTCCTTTTATTTTCATTAATTCTTCTTTGGTTAATTTCCAGATTTGTTCTAGTGTATGGTATGTTTCTAATAATTCTTTCATTTTAATGGGACCTAATCCTTCTATTCTCGATAACCAAATCCAATATTCTTGTTCTTTCATATGATACCTCCTAATACAATAAAAAAAGTCGACAAGAGCGTAAAAATCGCTCCCATCGACTTTTTTTATTTTTTTATATGTAATTATTCTCTATTTTTTGCTGCTTTTACGACATTTGTCATAAGCATTGCAACTGTCATTGGTCCTACTCCACCTGGTACTGGTGTTATGTATGATGCTTTTTTTGATACTTCTTCAAAATTAACATCTCCTACTAATTTCCCATCCTCTTTTCGGTTAATACCAACATCGATTACAGTTGCCCCTTTTTTTACCATCCCTGCTGTTACAAATTCTGGTTTTCCAATTGCTGCAATTAAAATATCTGCTTGTTTGGTTACTTCTTCTAAGTTTTGGGTTTTGGAATGGCAAATGGTAACGGTTGCATTTTTATTTAATAGGCATTGGATTAATGGTTTTCCTACAATATTACTTCTTCCTATAATAACAGCATGTTTTCCTTCAATTGGTACATGATAAGTTTCTAGCATTTTGATAATGCCAAATGGTGTACACGATATAAAACAATCTTGGTTTAGGCTTAATTTTCCTACATTCACCGGATGAAATCCATCTACGTCTTTCTTTGGATCAATTGTACGAAATGCTTCATCTATATCTAAATGCTTTGGAATTGGACTTTGTAGCAAAATACCATCAATATTCGTATCCGCATTTAATTTTTCAATTAATCCGAATAAGCTCGTCCATCGTTGTTTGTGTTGGTAGTAAAAATTCCTCATATTCTACCCCTACTTCGTTACATGCCTTGGATTTATTACGAACATATACCGCTGATGCCTTGTCATCTCCTACCATAATGACTGCAAGCTTTGGATAAATTCCTTTTACTTTTAATTTTTCTACATCTTCTTTCAATTCTGCACGTATTGTTTTTGCTAACTCTTTCCCATCCATTATTTCCATTTTCTTTACCCCTTTGGTTTTTCCTTATTATATATAAAACCCTATTTTTTTGCAATCGTTTTGGATAGAATTTTTGTATTTCTTTTTTCATTTTATCTTATGTACCGTGTATCTTGCGATACACGTTCTTTTGCCATGATTATCTACAACATTTCTTGTCTTTTCTAGTACAAATTAGCATAACTGCTCTTAGTACGATTAATAATACTAATATAATTGCAATTGCAACAAAGGCACCTAGTCCTAATAGTGCGAATAATCCAGTAAGTGCTCCTATAATAATTCCTAAGATGAAGGCAAAGGCAATAAGAAGAATTGTTAATGTTAAATCAACACAACATCTTTTTGTTTTGTTGCAACATTTTGGCTCTTCATAATAACAGTTTGGTTCCATATCCATTCTATTTCACCTCCTATAACGACTTTAACAATCGTTATAGTATATTATATGAAGCTGTCCTTTTTTTGTGACAAGTTTCGACTTTATTCGTGTTTTTCTTCTCTTATATTTAGCATATCTTTTACTTTCATTTCTCCTGCTCTTGTAATAATGCCATATCCATATTTCTTTTTCAAATTTTCCATCACATCTTCTATTTTTTCCTGTTTTGGATTTGTGTGTTCTTCAAAAATCGATAATTGTCCTTGGTCTTTTTCTACTAACTTGCTCGTTTGTATGCCAATTAATCGAACCGCTCTATTTTGATGGAGGTTTGCTAATAACTCCTTACTCGTTTCATAAATCTCTTTTGTTATATTGGTTGGAGAAGTTAGTGTTTTTTGATGAGAAAAACTCGCAAAGTCTTTGGTTTTTATTTGCACACTAATAACACTTGCTTTTAATTTGTGCTTTCGCAAGCGAAAAGCAACTTGTTCTGATAAGGCTAGCAATATCTCATTTAGACGATTCAGATTATAAATATCTTGTGGAAGGGTAATGGAATTTCCGATACATTTTGGCTGTTCTAACTGATACACAACTTCGCTATGATCAATTCCATTGGCATATTCCCACATCATTTTTCCATGTTTTCCAAAACGTTTTATTAACATGTTTTCATCTTGTTTTGCTAAATCTTCGATGGTTTTTATCCCCATTTGTGCAAGTTTTGGAATACTTTTTCTTCCTACCATAAATAGTTCTGAAATAGGAAGAACCCACATTTTATTAGGAATTTCTTCTTTCCATAAGGTATGTACTCTATCTGGCTTTTTAAAATCGGATGCCATTTTTGCAAGTAGTTTGTTGTTTGCGACTCCTATATTTACGGTAAAGCCTAATTCTTCTCTTACTCTTCGATTAATTTCATATGCTTTATTGAGTAACGTTTCGTTTGGTGGCAAAAATAAAGTCATGTCTAAAAAGCACTCATCAATGGAAAAGCGTTCTATTTGGTCTGTGTATTCTAATAATAACCCATATAATTCGTTAGAATGTTTTTGATAGGATGCATAATTTCCCCCAAATACTTGTAAGTTTGGGCATTTCTTTCGAGCCTGATAAATTGGCTCTCCAGTTTTAATCCCAAATTCTTTTGCCTTCATGCTTTTGGCTAACACCACCCCATGACGACTACTTTCATCTCCACCAATAATTGCTGGTATAGTCCTAATATCTAGCGTTTCCCCTGCACGCAATCGGTCAATCGCTGTCCAAGATAAAAAGGCATTGTTTACATCCACATGTAAAATTTGTCTTTCCATAGTATCACCATGTTTATTATAGAACATATGTTTATGTATGTCAAGTACAAATAAAAAAGAAAGAGAAAGAGTCAAAAATAAAAACTCTTCCTTACTTTCCGAACCTAGGCTTTCCAAGTGTACTTATCAACCATTTCTTGCAAGGCTATCCTTTTTCTTTTGGTTTTTTCTTCAAAATCGTTTAGTTTATGGATTCTTCTTTTTTTCTCATCATCCATCCGCTTTTTTCCATAGGCAAAATATGTTTCATCTTTTCCAATCTTATGTAAGATTTCTTTAAATTTTTCATAATCGCCTTTGAAAATCCACACTAAACTTTCTTGAATTCTTCGCCTTTCACCTCGCATAAAGGTTTGGTCTTTCGGTGGTGCTTCACCGTTATATCTACGAATCACCTTTTCTATCCGTTCATTTTCGATATGAACTTCAATTTCAACCTCCCCTACAATTGCTATTACACTGTTTGTCATTTGGTTCTCCTTTCTGCCATGCCTTTTTGGCATGCTTTATTATTATACCTAAATTTTATGTACATTTCAAGTATTAGGTATGTTTTTTTCATGTTTGTGACATACTGTAAGAAAAAGAATTTTTCTTGGAGTGATGTTATGGCTACGAATTTGAAATTGGAAGAAATCAATTTAGGTGAAAAATATGGGGTTGAAACGATTTTAGAACCAAAGGAGTTTTTGGCAAAAATGAATTTTTTACGGGTCTGGTTTAACAACCGATTTTGCAAATGGGGTGCTTTCTAAAAATGGTCCAAATGAATTAAAACAAGCTCGTCGTAAGCATTGGTACCATTACTTATTAGAAAGTTTATTAAGTCCTTTTAATGTTATTTTATTACTGATTTGTCTTGTGCTTATATACACTGATGTTATTTTAGCCGAAACGCCAAGTTATGCCAATATTGTGGTTATTCTTGTTTTAGTTGCCACAAGTACCTTACTTGAATTTATTCAAGAATACCGCTCTAACAAAGCGGCCGAGAAACTTCGTGGGCTTGTTGCTACTACTTGCACGGTTTTACGTGATGATAAAAAAGTGCAACTTCCTATTAAAGACCTTGTAACAGGAGATGTCATTCTTCTTTCTGCTGGTGATATGATTCCTGCCGACCTTCGTATTATTGAAGAAAAAGATTTACATGTGGGGCAATCTACTTTGACTGGTGAATCGGAAGCAGTTAAAAAATCTTCTACCTCAGGGCTGACATCAGTAGAAGGAATTAAAAGTATTACCGATTTAGATACCATTTGTTTTATGGGAACTAATGTCATTAGCGGTAGTGCCAAAGGGGTAGTCATTAAAACCGCAAATGATACCTATTTAGGAAAAATTGCTAAAACCATTCGGTTCTGGCAAACCAGAAACCGCTTTTCAAAAGGGAATTAAGAGTATTAGTAAACTACTTATCCGTTTTATGCTTGTTATGATTCCCATTACCTTTTTTATTAACATTGGAAAACACGATGTTCTAATTACTTTTACCTTTTCGGTTGCAATTGCGATTGGTATTACCCCACTATTACTGCCTGTTATTCTGTCTTCTTCCCTTGCCAAAGGTGCCATTCGCATGTCGAAAAAGAAAACCATTGTAAAAAAGTTAGATTCTATCCAAAGTTTTGGTGCGATGAATATCCTTTGTACCGATAAAACAGGTACTTTAACCAAGGACGAAATTGTTTTACAAAAATACTTAGATGTAAATGGGAATGAAAATTATGGTGTTTTAAAACACGCTTTCTTAAACGCTTATTTTCAAACTGGATTAAAAGGTAATATCGATAACGCTATTATCGACAAAGCAAAGGAAATGAATTTAAGCGATATTTCCAATCACTATACCAAACAAGACGAAATTCCATTCGATTTTGCAAGAAGGCGTTTATCGGTTGTAGTATCGGATGGTACGAAAACACAGTTAATCACCAAAGGAGCAGTAGAAGAAATTTTATCCATTTGTAGTTTTGTTTCGGATCATGGTTCTGTTTCGGAACTTACACCAAAGAAAAAAGAAGTCATCCGAAACTTTACCAAACAGCTTAATTTAGAAGGATTACGTGTGATTGCTGTTTGCCAGAAAAATGATATTTTAGATATTTCAAATTTTAGTGTAAAAGATGAATCGAAAATGGTATTAATGGGATTTATCGGCTTTTTAGACCCTCCAAAAGAAAGTGCAAAACTTGCCATTGATTCTTTAAATGAAAAAGGAATTCGAGTGATTGTTTTAACTGGTGATAATGAGGAAGTTACCAAATGTATTTGTAAGCAAGTAGGAATTAATACTGCCCATATTGTTTCTGGTAGCCAAGTAAACCGTTTAACTGATACCGCCCTTCTTCGATTACTATATGATACCAATATTTTTGTAAAACTTTCGCCAATTGAGAAAGCAAGAATTGTTCGTTTATTAAAAGAAGCTGGAAATGTGGTTGGTTATATGGGAGACGGTATTAACGATAGTCCCTCTCTTACCAATGCCGATGTTGGTATTAGTGTCGATACTGCAGTTGATATTGCCAAAGAAACCTCTGATATTATTTTATTAGAAAAAGACTTAAATGTTTTACTAGATGGAGCCATCGAAGGAAGAAAAACCTTTGCCAATCTTTTAAAATACATCAAAATGGCAGTTAGTTTTAATTTTGGAGAAGTGTTGTCCGTATTAATTGCTAGTATTGTTCTTCCCTTTTTACCAATCACCCCCATCCAGCTATTAGTGCAAAGTCTTTTATACGACTTTGGTCAACTTAGCCTACCCTTCGACAATGTGGATGCCGAATATGTAACCAAACCAAGAAAATGGAATTTAAAAGACTTACGAAATTTCATGTTCTTCATGGGACCCACTAGCTCCATTTTCGACCTAATGGTATTTGCCTCTTTGTGGTTTGGCTTTGGGCTAAGACTTCCCCAAAGTGCCCTCTTCCAAACCATCTGGTTTAGCTATGGAGTTGTCTCCAATCTAATTGGTCTACACATCATCCGAACCGCAAAAACCCCATTTGTTAAAAGCAATGCCTCACTACCAGTCTACCTAACCTCCATCCTCTTAAGCATTGTTGCACTAATTGTCCCATTTACTGTTTTAGGAAAATGGATAGGACTTGTTCCCTTCGCACCAATCTACCTAATTGTCATCATAGGCTTTCCAATCCTATACTGCTTTATTGCAAGTATGGTTAAGAAATTGTATGTTAGGAAGTATGGTGAATGGATATAATTTCGGGCGAACACAAGGCTCGCCCCTACAAACTAAAAAAGACACCTCTTGTGTCTTTTTTAGTTTCCCATAATACTTTCAATCTTTGCAAGCTCTGTTTGTAGTGTTTTATAGGTTGTCGCTCCTATGGACGTATCGGTTCCATTTTCGTAATTGGCAATGGTTTGCCTAATGTCTAGTATTTTATATCGTTCTGGCTTTCCTACACCTTTGTCGTATACGTAAAGTGGTGTGTATTCTACTTTGTCAATGGAAATTTTCCCTTCTGGGTTTTTGGTGATTTGTAAATCTAATAGAATCGTATTTCTTGTGTTTTCTTGTTTTTGTGCAGATATGAAGTTTCCTAAGGAATAAATTACAAACCCATCTTTGGTTGTCCCATCGGCTAACCTTATGGTTCGTTTTTCCATTGGTTCTAGCACATGAGGATGACTTCCTAAAATAATATCTACTTCATTTTCAAATAGAAAATCTGCCAATCTCTCTTGAGTCGCATTTTGCTTTATTTTATACTCGTCTCCCCAATGCATACTAACACAAATTACATCCACATTTTCCGCCTTCGCTTGATCAATTTGCTTTTTCATAAGAGTTTCATCAATTAAATTAATACAATATTCTTTTCCTTTTGGTACTGGAATACCATTTGTACCATAAGTAAACGATAAAAATGCAAATTTAATGCCATTTACATCCTTTATTAGAAGTTCATTTTGTTCTTCACTAGAACGATACGTCCCCATATGAGAAACCCCAATTTCATCTAACACATCTAATGTTCGAACAATTCCACTATACCCCTTGTCCAAACTATGGTTATTTGCAGTTGACAATACATCAACTCCCATATCCTTCAAGGCATACCCTAAAGCATCTGGTGTATTAAACGTAGGAAAACCACTATACCCTTTTTCTGCTCCTGCAAAAGTCGTTTCTAAATTACCAATCGCAATATCGGCAGCCCCTACCTTTTCTCGTATATTGGTAAATACATGCGAAAAGTCATACGTTTTTGTACTTGCCTGATAGGCATCTTTAAAATTCTGACTATGGCACATTGCATCCCCAATCGCCATTAAATGAATGGTAACACTCTTTTTTTCTTCTACTGCTACAATATTTTCTTTTTCTATGCTAGAAGAAACTAAGTCTGTCTGTTCTTGGTTTGAATGCTGTCCTATTTCTATCGCAAATATGGCAAGCATTATCACTAAGAAAACACTAGCAAGTTTCAAAAATTTTGCTCTTTGTTTTTTACTTTTCTTCGTCACCTTTTGTTTTTCCATCATAATCCCCTTTTACTTTCTTTGCTATCACAACTTATATAAATTTTTATTCTTATTTGCTTGATAAAAATAATATCATAAATACACAGATATTTAATAACCCTCTCTTATTTTACTAACTCTAAATTACCGTTTATAATTTCAGGTGCAAATCCGCTTATCTCATCAAATAAAATTCCCTCTGGTACTTCATTCCATAAGTATATTTTTTTATTTTCCATAAAAGCCTCATATAATTCAAGAAATGTTGAGCCACCAACATAGTTCTTTTTTCCATTTTTATCAAAATTTAACGTTAACACTGCATCCATTGATTTAATTCTATCTCTACTTCTTTTAAACATTTCGCCTTTCATCTTTGCATGTTCTTCTTTTCCTTTCGCATACCACTCATTTTCAGCATTAGGATTTTCGTATGTATGAGGTAAAAATACTTCCCAACCATTTACTTCTAATTTTTCTTTAATTGGTGGTATATCTTTATAAAATGCTTTACTACATATTACAAATATTTTTTTCATATCTAAAATCACTCCCGTTTTTATTCTATTTTTAAAATATTATTTTTTCCAACCTTTGCTTATACTATGAAAGCAGATAGTTATCTAAAAATTATCTGCTTTCAATATTTTTCTCTAAAAACTGCCAAAAACTTAAAATTTGGGATAACAAATGCTAACATTTGGCATTTTACTCCTATCTGCAAGTGCTTGTAATTGGCTATTTTCCGCAACAATTCTTGTACTTTTTCCCACTTCCACATGGGCATGGGTCGTTTCTTCCTACTTTTGGTCCTTCATTTTTTACAGTTACATGGGTTTGTTCTGCTCCTCCATTTACGTCGTTTATATTTTCTAGGGAAGCGTTTGTAATTCTTGCGGTTTCTGCTCTTCGAATTTCGGTTTGTTTTTGGATGTTTAGTAGAATTTTTACTACATCATATTGAATGTCGTATATCATTTCATCAAACATGTTGGTTCCTTCAATACGATATTGGATGACTGGGTCTTTTTGCCCGTAAGCACGAAGTCCTATTCCATCTTTTAATTCGTCCATAGCATCAATATGATCCATCCATTTTTGGTCTACTACTTTTAGCATAACAACTCGTTCTAGTTCTCTTAAGTCTGTTTCTCCTATTTCTTGTTCTTTTTGTTCGTAACGAGCTAATGCTTTATTGGTTACTTCTTCTATTACCTTTTGGCTCTCTAATTTTTTATCTTGTAAGCTTTCTAGGGTTTCAATTCCAAAAACCGTTCTAATTTCTTCTTTTAAAGAATTTTTATTAACTGGTTCTTCTACAAAATAGCTGCTTACAATACTTGTTGCTAACTCAGTTATCATATGCACAATGCTTTCTTTTAGGTTATTTCCATCTAATACTTGTTTACGTTGAGCATAAATAATTTCTCTTTGTGTATTCATAACATCATCATATTGAAGTACGTGTTTACGAATACTAAAGTTTTTACCTTCTACTCGTTTTTGTGCTTTTTCTACTGCACCAGAAATAATTTTGGATTCAATCGGCATATCTTCTTCTGCCCCAAGTGTGTTGTACACATTGGTAATCATGTCTCCACCAAAAATTTTCATTAAATCATCATCTAAGCCAATATAAAATTTGGATTCTCCTATGTCTCCTTGACGTCCACTACGTCCACGTAACTGGTTATCAATTCTTCTGGATTCATGTCTTTCGGTACCAATAATTTTTAGTCCACCTGCATCGATTACTTTTTGTTTTTCTTCTTTGATTTCATCTTCATATTGTTTTTCTAATGCTCTAAATTTTTCCCTCGAAGCTAAAATAGCTTGGTCGTTTGTTTCATTAAATGCCATTGCTTCTTCAATTTGTTCATCGGTATAACGTTGTCTTTTCATGGCTTCTCTTGCTAAGTATTCGCTGTTTCCTCCAAGCATAATATCGGTTCCACGTCCTGCCATGTTCGTGGCAATGGTAACTGCTCCAAATTTACCAGCTTGTGCAATAATGGTTGCTTCTTGTTCATGGTATTTGGCATTTAATACTGAGTGTGGGATTCCTTCTTGTTTTAAAATTTTACTTAGTTTTTCTGATTTTTCAATGGATACTGTACCTACTAAAACAGGTTGTCCTTTTTCATAACTTTCTTTTACACTTTTTACAATTGCTCGGTATTTGGCTGGTTCATTTTTATAAATAATATCGTTTTGGTCATTACGTATCATTGGTTTGTTGGTTGGAATGGCAATAACATCCAAATTATAGATTTCTCTAAATTCGGCTTCTTCTGTCATAGCAGTACCTGTCATACCCGCTAATTTTGCATACATTCTAAAGTAATTTTGGAAAGTAATAGTAGCAAGGGTTTTGGATTCATCTGCAATTTTTACACCTTCTTTTGCTTCGATAGCTTGGTGAAGTCCATTATTGTATCTTCTTCCATACATAATTCTTCCGGTAAATTCGTCTACAATTAGTACTTCTCCATCTTTTACCATATAATCAATATCACGTTTCATAACACCATGTGCGCGTAAAGCTTGGTTTACATGGTGTACAATTTCAGAATTATCCAAATCGTTAAAATTATCGATATGGAAGAATTCTTCTGCTTTTTTTATTCCTTTTATGGTTAAAGAAGCGGATTTTGCTTTTAAATCCACTATGTAGTCATAGTTTTCGTTATCTTCTGCTTGTTCTTCATCTTTAATATCTTCTTCTACAATGACTTTTGCTTGTAAACGTTTTACAAAATCGTTGGCTTTTTTGTAAAGGTCTGACGATTGGTTTGCACGTCCTGAAATGATTAATGGGGTACGTGCTTCATCAATTAAAATACTATCAATTTCATCCACAATGGCAAATTGTAAATCTCTTTGAACGGCTTGGTTTTTATAAATTACCATGTTATCTCTTAAATAATCAAATCCAAATTCGTTATTGGTTCCATAAGTAACATCACAAGCATAGGCTTTTCTTTTTTCATCTGGTTCCATACCAGAAATAGCAAGTCCTACCGTTAACCCTAAAAATTTGTATAGTTTTCCCATCCATTCGCTATCACGTTTGGCAAGATAGTCGTTAACGGTAATTACATGAACTCCTTTTCCTGTAAGGGCGTTTAGGTAAACTGGTAAGGTAGCAACTAAGGTTTTTCCTTCACCAGTTTTCATTTCAGCAATTCTACCTTGGTGCAAAATGATACCACCAATTAATTGCACATCAAAATGTCTCATACCTAGTACCCTTTTAGAAGCCTCTCTAACTACTGCAAACGCTTCTTCTAATATATCATCCAATTTTTTTCCTTGTTCTAATTCCTTTTTAAAATATTCCGTTTTTGCTTTTAACTCATCATCCGATAATCCTGAAATCTCTTCTTCTAATGCATTAATTCTATTTACCATTGGCATTACTCTTTTTACTTCTTTTTCACTATAGGTTTTAAATAATCCCATTTACGTTTCCTCCTAAAATTAAAATAATCCGTTTGTAACTATATCACTAAATCCACTTTTACGCAAGGAATTTTTCAGAAAAAAATAGTTTTGAAAATTGCAATATTAATTGCACGTTTTTTAATTAAAAATTTAAAAATCTTTAAACGTTAGTTTTTATGCTTTTATTCTTTCCACTAATTCCATATCTTCCATTTTCGATATGGCAAAGCATTTCTTTCCTAGGTCTTTTAAGGAAGCTCCGTAGGTGGTAGATTTCTTTATCATCCATTATCAGAAATCGGTCATGAAATTGGTTGGTATGGGAAATTTTTAGGGTTGGGTATTGAAGATTGAATTTTTGAATATCTAATTTCATAAGATTACAATTTTGTGAGGTTAAGAGATGAACTTCTACGTCTTTGTTTTTCTTGGTTAGCATGTTTAAAACCGTGTTATCGATGTAATTGTCTATAATCACAAGTTTCGTTTTGGCTTTCTTAATTAGGTCGATTACTAAACTATACGCATCATAAATCTGTCCTTTGTAAAAAATCTTTTGTTTAAATTCTGTTTCTCTATCTTTTTGTAATTCGTTAAATATGATATCAAATTTTTTATTGTGTTCTAATAATGTCGTTTTTATGTTTTGTATCTCTTGAAATACAAAGGCATTATTTAGAATAAATTTCCTCATTTCAACAAAAGCTCTCATTATATTTATGCTAACTTGTATCGCTAGCTCATTTTTTAGAATTCCAGACAACATAGAAATTCCTTGTTCTGTATACACATATGGCAAATATTTTTCATTTCTATATTTTATATTCGTTTCATAGGCGGTTCCATTTTGGAACCACATCGTTTCTAATTCTTCTTTTGTTATTTGGAAGCAAAAATCTTTCGGAAATCTATCTATATTTCTTTTCATAGCTTTATTAATATTTTTGGTTGTATAATGATATAGCATTGCCACATCACTATCTAACATTACTTGTTTTCCACGTATTGTATAAATTAAATTCTTAATTTTTTCTGTTTCATATGTTGTTTCTTTTAATTCTTCATTAATTAGTATCCTATTATTTTCTTCGTTCATAATAGACACTTCCTATCTTTTTATTTGTTAAAAGTAAAAATTTTCTAGAAAACATCCTTATTTATATTCGATATTATTTTAAAACATTTGTTCCTATTTGTCAAGACTATTTTTACTTTTTGTTAAAATTTTTTTATTGATATTCTAAATGGTAGCAAATTAAACTGCTTATTTTCAAAAAACAAGCATAAACGTTTTCCCTCTTTCATACATTGTAATACCATAATTTAATATATAAGTGAGGTATGCTATGTTTATTTGTAATGTAAAATTTGATTATAAATTCCTTTTAAAAATCCTATTTGTTATTGTTACCATTGTGCTTTTCGGTATGATTGGTTTTCGTATTTATGATATGTTCCATACAAACCAAAATTCAACTTGTCTTCCTACACCAAATGTGGCTAACATCAATTCCGACAATTATACCAATATTTTAAAAGCTGTTCACGATAATTTAGATGAATATGTAGGACAAAAAATTCATTTTACAGGATATGTCTATCGTGTATATGATTTTAGTGAAACACAATTTGTACTTGCAAGAAATATGAAAGTAACTTCGGATAATCAAACATTAGTGGTTGGCTTTCTATGTAATTACAAAGAAGCTTCCAAATTTTCCGATAATACATGGGTAGAAATTACTGGAAAAATCACAAAAGGCGACTACCATGGCAATATTCCCATTATTGAAATTGAAGAAATACAATCTTGTAACAAGCCACAAGACGACTTAGTAACTCCACCAGATGACCTATACATCCCAACCAGCGCCTTATTTTAAAGTAAAACCGAGCCAGCTGAAAAATGCTAGCTCGGTTTTCGTTTATTTAGTTAAAATATCTTTTTAATAACCCATCAAATCCTCTTCCATGGCGGGCTTCGTCTTTTGCCATTTCGTGTACGGTGTCGTGGATGGCATCATAGCCAAGTTCTTTTGCTCTTGTTGCAAGTTCTTTTTTACCCATACATGCTCCACATTCTGCTTCTGCTCTTAGCATTAAGTTTTTCTTTGTATCTGGGTATACAATTTCTCCTAATAATTCTGCAAATTTTGCTGCATGTTCTGCTTCTTCCCATGCATATCTCTTATAGGCTTCTGCAACTTCTGGGTATCCTTCACGGTCTGCTTGACGGCTCATAGCAAGGTACATTCCTACTTCCGTACATTCTCCCATAAAATTATCTTTTAATCCTTTGACAACTTGTTCGTCTAATCCTTTTGCTACTCCTATTTGATGTTCATCTGCGTATTCTTTTGCTCCTTTTGTTTCTTCTTTTAACTCAAACTTTTCTTTTCCTGCTCCACATTGTGGGCATTTTTCTGGAGCTTCTTCTCCAAAATGTACATATCCACATACTTTACAAACATATGCTTTCATCTTCATTCCTCCTCATTTTTATTTTTTATTATCGTACCACAATAAAAAAATTTGTCAAGATTTTTCATATACTTTTTCCATTTGCCTTGCAAATAACCTCTTCTTTTGTTTTGACATCTATTGAAATTCTAATTATAACCTTCTAATAATTTCCTAATATTTTAGCACTTGATACACACGGACACTTTAGTTATTCATACCTAAACTCAATCCCCATGCTGTTTCTGGTTCATTATGTGTAGTACTTTCTGAAATATTTGTTACAAACACATTACCTTTCAATGTTACAACTGGTCTTACTCCAAAACAATATGGTCCATCTGAATGTCCGGTAACTTCCTGATGCATTCACTGTTGTTAAGTACTTTCCACCGTTAAGCGTTGATGCCGCCCAGTAATATACTCCTATTTGCCATAAAGAATCTCCTGAGGCAAAATGATCCAAGTCACCAACAAATCGAACACAACGAGCCGAACCAGGCACAGAAAATCCCATCGTATCCTCATACATGCTCCAATCTCTCAACTCTGTGAGCACTTCCATACTAGCTTTAACATTCTCATAACCACTACTACTCAAATACCCCTCTGGTGTACCTGCATGTATTATATTAACACTTCCATCGTCATTTTTACTCAAAACACGCCAACCACCACTATATTTATTTTGTAAATTCCTCCACGTACTGATACTCTCATCTTTGCTTGTACCTATTTCAAATCCCCCAAATTTCCTTAGAACGGTTGGCAGTGAACTTCCTTCATATAGTTCCCCCATTTTTTCTATATCGCTCTTTGTCCATTGCCCTGCTGAATAATTAACAAAATCACCTATTTGAACAGTATCTGAAATATATTGTTTTCTATATAAACTTTTCAATATAATTGTTTTTGTTTTTACACATTCCTCTTCACCTATTTTTCCTATTATAATAAACTTAACTTCTTGTTGAAAACCATTAGTAGTATATTCAACTTTTCCATTTTCTAATGTTCCCTCATTTACTCCTACTAATATACCTTCTTCAAAACTTATATCAAAAGTTATTTTTATCGGTGTTCCTTCCAGTACTTCGTTATCTTTTGCTTCTGTTTCTGTTCCATCTAGTGCATTAACAACTACTAATTTCAGGTTACTAATTTTAGGTATTGCTTTTGCTTTTGTGATATCGATTACTTCTAATATTTCATCATCAATTGTTACCATATAATCATTTATAATTATTGTATGTGTTCCATCTCTATTATTTTCTACACTTTCTATCTTGCTTTCGTTTACTTGTTGTTCTAAGTAATCTTCTAAATTTTGGTTCGTTTGATATTGTTTTAATGTGTAATCTGATAGCATTAAAACAACTTCTTCTCTTACGGTTTCCATTTCATAATCTTGTTTTACTTGTACTGTTCTTGCTATGATTCCATTATTTCCCATTACTAAATTGATTGTAATACTAGCTAAAATTAGTAAGATAATTATGGTCCTAATATTCCGTTATGACTATTTTTTTAAATTTAGCCAACATTTTGTAATTT
>CAOKNG010000004.1 GCA_948470025.1 uncultured Clostridium sp. | reverse complement strand
AATTTTTTCAAAATCATTTACAATATCATAAATACTTTGTTTAAATTGTTTTGAAGAACCATTTTTTAAAAGGTCTTTACACTTTTCCATCCAAGTATCAAACAATTCTTTTGTTTCACCCTTATGAAGTTCGTATGCTCTATTCTTGGTTAGCATTTTTTGTAATAAATCTCCATAAATAATACTACGTAATAAGCGTTCCATTAATGGAATCGTCAAGGAGAATCCAGGATTTTTTTCCATACCTACCACATTAAAGGAAATAACAGGTACATTTTCAAAACCAGCGTCCTTTAAGGCCTTACGGATAAAGCCGATATAATTTGTAGCACGACATCCCCCACCAGTTTGTGACATAATTAGGGCTGTTTTATCCACGTCATATTTGCCAGATTCAAGAGCTTCAATAAATTGTCCTGTTGTTAAAATGGAAGGATAACAAGCATCGTTATTGACATACTTTAATCCTGTTTCTACCGTAGTAGGTGTACAATCGCGTAACAATTCAACATGGTAGCCTTCAGAGCTTACGGAATCCGCAATTAGCTCAAAATGAATTGGTGCCATTTGTGGAATTAAAATAGTATAATCCTTTTTCATTTCTTTAGTGAAAGGAATTTTATTTACGCCATAATTTCCAGACGGTGCCTTTTTTTGTTTTTTGGCTAAACGTTTTTCCATACTAGCAAGCAGTGAACGAATACGAATACGAACAGCTCCTAAATTATTTACTTCATCTATTTTAATTAAGGTATACATTTTTTCATAACTTGATAAAATCTCTTCTACCTGGTCAGTGGTAACAGCATCTACCCCACAACCAAAAGAATTTAGTTGTACCAATTCTAAGTTATCATGTTTTCCAACAAATTCAGCAGCAGCATATAACCTTGCATGGAACATCCATTGGTCAACAACACGAAGTGGGCGCTTTGCCTCCGTAAGATTTGCAATACTATCCTCTGTTAAAACACATAAACCAAGACTAGTAATTAAAGTATCAATACCATGGTTAATTTCTGGGTCAACGTGATATGGTCTACCAGACAACACAATTCCTTTTAAATTGTTCTTTTCAATGTAATCAAGGGTTTCTTTTCCTTTTCTATGAATATCTTCTCTTGATTTTTGATATTCTTCCTCTGCTTTTTGGGCGGCCTCCAACAATTCTTTTTTGGTAAAATGATATTCCTGAAACTCATCTAATTCCAAAATACGTTTTACTAAATTTTTTGGCTCTAGTGGTAAAAATGGATTTAAGAATTTTATATCATCTTGTTTTAGTTCCTCTACATTATTTTTTAGTACTTCAGAATACGAAATAACAATTGGGCAGTTATAGTGGTTATCTGCCTTTTCATACTCTTTTCTGGAATATGGAATACAAGGATAAAAAATCGTTTTGATACCATCCTCTAATAAGCTAATAATATGCCCATGAGCAAGTTTTGCAGGATAGCACACAGATTCTGATGGCATAGATTCCATTCCCTTTTCATAGGTCTTTCGATTACTTTTCTCTGATAATACAACACGGAAACCAAGATTGGTAAAAAATGTAAACCAGAAAGGATAATCTTCATACATATTTAATACTCGTGGAATACCAATTGTTCCACGTGGAGCATTCTCTAAAGCTAGCGGTGTATAACCAAAAATTCGCTCAAATTTATATTTCATTAAATTTGGCAAATTGGTATTCTCTGAAACAATACCTGCTCCTTTTTCACAACGATTTCCAGAAATATATTTTTTGCCATTGCTGAATTTATTAATGGTAAGTAAACAATGATTTTCACACCCGTTACATCTTGTATGAGTCGCTGTAATTTGTAAAGAATCTAATTCTTCTAATTTACAAATAGTAGAATGATATTCCATATCGAAATTTGCTTCATATTGTTCTTTTGCAAGAAGAGCTGCACCATAGGCACCCATTAAACCAGAAATATCTGGTCGTACAACTTCTTTTCCTACAATCAATTCAAAAGCGCGAAGAATGGCATCATTATAAAAAGTACCACCTTGCACAACAATATGGTATCCTAAAGTTTTGGTATCTCGTACTTTCATTACTTTTTGAATGGCATTTTTGATAACAGAATAAGAAAGTCCAGCAGAAATATCCCCTACTTCATAGCCTTCTTTTTGTGCTTGTTTAATTTTGGAATTCATAAAAACAGTACAACGAGAACCTAAATCAACAGGACGTCTTGATTTTATAGCTTCTTCTACAAATTCACTAATCGATAAGTTTAAACTTTTAGCAAATGTTTCAATAAAAGAACCACAACCAGAAGAACAAGCTTCGTTTAACATGATATTGTCAATAACACCATTTTTAATACGAATATATTTCATATCTTGTCCCCCGATGTCAACAATACTTGTTACATTTGGTAAAAATTGTTTAGCAGCGGTATAATGAGCAATCGTTTCAATTTCATTTAAATCGACATTTAAAGCGGTTTGAATTAGTTTTTCTCCATAACCAGTAACGCCACTATAGCGGATATCAGCAGTATTTGGCAAATTAGCATACAATTCTTTTAACATATGAATAACACTTTGTAGAGGGTTTCCCTCATTGCTACCATATAGGGAATACAATAATCTACCTTCACGGTCAATTAAAACCAATTTAGTTGTAGTAGAACCAGCATCAATTCCAATAAAGCAATCACCCGTATAGGTTGAAAGATCAGCTTTTTCGACAGTATCTTTTTTATGTCTAGTAGTAAATTCATCATATTCAGCATCAATCATAAACAATGGTTTTAAAGGTTCTGTTGTAGTATCACGAGAAACACGTAGTACTTCAATCTTACCCTTTAACTTCTCTACGGATATTGGTGTTACTGTAATCGAATCAAGAGCGGCACCTTTGGCAACTAATAAATGTGCTTCCTCTGGAATAATGGTTGTTTCTTCTGTTAATTGTAAGGTCTCAATAAAACGATTACGAAGTTCAGATAAATAGTTAAGTGGCCCACCAAGAAATGCGATACTACCACGAATTGGTCTACCACAAGCAAGACCACTAATGGTTTGATTTACAACTGCCTGAAAAATAGATGCAGCAATATCCTCTTTGGCTGCTCCCTCATTTAGTAAAGGTTGAATATCAGTTTTTGCAAAAACGCCACAACGAGAAGCAATGGGATAAATTGTTTTATAATGTTTTGCAAGTTCATTTAGCCCTTCTGTGTCTGTATTTAAAAGACTTGCCATCTGGTCAATAAAAGCACCTGTACCACCAGCACAAGTACCATTCATACGTTGTTCCATAAACTGGTCAAAATAAATAATTTTCGCATCCTCTCCACCAAGTTCAATGACAACATCAGTATTTGGAATATACTTTTCTACCGCTCTTTTACAAGCTACCACTTCTTGAATAAAAGGTAAATCTAAAAAGTTAGCAGCACTCATAGCGCCTGAACCCGTAAGAGCGACTGTAAAAGTACAATCCTTATATTGTTCAGTAAGTTCTGTTAACACATCACAAACCGTATTCTTCGTATCCGAAAAATGTCTTCTATAAGACATATCAATGGTTTCTAAATTTTGGTTCATTACTACTACTTTAACTGTAGTAGAACCAACATCTAACCCAACATGAAGTAATTCATTCATAACCCTCTCTCCTTCCTTTTCCACATATGTGGAAAAGCAATACATTCAACCTATATTTTATTACGAAAAAAGGCATTTGTCAAATGTAAAATACTGTAAGAAATATACGGATACGAAGACTTTCGGCATGATTAAACAAATGTGAAAGAATCGTGAAATGTAGTTTCAGTAAATGGACACATTACGAAAACAAATGATTGTAAAAAACTGGAAAAAGACTTGACATTGTCACACAAATGTCATATAAAAATACTTGACAGTAAATAAGTATAAATATAAAATGGTGCCATAAGGTAGGGAAATCCGTAGGGGTCGATGTCCACATCGCCCCCTAAACATAACCATACCAAAAAGGCACATTGACAATTGAATAAACAAAAAAGAAATGCTAATATCAAATCTATGCATTTTCAAATTAAAATACTTAAAAAAGAATAAAACAAAAAGAAAAGATACATAATAATTGTAAAACAAAAAAACATGCCAGTAGGGGTTGCATACCATGCAACCCCGGCAAAAAAATATAAGAAGGAGGCAAAAGAAAAAAATGAAAAAAGAAAGAAAATTAACCGAAACCGAAAAACTATGTAAACCGAATGTAGGGGCAGGCCTTGTGTCTGCCCGAAGAGGAATCACATTAATAGCCCTCGTAATCACAATAATCATTCTATTAATCCTAGCAGCAATTACCATCAACCTAACGGTAGGACAAAGAGGGATATTAACAAGAGCCCAAGAAGCAGGAAGAAACTACCAAGAAGCAGCAAAAAGAGAAGACGAAGCATTAGCAGATTTCCTAAAAGAAGCAGATGATATCATAGACGGAATAAATAGAGGAGGAAGTAGCGAACCACTACCGGAAAATGCACTAGCAAAGAAAGTAGAAATAGGAGATTATGTAGCATACGACCCAACTGCGGGAGTAACAGACACAAGCAAACTAAGCTATACATCACCAAAGGGAACAGGAATGTCACATGGAAATGGAGATAGTGAACAAACTTTTAGCGTAGAAAGTAATACAAAATGGAGAGTCTTAAGCAAAGATGAGACGACAGGAGAAGTCGTATTAATCAGTGAAACACCAATACATGAACTTACTATGAATGGAGCAATAGGATATTTATATTATGAACAAGAACTAAATGAAATCTGTAAAATATATGGGTATGGAAAAGGAGCAAATACAAGTAAAACATTTCGTTATCAAACAGGAGATGTAGTAGAAGGTTTAAGTACAGGAACGATAACAGGAAGTGGAGCAAGAAGTATAACGGTAGACGATATTAACCAAATAACCAAATTCGACCCAACTACATTCACATGGGATGAAGATGGAACAACCTATAAATATGGGGAAGAATATACACATACGATATACTACCCAACGAAGACAACCGAAACAGGAGCATCAAGCAGTGCAACAGAGAGAACAGACAAATTTACAGGATACGGGTACCAAGGTTCAGAATATTTAACAGATGCAGAAAGTGCAATATATAAAATGTTATTTGGAAACAATGACCTAGTATACAGGGTAGCATCTCGTGGTGTCTTTTCGGATTCAGAGCGTGCGGACTTCGATGTGTTCTTTGTGCATGAGGGCTGTGCGGACAGCGACTACTTGTGTGGCGGCAATTCGAGCTTTTTGAGCGAGTATGACGATGGTTTGGCGGTGCGTCCAATAGTATATCTAAAATCGAATATCCAGACAAGTAGCAAAGACGCGAGTGGAGCATGGATGATAAGTGAGTAGAAAATAGAGGCATAAGCTCGCGAGAAGGCCTCAGGTCTTCTTGCGACAGGGGGATATAATTTGTTAATAAGCATTTCTGAAAGGGACTATATTTTAGTACCATTTTTAAGCTAGTAATTCGAAATAAAAGAGTTACTAGCTTTTTTCAAATAGGAAGGAATATGAAAAATTTACAATTAAACAGAAAAACACAATTATACAAGAAACAAAAAATAAGTTCTAAAAATAACTTGTCTTACATATGAATAGAACATGTAGGAGGGATGAGCTATGAAGAATAAGAAAAGAATTGCAATATTGGGGTGTATTGTGGTATTGTTAGCAGGGGTTCGGATATTTTGTTTATAGCCAAGTGGAGATATCAAAAACAGGCACAGAAATTATGGAGTATACGCCAGAAGCAGAAATTACACGGAGAACAGCTAAGACAAACGATGATTGCTTTGTATTTTAATAACAAAGATACAAACACACTCGTACCAGAGGCAAGAAGTATTGATGTAAAAGAATTAACCAAGGAACCATATCAAACCTTATTGAATTTACTAATCGAAGGACCAAAGGGTGAAAAATTAGAAAGAACCATTCCAGAGGGGACAAAAGTAAACAAGGTAGAATTAAAAGGAAATGTATTGTGGATTGATTTTTCGAAGGAATTTATTGATAACCACAAAAATGGGGCAGAGGCAGAATCGGGGACAGTATATTCTATTGTAAATACAATGACACAATTAAATGAAGTATCTTCGGTAAAAATTGTAGTAGATGGCAAAGAAGATTGTGCTTTTTCGGATAATGCCCTTTCGTTAAAAGATGTATTTTTACCAAAAGATGAAACTATTTAAAAAAATGATTCTAACGCATATAATGGTTTGTAAATGGCGAAGCCATTAACACAACCATTTATAAAAATTGAAACATTTTAAAGCCTTCGAAAACTGGCATAAAAAATTTTCTACTTGATAAAGAGAACAAAGAGCGTTCTCTTTTTTTTGTGAAAAATTAAAATTTTTTCTAGGGCAACCATTATTACAAGGTCTTCGGTTTGGGTAATAGCCATTCATATTTCATTCCACCTTTGCATAAAAACAGTATTTATTATATAATATGACAAGAAACAAAAAAAGTGAGGTATTATGGAACATTTAAAAGAAAATGAAAGAATGGATGATTTAGAATATAAAGGATTAAAAATCATTCAAAACACAGAAGGGTTTTGTTTTGGCATCGATAGTATACTTCTTGCTCATTTTGCAAGTGATATTAAAAATGGAAGTAAAGTAATTGATTTAGGAACAGGAACAGGAATTATTGGAATTTTGTTATGTGCTAAAATTCCAAGCATAC
Organism: uncultured Clostridium sp.; assembly: GCA_948470025.1. Taxonomy (GTDB): domain Bacteria; phylum Bacillota; class Clostridia; order TANB77; family CAG-508; genus RGIG8482. The sequence goes on along the minus strand of CAOKNG010000004.1, from coordinate 56,124 downwards.
AAATGGTAGGAGTGGAAATTCAAGAAGAGGTGTATGATATGGCAAAAAGAAGCATTAGGCTAAATCATTTAGAAAAACAATTTACCCTAATTCATGCCAATATCAAAGAATTAGAAGCAAAGCTAGAAGTAGGAAGTTTTGATGCTGTTGTTACCAATCCACCATATAAAAAGAATGATACAGGCATACAAAATGAAAATCCAAAAAAACGAATGGCAAGGCATGAAATAAGTGCTTCCCTAGAGGATTTTATTCGAATTTCTTCTAAGTTATTAAAAGAGAAAAAAGACCTATACATGGTACATAGACCAGATAGATTAGTAGACATATTAGAACTTTTACGAAAATATAAATTAGAGCCAAAAAAGCTACAATTTGTACACCCTAAATTGGGAAAAGCACCAAATTTAATATTAATAAAAGCTACCAAATATGCAAAACCATTTTTAAAAATCGAAGAACCATTATATGTATATGAAGAAAATGGAGAATACACAAAAGATATTTTAAAGATATATGGAAAAATATAAAAAGAGATTTTATTTGAAAATCAAGATTATGAGGTAACATCGTTAGAGGATATAAAAATAAAGAAAGGAGATATGATATATCAATATATCATGGTAAAGAAAATGAAGCGGAGAATTATATATCGTTGCAACACCAATTGGAAATTTAGAAGACATTACCCTAAGAGCCATTCGAATTCTAAAACAAGTAAATATCATTGCAGCAGAGGACACAAGGCATACATTAAAACTGCTAAATCATCTACAAATTACCAAACCAATGATTAGCTACCATAGGCATAATGAAGAAGTAAAAACAGATGAATTAATAAACAAACTATTAGAAGGAAAAAACATCGCATTAGTTTCCGATGCAGGAACCCCAGTTATATCAGACCCAGGAGAAGAAATCGTAAAAAAAGCATTAGAAGAAGGAATTACAGTAATTCCCATACCAGGACCATGTGCTCTTATTACAGCACTTGTTGCCTCTGGAATGGAGGCAACAGAATTTACATTTTTAGGATTTTTACCATTAAACAAGAAAAACCGAAAAGAAAAACTAGAACAAATTGCAAAACAAGAATATACTACCATTCTATATGAAGCACCACACAAACTAATGCAAACCCTAAACGAATTAGAAAAAATATTAGCAGACCGAAAAATCGTATTAGCAAGAGAAATTACCAAAATACATGAAGAATATATAACAGGAAAAGTAGAAGAAGTAAAACAAAAAATACAAACACCAAAAGGAGAATATGTTATTCTTATCGAAAAAAACGAAATAACAGAAGCACAACAACAAAAAGAGAAAAGAAACACTTTAACACTAGAGCAACATTATCAATACTATGAAAAGCAAGGCTTAGATAAAAAGGAAATAATGAAACGAATTGCAAAAGACAGAAAGGTAAGCAAAAATGAAATTTATCAAAAATTTATAGGAAAATAAGAAACATAGAAAGGCAATTTCAGTATTACGAAAGATAAGCTAAAAAGAGTAAAATAACAAAACAACTCCCATGTAATTTTGCGATTACATGGGGGTTTAATAACAATTTATACATTCTCTGACAATTTATTAATTTTGGTAGCACACTTTGCACAAACTAATTTATCATTATAAGAAACTAATTTTTTTGTATTCCCACAAAAAATGCAATTTGGCTCATATTTCTTTAACACAATCGAAGAACCATCGACAAAAATTTCAATAGGATCTTTTTCATAAATTCCAAATTTATTTCTAAGTTCAATTGGAATAACAACCCTTCCTAATTCATCGACTCTTCTAATAATTCCTGTTGATTTCATAACATTTCCTCCCTTATCGAATTGGACTGTAGTAACAAAGTTCGATATTTCTTCCACCACAATCATACCAAAAAAAAATAAAAATGTCAACAAAAACTGCAAGAAAAATAGGAAAAAATTAGGAAAAATGGAAAACATTGAGAAACTAGAACTTTTAGGTATAAATATACCCATAACGAAAAAAGTTCTTTTTTTAAAAAAAGAGAATACAATAGAAGCATAATAGAAAAAAGGAGAAAAACCGTGTTAAATATTATATGGCCAGTATTTATTATTATTTCATATATATATGCCATTTGTGTAGGAAATGTAGAAAACATTAACAATTCTATTTTCGAATCTTGTAAAAGTGCTGTCGATTTAAGCATTACTTTTTTAGGAACTATGTGTTTATGGACAGGAATTATGCACATAGCAAAGAAAACCACACTTATGTCAAAACTAGCCAATATACTAAAACCAATCATGAAAATACTATTTCCCGATATTTCGAAAGAAGACGAAGCTTATAAAGAAATATCAATGAACATGGTGGCAAATATATTAGGCTTAGGCAATGCAGCTACTCCACTAGGATTAAAAGCAATGAAAACAATGCAAAAACAAAATTCAAAAAAAGATACCTTAAGCAATTCAATGGCAATGTTTATTATTATTAATACCGCATCAATCCAAATCATTCCTACTACAGTGATTGCCATACGAAATTCTTTAGGGTCTAGCAATCCTACTTCTATTATCTTACCAGTATGGATTGCAACCATTGGTTCGGCAATCGTAGGAATCGTAACAGCAAAAATCTTAATGAAACGATATTAGAAAATAAGAAGGGGAGGAGATTCAAACATGCAAATTATTAATTATATATCTACCATTGCTGTACCAATGGTAATATTACTCATTATCGTATATGGCATTTTAGAAAAAAATAAAGTATATGATACCTTTATAGAAGGAGCCAAAGAAGGAATGCAAGTAGTAGTCAACATTTTTCCAACACTAATCGGAATATTTTTGGCTGTAGGAGCCCTAAGAAGTTCTGGCTTAATCAATGTCATCATTCAAATTATAAAACCTATTATCAATCTACTTCATTTACCAGCAGAAATCATGCCACTTGCACTGTTAAGACCAATATCTGGGAGTGCCTCTATGGCAGTGGCTACGGACATTATATCAAAACATGGAGTCGATAGCATGATTCGGGCTAATTTGTTCCACCATCATGGGGTCAACCGAAACTACATTCTATACCATTGCCCTATACACAAGTGCAGTAGGCATTAAAAAAATACGATTCGTATTAGTAGCAGCACTAGCAGCAGATATTGCTGGAATGCTGATTTCTGTAGCAATTTGTCGATTTTTGTCGTAAAGTTTTTGTTGACATTTGTGAAAAAAAGTAGTAATATAGTAAATGTGTTAAGCAACACTATATTTCATTTGATTTAATTTATGATTCAAACATTCAAGAAAATTTTTCTTTCAGAAAAAATTAAGAAATCTTAAAAAACTCCAAAAAGAAAAAACAATTAAATGAAACCACAAAAGAAGCCAAGCTAATTTTAATTTATGTTATTAATCTTGTAGGGGATGTCTTTTATTATTTGTATTCAAACTCTCATATCTATTTCTAGCCCAAAACATTCCAATTAAATAACGAAGGTTCCTGAAATGTTTTCAAACTCCCACATATACGGAAAGATTTTAAAACCCTTTAAATGTCCCCTACAAAGCCATTAATATATACCTTTGATTAATTCAATAGAAACATTTTATATCAAAAAAAGCATCCCTTAAACCAAGTCTAGTGTTTAATCGGTGCTTTTTTCTACAATACAAGTTTTCTATTCCATAGGTTTCTAATATAGAATTTTATACCGAAATCTAACTTGCTTTTGACACACTAAAATAGTAAAAACGTTTAAAATATGAAAAAGATTTAATCAAAATTTAAACAACAAAAAACCGCCCAATCTATTGAAATGGCGGTTTTTCTTTTGGTGAGCCAGGAGGGATTCGAACCCCCGACCCCAGGCTTAGAAGGCCTGTGCTCTATCCAACTGAGCTACTGACCCATATGATATAACGCACTCATTATAATAGCACAAAAACATAGTGGTGTCAACAACTTAGCTTGAAAAAATGGAAAATTCTATACAATATATAAAATAGGATTGTTTGGGAAATACTTTTTCATTAGGGATAATAGGTAAGAAGAGGCTTCTTCTTTTATATTAGGACGGTATCGATATTTTCCTCGTCCAGTACCTGTCATCAAATCTTTTTCATAAAGGGGAATAGCATTGGGAAAAGCTTCTTCATTGATTTTTGTATGAACATAGCTATAAGTCATAAAAATTAGTTCAAAAAAGACATCCTTTTTTACTTCATTTGATAATTGACAAGAAAGCTCAATGAAAAGATTTTCATACAACTCCTTCCAGTTATCCACTAAAATAATAGGAGCAATTAGGATACCAACTGGAAAACCAGCGGATTTTAGTTTGTTAATTGCGGTAATACGGGCTTGTAAAGGTGAGGTACCAAATTCTACTTTTTGAATAATTTCTTTTGGGTTCATACTCATTCGAACAATAATACGCTCTTTTCCGGGAAGATTTAAAATAGGGTCTACCATATCAAATTTTGTAGGAAAAGTTAAAAACCCTTTTTTTGTATGAGCAAAATGTTCAATTGTCCAAACCAAGTTATCCGTAATGGAATTTTCCAAAATTAAATCACTATTACTACCAATTTCAAAAGTTAATTCTTCCTTACTATCATTTGCTACTTTCATAATCTTATTTAGCATTTGTTCACGGTTTACAAATAAACGTAGATAGGAACATTTATTATAATTACACACCAAATAACAATATAAGCACATAGCAGTGCAACCAGAAGAGGTATAGGGAACAAGAAAATCTGATACCTTATGGTTGGATACAAATTGATGTGTTTTACGAATTCCAATAATTAAATTTCGTTTCATTTTTGGAAACTCGGAATTCTGATTTTTACGCATTTCTGGAATATTGTTATGACTATCGATTACCAACTTAGGAATGGAAGCATATTGGTCTAGCAATTTTCTACCAAGAGGATAATCGGTAATATTTTTTTCATAATAAATAGCACTTGGAACAAACATAAAAATTATCCTTTTTCATATAGTATTAAAAAATAAATAGTAATTATTCACAAAATGGTGTAAAATAAGAATAACTCATTTGCAAAAAGGAGAAAAATGTGGATAACAATCAATCAAAAACAATAAAAGAGATAACATATCAGCAAATACTATGGTATTTTATTATTTTTTCTATCATTGGATTAATCGTAGAAACCATATTTTGCTATGTTACAACTGGTGTAATCGAAAGTCGAAAAGGATTAATATGGGGGCCATTTTGCCCTGTTTATGGAGTAGGAGCTACCATACTAATTTTAACATTACACACCTACAAAGAAAAACCAATGAGACTATTTCTTATAGGATGTATTTTAGGAAATATCATTGAATATGCGCTAAGCTATTTACTAGAAGCCTACTATGGAACTCGCTTTTGGGACTATTCCTATTATGGTTTCGATATAAACGGAAGAATTTGTCTACTATATTCCATTTATTGGGGCGTGCTATCCGTAGTCCTTATAAGATATGTCAAACCCAAAGTAGATAAATTCATTAAAAAAATACCAAACCAAAAGAGAATATATAGTATCATTATCATATTACTAATTCTAGACGGACTAGCAACTGTATGGGCAATTACAGCATATCAAAAAAGAGCAGGAAATAAACTAGAACAGAGCCAAGCTTCTATAAACCAATCATCATGGCAAAAAGCAAAAGGAAAAATAGAAGAAACGCTATTTTCCAATGAAAAAATGGTAAAAACCTTTCCCAATTTACGATACGTAGACAAAGACGGAAATCAGTATTATATAAGAGATATTATAAACGAGGATTAACAAAATTAGTTAATCCTCGTTTTTCATAAGAGAATGAATGATATTTTGTACTTCGTAAAAGGAAGTATTATCTGTTAAAACAATATCAAAGGCGTTTCTGTAAGGTTGTAAATTTTCATTTATGTTTTTTTCTAAAAAACCAAAACTTAGAGTTTTTGGTAAATATCCCTTTGGTACCATGTGGATGTCTTCAATAAAATCACCGAATAGTAGAAAGTATTCTTTTTGTTTTAAGATTTGTATAAGGGGATTAGGTAAAGTTTTGATGGTTTTATTACAAGTATGAAGAATAGGGTTAGAAAAAGGTAAAAGGGTATTATCTTGAAATGTGAAAAAATTACTAATAATGTGAATATTATCATAAAAACAATGATGTAAAGTTAAAACTTCTTCAATCACATTACCAATTCCAGCCGATAAAATGATAACAGGGACATGATTGTGGTGCAAAGTAAATAGAAAGTCTTTTAGGCCTTCACGCAAAGTAAGATTCCCGTATTTCACGCAAGAAATCAATTTTTCTTTTGTTAAACCATATTGATAGTATAAATCCAAAACTTGTGTGTACCAATCTATCATATGGGAATATTTTTCTTCTGATGGCATGTGATAATCCATTTCGATAGGACAGTATTTTTGAGCAAGTTTATTAGATTTTATGGATAAATCAGGGTTTAGAAAATTAGGATTTTGAATAACCGTCCAAGAATCATCACTATCTATTGTGGTCATGGTTCTATCAAAATCAATTAATACTGCATAATTAGAGGCAGTTAATGAAAGTTGGTTTAATTTTCCTTTGTTTTGATATAACATAATTTATTATCCTTCTGGTAATTGAATTTTTGAATTTTTCTTTTTTGCACGATATAAGGTAATCTTATTTCCTACTACTTGTACTAAAACCGAATTTGTAGCCAAGGCAAGTGCCTCTGCAAGAGTACGATTATCTTCTGGTGCTGTTTCTAAAACAGATAATTTTATTAATTCACGAGCCTCTAAGGCATCATTTACTTGTTTTATTAAATTATCATTCAAACCATTTTTCCCAATTTGAAAAATAGCAGTTAACGGATTTGCTAATCCTCGTAAATACGCTCTTTGTTTACTAGTCATGTTTGTCTCCTTTGATAAAGATATTTGCAAAAACATTATACAATGAAAAACAGAAATTTGCAAATGGAAAACACAAAACGTATTGAAAAATATGCCAATAAATGAATGCGGGTGGACACAAGGCCCACCCTTACAAAGAAATGCAATTATAATATTCCCATAAAAAACGAAACAAGCCCGCCTACACCAAATATCAAAAACAAACCACCAGACAATAATTTCATGTGCTTTTCTGAAACCTTATGGGATAGCAATTTCCCAAATAAAATGGCGATTGAATCACTGACTACCATTCCCCAAATAGCACCTAACATTAGCCACAACTTTGCTTTCGGATAACTAATACCAAGCCCTAAAGACGCAAGAAACGTCTTATCACCAAATTCCCCTACGGCAATACTACTAGCAATCATAAGAATATAGCCAATTGGTAATTTAGAAATCGTGTGCAAAAATCCAGAAGAAGAGGACGTATCCTCTTTTTTTTCTTTTGTAAGCAATGTCAAAAGACCAAAAAACACAAAAGAAAGATAAGTCACAAACTGTAATAGAGTATGAATTATGGGATGATTGAGACTACCAAGAGCACCACCAAATAAAATTGCAATTCCATGGCTAAAAAAAGACCCTAAGGCAACCCCAAGTAAAATACAATAACTCTTTAACTTCGAAGAAAAGGATAATACCAAAAGTTGTGTCTTATCCCCTAACTCCGATACAAAAATAAGAAAAAAAGCAAGGAAAAATAAGGAAATCATACGATAAGCCTCCCATCATAATTGTTAATACATATTCTTAAAAAGCACAAAATATGTAAGAAGACAAAAAACGGCAAAAACAGACAGCCGTAAGAAATGTGAATTTTTCGTGAACTTGACAAAAAGAATTGAAATTCTAAAACAGACATGATAGTATGGGAACAAAAACAGGAGGAAGAAGAATTGATAAAAGTAAACAAAGTAACCAAAGCATATGGAGACAAAACCGCAGTAAGTAACCTATGCTTCCATATAAAAGAAGGAGAAACCGTAGGACTACTTGGACCAAATGGTGCAGGAAAAAGTACAACCATGAATCTACTAACTGGTTTTATAGAACCAACCGAAGGAGAAATCCAAATTTGCGGATACGATTTATTAAAAGACCCTAAAAACGCAAAAGCACAAATTGGATATATGCCAGAAGGAATCCCATTGTATAAAGACTTAACCGTAAAAGAATTTATTGGATTTATGGCAGACTTAAAAAAAGTACCACCAAAAGAAAAACAAAAAAACATGGAAGAAGCCATCAATAAAACCAATTTAAACGAAGTACAAAACCAACTAATTAAGCAATTATCAAGAGGCTATAAACAGCGAGTAAGTTTAGCAGGAGCACTTGTTGCGAATCCCAAAATTCTTATCTTAGACGAACCAACCGTAGGACTTGACCCAAAACAAATCACCCAAATTCGAGAAGTAATTCAAAACTTAGGAAAAAACCATACCATCATTTTAAGCTCTCACATTTTATCCGAAGTTAGCAAACTATGTAAAAAAGTAATCATTCTAAACCAAGGAAACATTGTCGCAATTGATACACCACAAAACTTAGAAAACAAAGTAAAAAAAGAAACCATCATTAAACTAACCGTTGAAGGCAAGAAAGAAAAAATAGAAGAGATTGCCAAAACGATTTCTGGAATTGAAAAACTTGAATTTATACAAGACAATGAAGATGGAACCAAAGAATATAACATCATAACCAAAAAAGACGTAGACATTCGAAAAGAATTATTTGCTAAATATGCCAAAGAACAAATGACGATATTTGAATTAAAAAAATCGGAAGCCACTTTAGAAGAGGCATTTATGGAATTAATAACCAAAAAGGAGGAAAACTAAAACATGTGGGCCATTATCAAAAAAGAAGTAAAAACCTATTTTTTATCCCCAATTGGATATGTATTTATTGGGTTATTTTTAGCAATGGCAAGTCTATTTTTTTACCTAGATGTAATTAACTATGGAAGTTTACAATTTGAAAACATGTTCTATTCTGTTAGTACTATTTTAACCTTTATCACCCCCATTTTAACCATGCGTATGTTTGCAGAAGAACGAAAACTAGGAACCGAAACCTTACTATACACATCCCCCATTAGTACCACCAGTATTGTATTAGGAAAGTTAATTGCTAGTATCCTTGTGATTGTAATTTCCGAAATTTGTACTCTTATCTATTTAGGAATACTATGTTTTTTAGGAGTAATATATCTACCAACCATACTAGTAACCCTATTTGGTTTTTTCTTACTAAGTATGGCATATCTTTCCTTTGGGATGTTTGCCTCAAGTATTACAGAAAACCAGATTGTAGCAGGAGTTATCACCATTACCTTTTTCGTTATCACATGGTTTTTACCAAACTTTAGCCAAAACCTTTTGCCACTATCTCTAATTAACTTGTTTGACAAATTTCCAGCAGGACTAATTTCTATTACGGAAATCTTTAACTACATAAGTTTTACCATTGTTTTTGTCATTCTTACCATTCTAGTATTACAAAAAAGAAAAAGTATCAAAAGGCAAAATATAACCACCATTCTCATTATTGTTATTTTGTTTTTGTTATTTTTTGCAACCAACCTTATCTTACGAAAAATAGACATACCAGACCTTGACCTTACCAAAACAAAACTATTTACCTTGTCTAATACATCCAAACAAAAAATACAAGACATCCAAACCGATATTACCATCTATCTAGTTGGATTTGGCGAAGAATCTTCCCTAAAAGATTTAGCAAAACAATACACCAAAGCAAATGAACATATTCAAGTAGAAACCATAGAAGATATAAATACAAGAGCAGACTTAAAAGAAAAATATAACATAACAACACAAACACAATGCCTTCTTATTGAAAGCCAACAACAAAACCAAAAAATAGAATTAGAAGATTTATATACCTACGATTATGTAAGCAATGAACAAACCGACATTTCCGAAGAAAAAATAACCAATGCCATTGTCAATGTAAGCAAACAAGACAAAACACATTTATACTTCTTAATAGGACATGGGGAATACAACCTAGCAGAAGAACAAACACTATTACAACGTTATTTGCAAAATGAAAGCTACGACATACACACCTTAGATTTACTCGTTACCAAAGACATACCAGAAGAGGCAAATTTAATCATCATACAAAGCCCACAAAAAGACTTTTTTGAAGAAGAAGTAAATACCCTAACAACCTATATTCAAAAAGGAGGAAAACTACTTTATATAAGTGACCCATTCATCACCAAAGAAGCCTTTCCAAACCTACAAAAACTACTAGACCAATTTGGGCTCACCATAGAAAATGGAATTATCTTAGAACAAGATACTAGTAAAATGGCACTACAATCACCAAACTACATTATCCCGAACATCACCACTACCAATGCAACAAAAGACATAGCAAGAAGTGGAGGAATTTTATTGATAAATGCCACAAAAATCAGCTTACTTTCAGATGAAGAATTAGAACAAAGAAACATCACACCACATGTCATTTTAACCACCTCTGAGCAAGCACTTTTCCGAACCGAAATCGAAAACACACAAAACCGGAAAAATTGCTTCAGATGAAGAAGGAAAATTCATATTAGGAGTAAGTTTAGAAAAACAATTATCCGAGGAAGAAAACGCACCAACTGCAACCTTATATGCCATTTCCAACAACTTCTTTGTAGCCGATTATCCCATCACCATACAAAACACACAAGTATCCCCAATCGAATTTTATAACAACAAAGATTATTTTCTAAATACCATTGCAGAACTAACCAAAAGGGAAGAAGGAATATCCATTAGAAAAAATATAGGAACCATACAATATACCGCAAGCCCTACGGAACATGCCATCATTCGAAGCATCATTGTTCTATATCCAATGAGTATTCTTATATTAGGAATGGGAATATGGTTTCTTCGTAAAAAGAAAAGATAATATTTCAAAAAAACCTCTCATAAGATAAACAATGGGAGGTTTTTATGAAACAAATTGCAAAAATTATTTTTGTTATTATTGGCACCATTATAGGAGCAGGGTTTGCATCACGGGCAAGAAATCTACTTATTCTTTGGAAAATATCAAACTGCTGGAATAATAGGAATTTTTGTATCCTCTGTCCTAATGGGAATTTTAATTTACAAAATCCTTACCATGAGCAAACAAGAAAACATCGAAAACTACGAACAATTTATTAACAGCTTTGGAGTAAGTAAAAGAGTAAAAAATGTTATACAAATCATTATGAATTTGTTTCTACTGATTTCCTTTTATGTTATGATAGCAGGATTTAGTGCCTATTTCTCACAAGAATGGCAAATTCCAGCTTCCATAGGAACAGGCATTATTGTTTTATTATGCTATAAAATATTAATAGGAAATATCGAAACACTCATGAAAGTAAACACCCTACTAGTACCCATTCTCATTTTAGCCATCATGTTACTAACCTATCAAAATCAAAACGCCATTACCCTACCCCTTTATTCCGTAAATCAAACCACAATGATAGAAGCCATCACCAAAGCCATTATCTACACAAGCTATAATAGTATTGTTCTAATACCCATGCTACTATCCCTTGCTAAATGTATTAGGAAAAAAATAGACATTACGGCAATAGCAATCGTATGCATTATCATACTAACCCTTCTTGCCTTAAGCGTTTTTGCAATACTCCAAACCATCGATATCGATATTAGCAAAATAGAACTTCCCACGGTTTATGTAGCAGGACAAATGAACAAAAGCTATCAAATCCTATTTGGAATCGTCATTTTAGCCTCCATCTACACCTCAGCCATATCAGCGGGCTATGGTTTTTTAGAAAAATACAAAGTTAGTAAAAAACAATATAAAACAAAAGTAATCATCATGTGTGCCATCGCCTTCTTTGTTTCCAAAATAGGATTCACCACACTTGTAAACCTACTTTATCCTATTTGTGGAGTATTAGGACTTTTTCAAATGATTTTAATCTTAAAAAAAAATAAAAAAACTTGAAAAAAACCACAAAAACTGATATAACAAAAGAAGAAAGGGAGGAAAAAATGCAAATTACGCTTGATATTGAAAAAAAGAAGAAAATTGCAATTGGAATTAGTATTGCAGTAACAACCATTATCATATTATCCATCGGTTTCTACATAGGAAATCGAAATGTCAGAACGTTTTTTGACCGTTACATTTTCCGAAAAGAAATTACCGAAAACAATGCAAGCCGTATTGATATTAGCGATTTAGAAAATCCAAGTATATATGCCTTTGACCAATATATTACGGTACTAAGCAAGCATCAAATGAGCATTTATAATGCCTCTCGGAAAAAAAGAATATGAAATTGAAATTGGGGTAAGTGATGCCCTATATGCTTCAAATGGACGTTACTTTGTAGTAGGGCAAAAAAATGGACAAAACCTGTATCAAATTGAAGGTGGTAGCATTTCTTGGCAAAAAGAAATAGAAGGACAAATTCAAAAAATCAATGTCAATCGAAATGGTTATGTATCAGTTATTGTAACAGGAGGAAGCTACAAAAATGTTGTAATTGTCTACAATGCCTCAGGAAAAGAATTATTTAAAACCTATCTATCTAGTACAACCTGTATCGATTGTAGCATTTCAAGAGACAACAGGCAACTTGCTATTGCAGAAATTAATACCAGTGGAACACTCATTCAATCCAGTGTCAAAATCATCTCAATCGAAAAAGCACAAACAGACCCAAGCAATTCCGTTATTGATACCTACCAAGTAACTGGGGAACAACTTATCAAAAATGTAGAATACGAAGGAAAAAACCACTTAGCCTGTATGTACGATAACGAAATTCGTAGTATTTACCAAGACCAAAACGAACAAATCATATCCTTTTTGGGAGAAAAAGTCACATTTGCCAGTATCAAACTAGATGGATATGCCATGTACACCATCGAAAAAAATGGAGGCTTCCTAAATATCAACACACAAGTCACCATCAAAAGTATCACTACCGAAAAAGAAAATCTCTACATTGCAGAAGGAACCGTAAAAGACCTAAAAACACATGGAAACAACATAGCCCTAAACCTAGGAAGTGAAATTCAATTTATTACCACCAATGGTTGGTTAACCAGAAAATACACCTCCGAAAAAGAAGTAAAAGACATTCTATTAGGGGACAAAATTGCAGGAATTCTATACAAAGACCGAATTGATGTGGTGAATTTGTAGAAAGGAGAAAAACAATGGCAATATTTTTGGATTTAGCAGTCATTGCAATTTTAGCACTTAGCATATTTCTTGGCTACAAACAAGGACTAATTGGTGTTATTTTTAAAATTGTAGCCTTTATCATCGCAATTTTAATTACGCTAATTTTATACAAACCAGTAGCAAATCTCATCATTGAAAACACCACATGGGATGACGCAATACAAAACACCATCTACGAAAAACTAGCAGGAACTAACATAGAAGCAGGCAAAAAAATAAACAAAGAAGAAAGCGAATTACCAGGAATGGTAGTAAACTACATAAACGATGGAATTGAAACCACCGTAAAACAAGCACAACAAAACGTAGCCGAGATGGTAACCAAAAACTTAACCACAAGTATCATCCAAATTATCACGATGATAGTCATATTCATAGTAACACGATTACTATTACTATTTGCAAAAGTCCTATTAGAAGCCTTATCCGAATTACCAATCGTCAAACAATTTAATGAACTAGGAGGAATTCTATACGGTATCCTAAGAGGAATGGTTATCTTATATGCCCTTCTTGCCATAGCAAGCTTCGTATTACCAATGTTAAACCAAACCGCCATACTAGAACAAATCGACCATAGTTTTATTACCAAATTTTTATACAACTACAACCTTATCTTAATCCTATTTTTCTAAAACCAATAGCCAAGTAGCAAACTTGGCTATTTTAATATGGTCAATATAAATTTAGTAAAATATTAAAATAAAATGAAGATTTTGATTTTCTAGTCGAATTAGTTGATATTTTAAAGGATATTTGCTATACTAAAAAGTACATAAAATAATAGGGAGTGAAACTATGAAAAAAGAAGGAACAGAAGAAGGAAATAAACCAAATAATAGACCAAAAACAACGAAAAAAAACACTGGGGCAAGTGCTAATATAGATACACAAAATAGAAAATCAACAACAAGAAAAAGTAACGAGATAGATTATAATATTTCACCTAGTAGAGCAACAAGAACCAAAAGAGGAGCAAGAAGGATTGAGGAAATGACCATGCAAGTACAAAGGGCAACTCAAAAACAATCTCAAAAGCCTGTAAAAACAGAGGCTAACATTGCTCCACAAACAAGAACAACTAGTAAAAAAAATGGAAAGACAAGTTCCCACATTGACCCACAAACGAGAACAAGTACAAACAAAAAATCAGCAACAACGAATAAAAAAAACGTGAAAAAAGAAGCATACGCCAACTCACAAACCAGAAAAACAACAAAAAGGAATGTAGGAGAAGAAACTTATACGAATCCACAAAATAGAAAACCAAGAACAAAGAGGGAAATTGGGGAAATGAGAGAAAAACAAAAAACAAAAAACAAAAGAGAATTAAAAGAAGAAAAAAGACAAGAGAAAAAGAGAAGAAAACAAGAAAAGAAAGAAAGAAGAAAAAAGAGTATTCCATGGAAAATCTTTAAAACGCTTGTAATTTTATTAATCCTTTCAGGAATTGCATATGGATGTTACTTTGCGTACCGTATGGAAAAAAACGGAGGAGGGTTACAGGGTTTCATGGCAACTGCATTAGGACATGATGAAAACACATTAAAAGATCTAGAGCCTATTCAGTTCTTATTAGTAGGAATTAGTGGAGAAGAGGAATATAAATTAGCAGATACTATCATGGTATGTTCCTATAACCCAAAAACCCAAAAAGCAGCTATTTTATCAATTCCAAGAGACACATATGTTGGAAAAGACAAAACAAAAGCCTCTGCAAGTTACAAAATTAATTCTGTTTATCGAAATGGCGAAAACTTAGAAGGAATGGTAAATCATCTTGAGGAATTAACGGAACTTGAAATTGACAACTACCTTGTTATCGATACAAAAGCATTAGTGCAACTAGTAGATGCCCTAGGTGGGATTACATTTGATGTACCAATCGATATGGACTATGATGACCCAACCCAAGACCTATACATTCATCTAAAAGCAGGAGTACAAAAACTAGATGGAAAACAAGCAGAAGGACTTGTACGTTTCAGGCATAGTAATGACCTAAGTACGTATCCAACAGAATATGGAGACAACGATATAGGAAGAATGAGAACACAAAGAGAATTTATTACACAAGTAATGAAACAAACCGTAAGACCAGAAAACTTATTAAAACTAGTACAAATTGCAGAAATCGGATTTAAAAATATTACTACCAATATGACTTTTGATACCATAAAAGACTATCTTCCTTACGCAGTTAATTTTAATCCAGAAGAATTAAAAACAGGAACCTTACCAGGAGAGGCAGAACTTGCAAACAAAGTATGGATTTATACACCAAATATAAAACAAACCAAAAAATTAGTAGAAGAATTATTCATAGAAGAAAGAGAAATACAAGAAGATGAACAAGAGGAAAACACAAATACCGTAGGAAATACGATTCCAGGAGGGAACACCACTTCGAGTGTAACACAACCTAAAATAAAAATCGAATTACTAAATGGAAGTGGAAGTGAAAAAAATCTTACAAAAGCAGTAGAACAATTAGAACAAAAAGGGTATGAAGTTGTAAAAAAAGGTAATACTAAAACAACTACCAAAACAAGCATTATTAACCGAAGCAATCAGGAAGACAGTGTATCTAAAAAACTAAAACAAGCCTTAAAATATGGTACAATTAGTAAAAAATACAACAATTCACAAGTAGACTACACAATTATATTAGGAAAAGACTATAAATAAAATCATGATGTAGGGGTAAAATCCATTTGAAAGGAGAGAAAGATATATGGAATTACTAAATAAAATCACAAAACTATTAGAAGATAAAAAAGCCATTGATTTATCAACACTAAATATTATGGAACAAAGCACATTAGCAGATTATTTTGTAATCGCAAGTGGAACATCGAATACCCACATAAAGGCCTTAGCTGACAATGTAGAAGTAGAATTAAAAAAAGAAGACATCTATCCAAACAAAATAGAAGGCTATAATACAGAATGGATATTAATGGACTATGGAGATGTGGTGGTACACATTTTTACCGAAAAAGAAAGACAAAATTACAACATAGAAGAATTATATAAAAGAAACCAATAAATTGTAGGGCAGGCCTTGTGTCTGTCCTTTTTCTAAAATGCAGAATATGAATATAAGAGCAGACACAAGGACTGCTCCTACGGTTCTAATAATCAAAATGATACAAAGAAAAATTAGTATGATTTGATTTTTTTTTCTTTTTCTTTGAATGGTTTGAATGCTTTCCTTTTTTACGTTTCCATTTTCCACCATTTAATAAATTAACTAAACACTTTAAAACACATAAAGCAAAAATAACAAGTATTATTTTAAACACAATAGGAGAAATACCATAAAAAGAAATATCTTGACTGGCGATTAAATTTGTAGTATAGTTAATATCATCAATCGTATAAGAAATTTTACCAATCACACTTCCTTTTGTAATAGGAGCTTTTAGATTTTCATCTAATTCCACATTAGGAGAAAAACCAGATGCCAATTCTTCGGTTTTTACAAAAGCACGAATATCACTTTCATATAAAACCGGTAACTCTGGCGTATCTTCTGAAGCATATTTTGGCGAAATCACTTTAAACACATCATTTGCATGGCATAAAGTTTCATACTTATATTCCTTAAAACCATAATCAAATAAAGAGATACAATCATCAAACTTATTAGTAGTTGTTGTTACATCACTACCAGCCCCCAAAATAACACAAATTAACTCCATATCGTCCTTTTTGGCACTCGCAACAATACAATTTCCGTGCAGGGTCTGTATATCCAGTTTTAATACCAGTAGCATATTGATAATAATTACTACTACTTGGGTTTATCAAACGATTGTTATTCGTAAAAATACGGTCTTCTTTATCATACTTTTCCGTAGCAGGCAATGTATACTTAACAGTAGCAACAAGCTTACGAAGTTGGTCATTTTCCATGGCATATCTACCAATTAAAGCCAAATCGTATGCAGTTGTATAATGGTTTTCATGGTGTACCCCATTTGCATTTACAAAATTCGTATTTTCACAACCAATTTCACGAGCCTTTGTATTCATCATATTGGCAAATCCCTCAACCGAACCACCAATATCCTCTGCGATTACAGTAGCTGCATCGTTTGCTGAAGGAAGCATTAACGCAAGTAATAATTGCTCATAATTAAGAACTTCTCCAATTTGTAAATTTGCGATGGTATAGCTATAAGGAACTGTAGAAACAGCATTCTCACTAACCGTAGCAGTATCAGAAAGTTTACGATTTTCCAAAGCCAAAATGGCTGTCATAATTTTCGTTGTACTTGCAGGAAATCTTTTTTCCCTAGCATTTCTTTCATATAAAATCTTACCAGAAACCGAATCCATAAGAAGTGCACAAGGAGCATCTACATAAACATCATCTGTAGTAGCAAAACTAAAGGAAAATGGTAAGAAGATAGGCATTATTATTAATATTAATGTAATACAAGTTATCAATTTTTTTCGATTCATGATACACCATCCTAAAAAAATGTCTATATTATCTTATCCTAAATTGGTTTAAATTTCAACTCTATTCCCAAAATAAAAAAAGAAAAATGAAAGGAGAAAAACATGAAATATCTTGACCAAAAACAAATGATAATTGGAATTGTAGGTATTGTAGTAATTGTCTTGGTTATTGGCTATTACTTTTACAAAAATGTATACCATACAGAAGAGGAAATCATAATAAGCGAAAAGGAAAATACCATAGAAGAAAAAGAACAACCAAAAGAAGCCAAACTTTCAGAAGAACAAATCATTATTCATATAGCAGGAGAAGTAAAAAAACCAGGAATTATTAAGACCACAGAAGGAGCAAGAATTGCAGACATTATTGAAAAGGCAGGAGGATTAAACGAAGAAGCAGATTTAACCGACATTAACCTTGCCTATCCTGTAGAAGATGGACAAAAAATTACGATACCCAAAAAAGGAGAACAACCCGAGGAAGTAATCTCTCAAAATAGTGGTATACCAAAAGAAGAAAACCGTAGTGAAAGCACAAAAAATACAACCCAAACCATTAATATCAATAAAGCAACAAAAGAAGAATTGCAAACTTTGCAAGGAATTCGGAGAAGCCATAGCCGAAAAAATTATTAATTACCGAGAAGAAAACCGGAAAATTTCAAACCATTGAAGACTTAAAAAATGTACCAGGAATTGGCGATGCCAAATTTGAAGCAATCAAAGGGAAAATTGTAGCGAAATAAAAAAAGCACGCCAATGGTGCTTTTTATGGTTGCGAAGGCAGGACTCGAACCTGCGACCTTTGGGTTATGAGCCCAACGAGCTGCCAACTGCTCCACCTCGCGATGTACTTGTATAGTATAATAGCTTTTGGGCGTAATGTCAAGCTTTCTTGTAAAATTTCTTAAAAAATTAGATAAACACTAATTGTAGTATATGCAAAAATATAAAAAAGATACCAAAGGATAAAAAATATCCCTAGCAAACGTGGTTTTAATCCACATAAACTAGGGATAAAGTTTGTATAAAAATGAGCCTAAGTGGTTTTTTTTAGCGTATCTTCGAAATTTTCCCAGGACTTACTGAAAATATGATTCGAAAACGCTTCTTTTAATCCACTAATTTGTTTTAAACGAATAATCTCGTCCAATTCCATTCCTAAATGCTTTGAAATTTGTTCATCAGACCAGCCACTTTCGCTTAAATCAATCACAATTTTAGACATATCAACAATTTGATGAGTACCTCTTGCACGATTATGTCGAATTGTACTTGCCATACGATTGCTTAAATCCTTATCAATTGTAACAATTGGAATTTCCTTTAAATGAAAATACTCTTTTGCACAACGATAACGGTGAAAGCCATCAACAACAATATAATGGTCATTGTCTTTATCATAATAAGTAACAATTGGTTGTGTGTAGCCATCCTCTTCAATAGAATGCTTTAATAGTTTCATCTCTGGGGGAGCTACTTTATTGGGGTTATAATCATTTGCCACTACCTTATCAATATCCACCATTTTTACATTTAATACAGGAAAATGAATTTCTTTTTTGTTTTTCAATTATTTATCACCTCGAATCATAACAAAATGTCTATAATTATCTAAATGAGTGACGACAAAACCACATTCATGGTATAAATTCTCATACAAATTTGATACAATACTTGGTGCTACCGTAACTTCTTTTGCTACGGTATGTAATAATTCTTTTAGATAATCAAGATTATTAGAATAGATATTTTTAATTACATTATCGCAAACTGAAACAAAACCATATGGTCGATCATCGGAATCAACGTAAATATACCAAAGCTTATTATTATCATCATAAATGCGATCCTTTGTCTCTGTTTGAACAATACGAGAACCAAAAAACTTTCCCATATATTGATAAAAATAATGATCCTTATTCGTCAGTTTTAATATCATCTTTTTTCACCTCACCCTCTATAAAATTTAATAAATCCTTATCATCAGAAACGGTATCCTTTGTTAATAAATTGTCCCATTTGTGAATTAACCTTCGAAGTTCCTCGTCGTCTGTTTTTGTTTGAGAAAAACAAAGGCGTTTCATATAGAAATCATTCTTTTCAATCGACCTCGCCACCCTTCGCCAAGAAATCACTTTTTTCTGGGTTTCAAGCTTGGCATCTGCTTCATCTGGAATATCACACATATCAATATTATCACGTTTTTTATACCAAAACGCAAATTTCTTTATTTTTCGGTAATAATGAAGCATCAAATCTTTATTGTAAATACCGATACTCTCTAAAAGAAAAACAGAATATTCCTCCCAACTCATAAAATTTGGTTTTGAAGTTCTCAAATTTCCAAGAGCCGTTGTTCTACAATAAATATTACCAAAATTAACGCCGATTTACACGATTTACTACCTTTGACCAAGTATCATATTCAAGAGCTTTAAACTGATCAAGACCATTTTTTTGGTCATCACCATAAGGTTGACACAAACGTTGTTCATGAATACTAAGTCCATTTTTATACATTAATTCATAAACCTGATTATATGGTAAATTGAATTTACTAACAGCTCCCCAAACATCTTCTGTTTTCCAATCATAAATCGGGTAAAAATTATAAACATCAAGATATTTATCTCTAAGCTTAATGCGAGTAGTCCAACGCTTATCATCATACATCATTTTTCCTGCAAATGTAATAGTTCGAAAACGGTTTAAGCTTTCGTCAGAACGGATACCAACACCACAAGCAACTCTACCCCCATATTTTCTTTGGTACCAATTCGCAAATTCGAGAATAAAATCCTCAAACTCTTCACCTTTACGAAACCAAGGAAATGCATGATTCGCCATATTAATACTATCTTCTGGTAAATCCCTTACCCATAAATCTCTACTTTCTTCTTCCCAACAAATCCATTTTGGTTGTAGAATTGAAACAGCATTACGAAGGGCCAAAGGAAGAGCAATATGATAAAAATGGCGAATGTGGGACAATTTCTTTAGTTCATAAATATGTTCAATCGTTAAACGATACTGAGCCTCAAAATCAATATACAAAACATCAAATTTATAATTTTTCTTTTGGGCTACCATATTAGCAAGTTGTAGCATAAGACTACTATCCTTTCCACCACTAACACTAAAATAGACGTTATCAAAATGATCAAACACAAATTCTAATCGCTCAAAAGCAGCCTCTAAAACATTTTTTTCTAAATATATCTTAGGCAAAGTTTACACCTTCTTTAAAAATTGACATAGTATTATTATCATATAAATGTAAAAAAAAGTCAATAAAACTTAAAAGATAGTAGGCTTTATCAAAAAAATGTGATATAATCAAAAAAATAAAAAAGGAGAAAATATGAAAATAGTAGTAGCAAGTGCAAATGAAGGTAAAGTAAAAGAAATAAAAGAAATTTTACAAAAAGAAATTATAACGATAAACGAAATAAAAAACACTATAAAAGTAATAGAAGATGGAAAAACCTTTGAAGAAAATGCCAAAAAGAAAGCAAAAGAGTTATACCATATAGTGAAGATTCCCTGTATTGCAGATGATAGTGGTATTTGCATTAGAGAATATCAAAATTGGCCAGGAATAAAAACGGCAAGATTCTTAGGGGAAGAAAAGGCAGGAAACCAATATGCAAGACAAAGAAATGAATTCATTTTAAATAAAATGCAAGGACTAGAAAGAAAAAGAAGAAAAGTGGATAATATTACTGTTATTGCTTATTATGATGGGAAAAGCTTTCAAATAGGAACGGGAATCCTGTCAGGATATATTGCAACTACATGTAGAGGAAAAAACGGATTTGGGTTTGACGAGATTTTTGAGCTAGAAGATGGAAGAACACTAGCCCAACTAAAGCCAGAAGAGAAAAATGTTATAAGTAGTCGAAAAAAAGCATTAGAAGAATTAAAACGAAAAATAATTCAGTAAAATAAAAGAAAATTGCGAAAAATGCTTGACATTTTAAGGTTTTATCAATATAATGCAAGTAACTTAAAGCCTTAGGAGGGATACATAAAAGCATGATACCAATCAGTCATGAAGTACAATATGGAAATATGCCAGATGAACAAGTTATAAAAGAAATTCAATCTGGTGATAATATGGCATTAAACTACTTAATGAACAAATACAACGACCTAGTCAATATGAAAGCGAGTAAATTTTTTATGGTCGGAGCAGAACGAGACGATATGATTCAAGAAGGATTAATTGGATTATATAAAGCTACCAAATCTTTCAATGCTGAAAAGCAAAATTCTTTTAAGACATTTGCAAATCTGTGTATTGAGAGACAATTAATTACGGCTCTAAAAACGTCTAATCGACAAAAAAATATCCCATTAAATTCAGCTTTTTCCTTAAATACAGCAGCATATGAAGAAAGTGATGATGTATCTGTACTAGACATATTAGAAGCAAAAACAACCGAAGATCCAGCAGAAATGATAACCAAACAAGAATATTATGAATCCATCGAGAACAAAATAAATGAAAGCCTAAGCGATTTTGAAAGTCAAGTATTACATTACTATAAGCAAGGAAAATCCTATGCAGCCATTGCAGAAAAGCTAGGAACGAAAGTAAAATCTGTTGATACCGCAATACAAAGAATCCGAAAAAAAGCAAATAAAATAAAAGAAACCATGGAACAAGAATAAAAATTGTTCCATGGTTTTTAATTTGAGTGTTTTAATGAAATATTAAAAATTAATGAATACCAATAATTAGAATTAAAAAAGTCTTTACAAAACCCAAATACATGATATAATAAAAACATCTTATTAAATTCAAACATAATAATCATCTATATTATCAAAAATATCAATTCAAATTGATTCAAAAATATTCGAGAAAGCTTTTGTTCGAAAAGCAAAATATTTTCCAAAACAAGAATAAAAATAGAAATATAAAAATGAAGGGAGGATAGGTATTACCAGTTCTTTATTATGTTTCAATTTCAGTAAGAAATAAAAAATATTGTCATTTATGTTGAGTTTTTTTATTTAACATGATACAATAAGAAAGGAAACTACATATGAAACTAAATTTAAAAAATGATATTGTATTTAAAGCATTTTTTACGAAAAAAGGAAATGAAAAATACCTAAAAAGCTTTTTAGAATCGCTTTTAGAAGAAAGCATTGACGACATTGAAGTAGTAGGAGAAGCGAGTCTAAAACAACTAACCATTGCTAATAAAATGGGAAGGTTAGATATTAAAGCAACCATTAACAAAACAAAAATAGTAAACATTGAAATCCAATTATGCGATAATAAGGATACCAAACAAAGAACAGAATTATATGGCTCAAGATTAATAAGTGAGCAAGTAGGAAGAGGCGATAAATACCAAGAATTAAAACCAGTAATACTAATTAATATATTAAATTACAATATACTAAAACTACCAGATTATGCAACCAAAAGTGTAACGGTTGCTGATAAGCATAGAGACTATATAATAAGTGAAGATATTACCTACTGGTTTATAGAATTACCAAAGTTTCGAAAAAGCAAACCAAGACTAGCAAATGCATTAGAAGGGTGGCTAGCCTTAATTGATGATAAAGATGGGAGGCCTAAGTAAAATGGCAGAAGAAAAACATGAAATCATAAAAGAAGCAAAAGAAGAAGTAGAAGAAATCTTATCAGAAGCAGTAATAAAAGAAATAAACGAATTTAAACAAACTGCCATATGGGAAGAGAATTCAAGGAGGCATTATGTAGAAGAAGTAGCGTTAAAAAAAGGATTAGAAAAAGGAATGAAAGAAGGATTAAAGAAAGGTAAAGAGGAGGGAATGAAGCGAGGAATAGAACAAGGAATACAACAAGGAATGCAACAGGGAATAGAGAAAGGAACAGAAAAAGGAATAAAAGAAAAGACAAAAAAAGTAGTTATGAATATGCTACAAAAAGGAATGAATATAGAAGATATAGTAGAATTAGTAGAAATAACAAGAGAAGAAATAGAAGAGGTCAAAAAAGAAATGTAGAGAAATAAGTATATAGATTACAAATTTGAAAAAGTGATACGAAAGCACAACATGGGAACAAGAATAAAACCTTGTTCCCATGTTGTGCTTTGTGACAAAGCCAAATTATAAGGTTGAGATGCTTCTAACCCGTTCGGCTTGCTGTCTACGTTCCTTACTGTCATTTTCAAGATATGTAAGCATTTCCCTAAGGAAATTGACCTCATTTTCTCGAAAAGCAACAGAGCCAGGGAGATTAGAAGATATTATCATAGGCTCGTCAGTTGGAGAGTTTCTAACAATTGTCATAACTTGTGGTTCATTTTTCATCGAGGGTCTCCTTTCATATAGTACATAAGTGTGATACTAATATACCATGGAGGCAACATAAAGTCAAGAAAAATATTGAAAAAAACTTCGCCGAAACCTTGACAAGCCGTAAGAGAAAATGATATAATTTCTTAGTTATTCTTTCTAAATTTAACAAGAAGAGGAATTAAGCCTTGAAGGAAGTGGGTTTTAGTAGAAAGGAAAAGCAGACCTTTCCTACAAAATCATACGGAAACTTGTGCTTAAGAAGGACTTCTTGATAAATAGATTTTATGAACATCATTTATTCTTAAAAAGCATTCTTGTGCTGACGCATAAAATGATTTATAAGTAGCAAAGCCACGAACAAATCATTTAATTCTAGAATGCAAATTTCAAATTTTCTGCTTAATTTAATATAGAGGTGATTTTTTTGGTTAAAGACGTAAAACATGAAAAATGCGTTAGAAAAACCTTTGCCAAAACAGAGGACAGTATTGAAATGCCAAATCTAATCCAAGTACAAAAAGACTCTTACAATTGGTTTGTAGAAGAGGGTCTTGGAGAAGTATTAAAAGACATTTCACCAATTATTGACTATACTGGAAATCTAGTGCTAGAGTTTTTCGATTACTACATGGAAGAAAAGACAAAATATTCTTTAGAAGAAGCAAAAGAAAGAGATGCAACATACTCAACAAGATTACACGTAAAGGTACGCTTAATCAACCGTGAAACAGGAGAAATTAAAGAACAAGAAATCTACTTAGGAGACTTCCCACTAATGACAGATAGTGGAACCTTTGTTATCAATGGTGCAGAAAGAGTTGTAGTTAGCCAATTAGTACGTTCCCCAGGATGTTACTATGAATCCGATTACGACAAAACAGGTAAAAAAATCTTTACATCAACCGTAATGCCAATTCGTGGAGCATGGATTGAATACGAAACAGACTCAAACGATGTATTCTATGTTCGTATTGACCGAACCAGAAAACTACCAGTAACCTGTTTATTAAGAGCCATTGGATTAGAAACCGACACCCAAATTTTAGAAGTATTTGGAGAAGAAGACAAAATCATTGCTACCATTAATAAAGACCCAGTAAAAAGTGCAGACGAAGCCCTAATCGAAATCTACAAAAAATTAAGACCAGGCGAACTACCATCTGTAGATGCTGCAAGAAACCTATTTAGTGGATTATTCTTTGATGATAGAAGATATGACCTAGCAAAAGTAGGAAGATACAAATTCAACAAAAAACTAGGATTAGCTGGAAGAATTAAAAACCAAGTAGCAGCAAACGACATTATGAACCCATCTACTGGAGAAATTTTAGTAGAAAAAGATGGTGTTATTACAGAAGAGCTAGCAAGACAAATTCAAAATGCAGGAATCAATTCCGTAGATGTAAAAGTAGGAGAAAAAGCTGTTAAAGTCATTGGAAATGGTACAGTAGACATTCATGAATATGTAACCCTAAAAAATATTGTCATAAAAGAAGATGTTAATTTTGCCATTCTACAAAATATCTTAGAAAATACAGACAAAAAAGACGTAGAAAAAATGATTCAAGAAAGAATGGGAGAATTAATTCCAAAACATATTACCACAGAAGACATCATTGCATCGGTTAACTATGTAATGAACCTACAACATGGACTAGGATACATAGATGACATCGACCATTTAGGAAATAGACGTATTCGTTGTGTTGGTGAACTATTACAAAACCAATTCCGAATTGGTTTAACCAGACTAGAAAGAGTGGTTCGTGAAAGAATGACCATTCAAGACCTAGATGTTGTAACCCCACAAACCTTAATTAACACAAAACCAATCACATCATCAATCCGTGAATTCTTTGGAAGCTCCCAATTATCACAATTCATGGATCAAACCAATCCATTATCCGAGTTAACCCATAAAAGAAGGGTATCTGCTTTAGGACCAGGTGGACTTTCAAGAGAAAGAGCAGGTTTCGAGGTAAGAGACGTACACTATACCCATTATGGACGTTTATGTCCAATCGAATCCCCAGAAGGACCAAACATTGGATTAATCTCTGCCCTAACCTCATTTGCCATCATCAATGAATATGGATTTGTGGAAACACCATACCGTGTAGTAGACCCTAACACCCATAAAGTAACAGAGAAAGTAAAATATTTAAGTGCAGAAGACGAAGAAGGAGCAAGAATTGCACAAGCTTCTGAACAAATTGATAAAAACGGAAACTTTGTAGGCAAAAAAATCAAAGTAAGACACTTAGACGATATCGAAGAAGTAGCCCCTGAAATGGTAGACTATGTAGACGTATCGCCAAAACAATTAGTATCCGTTGGTGCAGCCATGATACCATTCCTAGAGCATGACGATGCTCACCGTGCCTTAATGGGAGCAAACATGCAACGTCAAGCCGTTCCACTATTGGTACCAGAATCACCAATTGTAGGAACTGGAATTGAATACCGTGCAGCCAAAGACTCAGGAATTATGCAAATTGCAAAATCCAATGGAACCATTCATAAAGTAACTGGTGATGAAATCGTTCTAAAAACCGAAAAAGGAGACTTAGAAACCTATCATTTACGTAAATTCAAAAGAACCAATGGTGGAACCTGTATCAACCAAAGACCAATTGTTGTAAAAGGAGAAAAAGTAAAAGCAGGAGACGTTATTGCAGATGGACCATCTACTGATAAAGGAGAAATGGCACTAGGTAAAAACGTACTAATCGCCTTTGCAACATGGGAAGGTTACAACTACGAAGATGCGGTACTAATTAGCGAAAGATTAGTAAAAGAAGACGTATATACCTCTATCCACATTGAAGAATATGATTGCGAATGCCGTGATACAAAATTAGGACCAGAAGAAATTACAAGAGACATTCCAAACGTAGGAGAAGATAGCTTAAAAGACTTAGACGAAAATGGAATTATCCGTATTGGAGCAGAAGTAAGACCAGGAGACATCCTAGTTGGAAAAGTAACACCAAAAGGAGAAACCGAATTAACTGCAGAAGAAAGATTACTACGTGCCATCTTTGGAGAAAAAGCAAGAGAAGTAAGAGATACCTCCTTAAGAGTACCACATGGAGAAGAAGGAACCATTGTAGATGTCAAAATCTTTACAAGAGACAATTCTGATGAATTAGCACCAGGGGTAAACCAAGTCATTCGTTGCTATATTGCACAAAAAAGAAAAATCTCGGTTGGAGATAAAATGGCAGGACGACATGGAAACAAAGGTGTTGTATCAAGAATCTTGCCAGTAGAAGACATGCCATTTATGCCAGATGGAACCCCAGTCGATATCGTTCTTAACCCACTTGGTGTACCATCTCGTATGAACTTAGGTCAAGTGTTAGAAGTCCATTTAGGAGCAGCTGCTAGAGAACTTGGTTGGAAAGTAGCAACCCCAGTATTTGACGGAGCTTCTGAAGAAGAAATTACCGAATTACTAGAACAGTCAGGACGTACCCCAGACGGAAAAGTAACACTATACGACGGAAGAACTGGAGAAAAATTCGACCATCCAGTAACCGTTGGTGTTATGTACATGTTAAAACTACACCATTTAGTAGACGACAAAATCCATGCCCGTTCTACTGGACCATACTCATTAGTTACCCAACAACCACTAGGAGGAAAAGCACAATTTGGAGGACAACGTTTTGGAGAAATGGAAGTATGGGCATTAGAGGCATATGGTGCAGCACATACCCTACAAGAAATTCTAACCGTAAAATCAGACGATACCGTAGGACGTGTAAAAACCTATGAAGCCATTGTAAAAGGCGAAAATGTACCAGAACCAGGAGTACCAGAAAGCTTTAAAGTACTAGTAAAAGAACTACAAAGCTTAGGACTAGATGTTCGTCTATACTCAAGCGATAACCAAGAATTAGAACTAAAAGAAAACATTGAAGAAGGAATTGAATACAACCCAGAAAAAGACAAAGCCCAAAACATCTTAGTAGAAGACGAACTAGCAGATGGCTACATGGAAGAAGACGAAGACGGAAACGAAATCGTAGACGATGAAGAAGAATCAGACGAATTATTCGATGACCCAATCTTAGACGACGAAGACGAAATGCTATTAGAAGACACCGATTTAGGTGAAGACAATTTAGCAAATGACAATGATATGATTTAGTAAAAGACACTAAAAGAACCCCCAGTCTGCTTCGCAGACAGCCCCCTTAGGTAAAGGGGCCTTTACTCTACTGTTTATGATGGAGGTTGGCAATGTATATTCGATATAATAAGGAGTATGTGGAGAGAGCGAGAGTTTTACGAAATAATATGACACCAGAGGAGAGAAAAATTTGGTATGAATTTTTAAGTAAAAACCAATATCGCTTTACGAGACAGAAAATTATAGAAAACTATATTGTAGATTTTTACTGCCCTAAAAAGAAACTCATTATAGAAATAGACGGAAACCAACACTATACAGTAGATGGAAAAGAATACGACAAAATACGAACAGACCTATTAAACGCATACAACTTAACCGTATTACGCTACAAAAACAAAGACATACAAACCAACTTCACCCAAGTATGTAACCAAATCAACCAAGTGCTAAACATATAATGATTGTGTTAGTGGCTTTGCCACTTACAAATCATTATATGCGATAGAATAAAAAGTAGAGTAAAGGCCCCTTTACTTAAGGGGGCTGTCTGCGAAGCAGACTGGGGGTTCTTGTAATTGAATAAGCCTCTTATATTCCTGTTTATAGCAACCATAAATTGTACAGCAGTGTAAATAAACAAGAAAAAACAGAGACAAACCAAAAAATCCAAACCGGAAGGGAGAAAAAACAAACCGTGGATGAATTAGAGATATTTGATAAATTAAAAATTGGTCTAGCATCAGACGAAAAGGTTAGAGAATGGTCAAAAGGAGAAGTTAAAAAACCAGAAACCATCAATTACAGAACCTTAAAACCAGAAAAAGACGGACTATTTTGTGAAAGAATCTTTGGACCAACCAAAGACTGGGAATGCCATTGTGGTAAATACAAAAGAGTACGTTATAAAGGAATTGTCTGTGACCGTTGTGGTGTAGAAGTTACCAAAGCCAAAGTAAGAAGAGAAAGAATGGGACACATTGAACTTGCAGCACCAGTTGCACACATTTGGTACTTCAAAGGAATTCCAAGTAGAGTCGCTTTAATGTTAGACATCTCACCAAGAAACTTAGAAAAAGTAATCTACTTTGCCTCTTACATCGTAACCGACAAAGGAACCTCAGGACTAATCAAAACCCAAGTCCTAACCGAAAAAGAATACCATGAAGCAGAAGAAAAATACGGAAGAGGTTCTTTCAAAGCAGAAATGGGAGCAGAAGCCATTCAAAAACTATTACAAGAAATCGATGTAGACAAATTAGCAGCTAAACTTAAAAAAGAACTAGAAGGAGCCAGTGAGCAAAAAAGAGTAAAATTAGTAAAACGCTTAGACACGGTAGAATCATTCCGTCTATCTGGCAACAAACCAGAATGGATGGTTATGAATGTTGTACCAGTCATCCCACCAGACCTACGACCAATGGTACAACTAGATGGTGGACGTTTTGCAACCTCTGACTTAAACGACCTATACCGCCGTGTAATCAACCGTAACAACCGTTTAAAAAGACTACTAGAATTAGGAGCACCAGAAATCATTGTAAGAAACGAAAAAAGAATGTTACAAGAATCCGTTGATGCCCTAATCGACAACGGAAGACGTGGAAGACCAGTAACAGGTGCAGGAAATAGACCGCTAAAATCACTATCTGACTTACTAAAAGGAAAACAAGGACGTTTCCGTCAAAACTTACTTGGAAAACGTGTTGACTACTCAGGACGTTCCGTTATCGTTGTTGGACCAGAACTAAAAATCTACCAATGTGGTCTACCAAAAGAAATGGCAGTGGAACTATTCAAACCATTTGTTATGAAAGAATTAGTAGGAAGAGGCATTGCACATAACATCAAAAATGCCAAAAGAATGGTAGAAAGACTAAGACCAGAAGTATGGGACATCTTAGAAGAAGTTATTAAAGACCACCCAGTTATGCTAAACCGTGCACCAACACTACATAGACTTGGAATACAAGCCTTCGAGCCAGTATTAGTAGAAGGAAGAGCCATCAAACTACACCCATTAGTATGTACCGCCTTCAATGCCGACTTCGATGGAGACCAAATGGCAGTACACGTACCATTATCACCAGAAGCACAAGCAGAAGCAAGATACTTAATGCTATCAGTAAACAACTTATTAAAACCACAAGATGGTAAACCAGTAACCGTTCCAACCCAAGATATGATTTTAGGAAGTTACTACCTAACCATGGAAGTAAAAGGAGAACCAGGAGAAGGAAGTTATTATAAAGATATCGACGAAGCCCTAATGGCATATGCCAACGGAGACTTAGGACTACATGCTAAAGTATATATCCGTATGAGTGCTCAGGATGAAGAAGGAAATGTTCGTTCAAAACGAATCCAAACCACAGTAGGAAGAGTCATTTATAACCAAGGAATACCACAAGACTTAGGATTTGTCGATAGAACTGACCCAGAACACGAATTTGATTTAGAAATCGATTTCCCAGTTATCAAGAAAAACCTAGGAAAAATCGTTGCAAAATGTATTAATGTACATGGACTATCCAGAGCCTCTGAACTACTAGACTACATCAAAGACACTGGATACAAATACTCAACAAAAGGTGCTATTACAGTTAGCACAAAAGATATTATCATTCCAGAAAAGAAACAAGATATCTTAGCCGAAGCAGAAGAAAAAGTAGAACACATTGCAAAACAATATAAACGTGGTTTAATCACCGAAGACGAACGCTATGAATCCGTTATTAAAGTATGGGAACAAGCAACACAGGATGTATCCCTTGCAATGCAAGATAACTTTGATGAATTAAACCCAATCTACATGATGATTGAATCTGGAGCTCGTGGAAACATGAACCAATTACGCCAAGTAGCAGGAATGAGAGGACTAATGGCAAACACCTCTGGTAAAGCCGTAGAAATCCCAATTCGTTCCTCTTTCCGTGAAGGACTTGACCCACTAGAATACTTCGTATCAAGCCATGGAGGAAGAAAAGGACTTGCCGATACAGCGCTTAGAACCGCAGACTCTGGATACCTAACCAGAAGATTAGTAGACGTATCCCAAGACATCATTGTTCGTGAACATGACTGTGGAACCCATGAAGGAATTTTAGTCTATGACATAAAAGACGGAAACCAAGTTATCGAAAAACTACAAGAAAGACTAGAAGGAAGATACCCATTAGAAGACATCATCAACCCAAAAACCAAAGAAGTCATTGTAGACACTAACACCATGATTACTGACAAAATAGCAGAAAAAATCGTAGAAGCAGGATTTGAAAAAGTAAAAGTACGTTCTGCACTAGGATGTCATTCAAAACATGGAGTATGTGCAAAATGTTACGGAATGGGTCTTGCGACTAGAACCGAAGTAAACATAGGAGAAGCCGTTGGAATTATCGCAGCACAATCCATTGGTGAACCAGGTACCCAGTTAACCATGAGAACCTTCCACCAAGGTGGTGTTGCAGGAGGAGATATTACACAAGGTCTTCCTAGGGTTGAAGAACTATTTGAAGCAAGAAAACCAAAGGGTCTTGCCATCATCACTGAAATTGCAGGAAAAGTAAAAATAGCAGAAAACAAGAAAAAGAAAGAAGTAATTGTAACATCAAAAGACGACTCAAAAACTTACACCATTCCATTTGGTTCTAAACTACGTGTAAAAGACGGAGACGAATTAGAAGCAGGAGACCAAATTACAGAAGGTTCTATCAATCCAAACGAAATCTTACTAATCAAAGGACCAGAAGGCGTATACGAATACCTAATTCAAGAAGTACAAAAAGTATACCGTAACCAAGGTGTTGATATTAACGACAAACACATTGAAGTTATTGGAAGACAAATGCTTAAAAAAGTAAGAGTGGAAGACAATGGTGATACCGACATGTTCCCAGGCTCATTAGTTGACATGTACGAATTTGCAGACAAAAATAAAGAAGTAGAAGCCGAGGGAAAACGCCCAGCAACTGGAAAACGTACGTTGCTTGGAATTACCAAAGCATCTCTTGCAACAGAATCCTTCCTATCAGCAGCATCCTTCCAAGAGACCACAAGAGTATTAACCGAAGCTGCAATTAAAGGAAAAGTAGATCCATTAATAGGACTAAAAGAAAACGTTATTATTGGAAAGCTAATTCCAGCAGGAACAGGAATGAATAAGTATAAAAGCATTAAGATTAATACCGAAACAGAAGAAGAGCCAGAATTAGACCTAGAATTAGAAGAAGCAGAATCACCATTAATAGAAGAGGTAAGAAATGCGAATATTGTAGAATAGAATATTTTTATAAACCGTAAGGGCCTGCATATCATGCAAGCCCTTATTTCTATATGTAACACGAGTCCGTTGATTCCGTAAAGAAAGGAAGAATATTGAAACACAACAATATTAAATATTATAAAAATGTAACTAAAATGTAAAAAAAGTCGAAAAAAAAAGATTCCGTAGTAAGAAAGAAGAACCTGTATAGAAACAGGCAAAAAGTACCATTTACTAAGTAAAGACGAGTCGATATAATAAATATGAAATAGAATTGTTAAGTCAAAGGAGACGGAAAAAGATGAAGAAAAAGTTAATTAGTAGCATATTAGTTATTAGTATTTTGGTTTCATATTTGCCAGTGTTTACAAATTTTAATATAATTCCAGAATCAGAGGCAGCAGCAACACAAATGGTATGGGAATTTCAATATACTGGACAAGAACAAACTGTAACATTGCCATACAAAGGAATCTACAAAATAGAAGCCTATGGGGCACAAGGGGGAAATCTTATGGTAGCGGATACTTCCTCAGGAGCAGCAGTAAGAAGAGATGTGTTAGGAGGAAAAGGAAGTTATCGAATAGGAGAAGCTACTTTTGATAAAAATACAGTATTATCCATTCATGTAGGAGGACAAGATGGGTATAATGGAGGAGGAAATTCATATTATCCAGGAGATATTCATATAACAGAATACAGTCAAGAACTGTCGGAAATTAATGTAATTTATCCTTCTGAAGGACGATATGCAAATGGAGGGGGAGCAACCGACATTCGTATGGGAGGAACAGCCACATCTAACCGTATTTTAGTAGCAGGTGGTGGTGGTGGTGCTTACGCTGAACCACACTATCATTATCATACAGGAAATAAAGAAAACGTAACAGGAACAAGTGGATGTTATAAAAATTATTCAACAACAACAAGCAATAAATGTACAGCAACATTGTACCAAACAGACAAGTATCAAAGTGATGATGGAGTATGGCATGGAGGCACTTATACTTGTCCACATCATGGTGGTGTATATTCCTCTGCTTCAGATAAATGCTCACATAGAAGTACTACTACGACATGGCATCATTCTATTATTTGTGGAAAAGAAGAAGGAGTAGATATAGACGAATACGAGTGTATCGATGGTAGTGGAAAGGCAGAATCCAATAATGAAATATATAAAGGTTCTAAAGCAGGAGGGGGAGGCTACTATGGAGGACAAACACAATGTGCAGGAACTAGTTATAATAGTACAAGTTTTAGTAATGTAACAGCAGGAGAAAATTCAAGAGAAGGAAATGGATATGTAAAAATTACATTACTAAAATCCTATCCAGAAGTAAGTGTAAATGTAAATAGTAGAAACTATACCAACCAAAACCTTACCTTAACTGCAACGGCAAGAGATGAATTAGGAGGACTAAAAGCAAGTCCATATTCATGGCAAGGAGGAACAAGAACAGCAGCCAATACATATACCATAAGTAAAAACGGAACATACAATATCAATGTCATAAACAACTATGACTTAACAGCAACAGCAAGTATTAGTATTAATAATATAGATAAAATTGCACCAGTAGTAAATAGTATCGGACAAAGTTTAAGTGCAAATAAAAAACAAACTGTTTTAACCGTAAATGCAACAGATACAGGAAATGCAGACTATGCAGCATCAGGAGTAGCAGGATATGCCATAACAACAACTAATACAGCACCAGCAGCAAGTAGCTTTCAAGCAAGCAACCAATTCACAGTAAATAAAAACGGAACATACTATGCATGGGCAAAAGATGTAGCAGGAAACATATCACAAATTAATGGAGGAGTAGGTTCAGGAAGTAGTACCATAGTAAAGAATCTAGAAATCAATATAGAAGGAAATATTACATGGAATGACCAAAACAACAAATACAACTCAAGAAAAGCAACAACAATGCACATATATAGAAAAGTAGGAGCAAATGGAGCAGAAACAAAAATAGCAGACATCGCTATAGTACCAGGACAAACCAACAACTACAGTTTCCAAACTAGAGAATGTGATGACAATGGAAACCGATATATTTTCCGAATAGCAGAAGACTATATAGAAGGATATGAAATAAGCTATGAAGGAAACAATATAGCAAGTAACCAAACACAAAACGTGAGAATCAATATCATCAACAACATAGTATTACCAACCTATACAAGTAAAATTGAGTACAACCTAATAGAAGGATTCCGAGGAGAATACCTAAAAAATACTAAACTAGAAATGGTAGCGACTGTAGAAGCAAGCAGAAATAACCAAGGGAAAACAGGAGTCAACAATAGCAAAGTAGCATACCTAATTGATGATGGATTTACAATAGACAAAAACAATATAGAAGTTATCTATACAGATGGAATAACAGGAAAAGAAACGAAAATAGAAGACTATATGCTACAAAAAAATAATCTAATTGTTGAATATGGAGAAGGAGAAAACCATGTTACCAAACCAGGAGACAAATTAACCATCAAAGTAATAGGAGAATTTAGTAAAATAAAAGAATACAACAATAGTATTACATTAATAGGAAATCTAACAGACTATAAAGGAACAAATACCAGTATTGATTTAGGACAAATCACAAGAACAGAAAAAAACTTTGAAGTAAAATACCAAAAACCAGTTGCAAGACTACAAATACGAAAAACAGATAGTATCACAGAAGAAAACCTAAGTGATGCAACCTTTACATTATATGAATGGAATGGAAGTGAATATGTAGAAAAAGAAATCTTAACCGATGATGATAAAGACGGAAACTTACTATGCATGGAACGAAGTAACTGGAGGAAAGTATAGAGTAGTAGAAACAGGAATACCATTAAACCATAAAAACTTAGAATTCAGCATGGAATATGTAATAGATCAACTACATCCAGACAATTATACTATAACACCAGACTACAATAATGGAAAATATCGAATTGCATATGCAATAAGAAATCCAGATGACTTTGACAGAGTGGCAGGAATAGTCGAAAATGAACCATATAAAATAAAAGTAAGTATCAATAATGTAGATAGCGAAACCAAAAAAGTGATCCAAAACAATACCGTATATACGATTTATGAATGGAACAAAGAAAGCCGGACAATACCAAGAATACATAAGCAAAATCAGTGGAAAACCAGTTACAATGACAAGAAGAAACGATAAAATTTATGAATCAAACGAATGGTTATACTACACCAAAAACAATGAAGGAAAATATAAAATAGTAGAAACTCTCCCAGCAACAGGATACTATGGAGACTACGATGAAAACGGAAATAAAAGAGAATATGCTTTTAACATATTAGACATCGTAAAAACAGGAAACTATGAAAACCAAACAACAGAAAATGAAAGTACAATCCAATTATTCAATAATGAAGAAAAAACAAGTATTGAAAGCAAACGAGTAAGCACTGAAATTAATATTCAACTCATCGATAGCGAAAGCAAAAAAGAAGCACAAGGAAGTGGAAATTTTGGTGGAGTAGAATACGAAATCTATGCAAAAGACCAAATCAATCATCCAGATGGAATCACCACAAGATATGAAGGAGAATTAGGAGTACTATATAAAAAAGATGAATTAATTCGAATTGTTACTACAAATGAAGAAGGAAAAATAAACATAGATGACCTAGAATGTGGAACATACTATGTAAAACAACACACAATACCAGAAGGATATATAAAAGATGAAAATACACACGAAATTAATGTTGAATACAAAGGGCAAGAAACAAAACTAGTAAAAATAGAAAAATTCTTTGAAAATAGAGTAAAAAAACAAGCCTTTCAAATATTAAAACAACAAATGATAGGAAATAATGAAACTTCACCATTAGCAAATGCAGGATTTACCATTTACCAAATAAAAGACCTAAGTATTGTTAAGACAGGAAAAATTACAAAAAACGAAGATGGAACCTATACCCTAAACGACGAAGTTGCAAAACAAGAGGAAGGACTAACAAATAAGGCAAACATCGATGGAAGTTATAACATAGGAGTATTAGTAGACTATTACTATAAAATAAACTACAAAGAAGAAAATATGAAACAACTACCACAAAGTGAGAATGCGTATCATCCATATAATTTAAGTAAAGAAGAAAAGGTAAAAAATTATGGAAACAAAGCAGAAGGAGAAGAGATAGAAGAAATCATTAGTAACGCAGGGGGATACTTAAAAAGTCCAGAATTAGCCTATGGAGAATATATTGTAATAGAAACCAGCGTACCACATAACAAAGAAGCGGTAACACCAATCACAATAAAAGTAAACATAGACTCAAGAGAATTACAAAGCTTAAAATATATAACAGACCCAAACTTCAAAGCAAAAATTAAAATTTATACCAAAGACAGCAAAACCGGAGAAATTATTCGAAAAGGAAATGCAAAATTTGTAATAAAAAACCAAGCAACAGGAAAACTAGTAACCTATAAAGGATGGAACCTGTTAGAAGGAAATGTAGAATATGGAACCTATGAAAAACCATTTGAAACGAACAAAGAGGGATATATCAAAACACCAATGAATTTAGAACTAGGAAATTATGAAATAATTCAACTAGAAGCATCAGAAGGATATGTATTAAGAGGATATGAAGGATACAGTGAAAATGGAGAAACGATTAAAACACCAATGGGAAATGTAAAGTTCCAAATTGCCACAAATCAAATCTACTATGTGGATAATGAAAGAGAAAACAATATCATTGTAGTAAGCCAAGAAAGTCAGGCACAAGTAGGAAGTATCAAAATTACCAATGTAGGAGACTACTTTACAGGAATTAGTAATAACGACAAAGGAGAAAGCAAAGTAGAATATGAAACCAAAGGAGTAGAAGGAGCGACATATCATGTGAAAGCAAAAGAAGAGATACAAAGTAAAGATGGACAAAGCAAGCTATATAATGAAGGAGAACTAGTAACCATGGTTACTACAAATGAAGAAGGAGTAGCCTATGCAGAAAACCTACCACAAGGAAAATATAGTATAAAACAAGTAGAAAAAGGAAATGGATTTAGTGTAAACCAAGAAGAAAGAGAAGTAAACATCATATATGGAACAAACAACCAAGAAGAAACAACACCACAAACAACACCAGTAACATATTATGAAGAAAACTACAAAGACGATACAACGAAATTAGAAGTGGAATTAATTGACAAAGACACAAAAGAAAAAATAGAAGACATTGAAATGGAACTATACAGAAAAAAAGAAGATGGAAGTGAAGAATTAATCCAAAGCTTCACAACTGGAAAAACAAAC
This sequence comes from uncultured Clostridium sp., assembly GCA_948470025.1. Lineage (GTDB taxonomy): Bacteria > Bacillota > Clostridia > TANB77 > CAG-508 > RGIG8482. Next base: position 18,413 of record CAOKNG010000004.1, on the reverse strand, counting down.
TTCTACATTGAAAGAATACCAGTAGGAAACTACATCATAAGACAACCAAAGGGACAAGAAAATCTAGGAAAACAAGGATATGTAACCAATAAAGATGTAGAAGTAACACTAGAAGCAAAAGAAGAAATACAAAAAGTAACCATTAAGCAACCAGTTACCATACTCATTATAAAAGGAGGAGAAGACGGATACGCACCAGGAACGGAAATTGAAGTTGTTAATAAAGAAACAGGAGAAGTCGTAAAAGAGGTCATAATGGGAGATGGAGATGAAATCATTGAAAAACTACCACAGGGAGACTACATCATTCGTGTAAAAGATGTAGACTATGACAAAGGATACATTAGAGGAGACGACAACGATATTACCATTACAGATGACATAGAAGGAACAACTTTACAACACAAACAAGATTATACGAAAGTAGAAGTAAGCCTACTAGATATCGACACCAAAGAACCGGTCATTGGAGGAACTTTAGTTATTACCAACAAAGATGGAAAAGAAGTAACCGAAAGATGGGTAACAGATGGAAAACCACATAGAATTGATAAACTACCAATTGGAGAATACTACCTAAATGAAGTATCAGCACCAACCCTACAAGGATATGTACGAACCGAAAAAGTAGCCTTTGAAGTAAAAGAAGTAAAAGAAGTACAAGTAGTAGAAATGCTACAAGACTATACCAGAATACAAATCAAACCAAAAGATGAAGACACAGGAGAAGAAATAAAAGGAATTGAAATCATCATCAAAGACGACAAAGGAAACGAAGTAGGAAAAATAACCATAGGAGAAAACGAAGAAGAAACAAACAACATCTTAAACAGACTACCAGTAGGAGATTACACCATCGAAAGCACAAAAGTACCATATGGCTACAAACCAATTAATACAACCATAAGCATCAAAGACAAACAAGGAATGCAAGGAACAGAAGGAATCAAAATCGAAAAAGAAGAATTTGATTTACAAGTAGAAACACAAGTACAAGCAATTAGAAGAAATGGTCAGACAGAATACGAAAACAAAAAAGAAGATAGTACAACCAAAAAAGTAGACATCAAAGACAAAAAAATAGGAACCGAACAAATAGAAATTGTATACAAAATAAAAGTAAGCAATGAAAAGAAAATCACAGGACAAGTAGGAAGAATCGAAATAAGCATACCAGCAGGAATGAGTTTTGTAGCAAGCAATAATAAAACATACTGGAAAGAAGAAAACGGAAAAGTAGTAACCGAAGGACTAAAAGGAAGAGACTTAAAAACAGGAGACTATGCAGAAATTGAATTAATACTAAACTGGAAAAATGGACTAGAAAACTTTGGAACCAAGAGGATTCAAGTAGAACTAAAAGAAACAACAAGTGATATAGGATTTAAAGAAACGAACCTAGAGAACAACAAAGCAACAAGCGAAGAAGTAATCATAGGAGTATCTACAGGAGAAATGAATTTAGTTTACATGTGTTGGATATTATTAGGAATTCTAATCCTAGCAGAAATCTACTTAAGTCGAAAAACAAAAATAAAAGCCTTTCACATTAAAGATAAAACCATTAAATGGAGGAAATAGCTATAAAACTGTAAGGGTTGCATACTATGCAACCCTTATACTTGTATTAACTTTTGATGTTATAAAAATAACAAAAAATACCTTGACAAGCAAGATTAGTAAAGATAAAATTATATCATAAAATAAATTGCTTAAAATAAGGAAAAATAGAAGAAGGAGGAAAAACATGAAAGATAAAGGAAAGAAGATAATAGTGATTATCGTCATAATAGGAATGATTCTTATAGCAGGAATACTGTTCATTAAAAACATATCAAAGAAGAAAGAAGTAACAAAAGGAGAGGAAATACCAGAAAACGAACAATATGTAGGAATATTAGAAGATGGAAATGAATCAAACAAAAGCAACAATCTAAAAGGAACCAAAAAAGTAGATGGAATGGAAATAACACAGATACAATTAACAAACCAAAATGGAGTATCAAAAATACTAGCAACTGTAACCAATAAAACAGATAACGATATAGAATTTACACCAATTAAACTAACATTATATGATAATAAAAAGCAAGTATTAGGAGAGGTAAATGGATTAATCTCGCCAATGAAAGCAGGAGAAAGTGTGCAATTGGATGTAGGAATTACAATAGATTATACTAATGTATATGATTTGAAAATAGAAAAGCAATAAAGAGAAAATAGAGGAAAATAGAAATTCAAAATAGCAACATAGAATTATGTTGCTATTTTGAATATGGTAAATATTCAATAAAACTCCAAACCCATTTACAAAAAGAAAATAATGTGCAATAATAGGAACGTAAAAGATAGGAGTGATTTAATTTGAGAATATTAAAAGATTTCAAAGTGCCCAATTTTAAATTTCCAAAATTAAAGATGGAAGGCATATCTGAAATTGATGAAGAAACAATAGAACAGAAGCCAGTTTCCAAAAAAAAGATAAAATATGAAGCAAAAGACTATCAAACGATCAAAGAAATTTTTGATGAAGTAACAACTAAATTTCAAGATAGACCATTTATCTTAGAAAAATTTGACCATAAAGAGCCATTTACCGAAATTTCCTATGGACAATTTCGAAAAGATGTTATTGGTTTAGGAACAGGACTCATTAAAATACTAAACCAAAAAGATAAACGAGTAGTGATTATTGGAGAAAATACTTACCATTGGTATGTATCCTATATTGCCATGTTATGTGGTGTAGGAATTGCAGTCCCAGTAGATAAAGAACTACCTGCCAATGAAATTGAAAATGTAGTAAAACGTTCCAAAGCAAGTGCTATTATTTATTCTACAAAGAAAAAAGAAATCATCAAAAAAATAAAGGACAACTTACCAGAAGTAGAATATTTTATTGAAATGAATGAAAATAGTGGAATTGATGGTAGAGATGTAGGAGCCAATTACGTAATTGAACAAGGAAATCGAATTGTGGAATCTGGTGATTCTACTCTTATGGATATAACAATTGATCCAGAAGAATTCAAAGTACTAATTTTCACATCAGGAACAACATCCAAAGCCAAAGGTGTTATGATTAATAATAAAAACTTAAGCCAAAATGTAAATGTTGTAGGAGCCTATGTGTATATTAATGAACAAGATCGATTTTTCTCTGTATTACCACTACACCATACTTATGAATCAAGCATTGGCTTTTTACTACCGATGTCGGTAGGAGCATCGATTGCCATTTGTGAAGGACTAAAATATATTGTACCAAACTTACAAGAAACGAAACCAAGCATTATGCTAACTGTTCCACTATTAGTGGAAAACTTATACAAAAAAATTAATGCCAATATTGTAAAAAGCAAAAAAGACAAATTAGTAAAATCTATGATTCATTTAACCAATGCCCTAAAAGGTGTTAATCTAGATATAAAAAGAAAAGTATTTAAAGAAATCTATGAAAACCTAGGTGGAAATATTCGAATTATTGTATCTGCCGCAGCACCAATTGATCCAAAAGTTGGAAAATGGGTACAAGATATTGGAATTAGTTTCTTACAAGGTTATGGACTAACAGAAACAGCACCAATTGCAGCCTTAACACCAGAATTTGACCCAAGAGTTGGTTCTGCTGGAAAAGCTGTTACTTGTGCGAAATTAAAAATTAACCATCCAAATGAAGTAGGAGAAGGTGAAGTATTCATTAAAAGTGATACTTTAATGCTTGGCTATTATGAAGATGAAGCAGCTACCAATGAAGTAGTTCACGAAATTGATGGAGAAAGATGGTTTAATTCAGGAGATGTTGGATATTTAGATGAAGACGGATATTTATTTATTACTGGTAGAAGTAAAAATGTAATTGTTACACAAAATGGTAAAAACATTTATCCAGAAGAAATTGAGTTATTACTTGGAAAAATAGAAGAAATTAAGGAATGCATGGTATATGGAAAGGAAGAAGAAGGCTCAAAGGAACTTTTAATTTCTGTAAAAGTCATACCAGACTATGAAAAAATAGAAGAAAAACATGCAAAAGATTTAAGTGAAGAAGAGATTCACAAAATTATTTGGGAAGAAATTAAAAAAGTAAATAAAAAATTAACTTCTTACAAAGCAATCAAAAATTTAGAAATCAAAAAAGACGAATTTGAAAAAACCACAACCATGAAAATAAAACGTTTTGTGGAATTGCAAAAGGACAAAAAATAAAATAAAAAAATGAGGAGACCTCTTAAATAGGTCTCCTCGTAGCTTTTTTATTAGGATTTAGAGGTGCTACCAACCTCTCTTACACCATACGTGTCAAAGCCGGACCCCGTTATGCCTGTAAGTTTACCTGGATCAGGGAACGCCCCCTGAAGTCTTCTCTGCCCCACTGCAAAGCGGCTCTCGTGCTCTCGCCAGTAGCAGCTACCATAAGATTGTTTGTTTTTGTATTAGTATTAGCCCATACGGGCTCGCCTCTTGCTTTCATTTGGATTAGTCTCCTTTCAAAAATCAAAAGTAACGGGTTACAAAAATTAAAACAATCTATCCGGACCACGTGGTCCTCTTTGGAGGATTACATGAATACTCCGAGATACTACTTTTTTCATAGTAGTCCTTTCTGCAAGCCGTAAAAAAGCGCTTGCAAATGTGCTAATTCATAACAACATTACAATCATAACATGAATTATGTAACTTGTCAAGAAAAATTAAAAAAAACGTGCATTTAATTATACAATATTCATTTACAAATGATTTCAAAAATCTATTTGACTTTCCCTAAAAATCTGTGTATAATATAGATAGAAAATGAGAGTCACAGAAATGTGGCTACCATATATATTTTAGTAACAACACATTCCTACCGACTAAAGCAGAATGTGTTGTTTTTATTGTTTATTAGTCCACATTATGTATATAATACACAATAAGGCTACGTTTATAGTTATTGAAATCATAAATCCTAATATTAGGAATAGTAAAAAATCTACCATAAACAACCACCTCCTTGCTCTCGAATGTATCGAGTATTGAAAGTGGTAGCCACAACATATCTGCTATCTCATTTCTATCTTTAATTACTATACTACATATTTGATAATAATACAAGCGAACAAAACAAAATTTTGCATATTTTTGTATTTAAGTAAAGTGATAAATTTAACTTGCGAAGTGTGTTATCAAAAAATTTAAATAAAGAGCAATAAGCAGATAAATAATAGATTGGTATATTAGAACTTATTATTTACTAATTTTTAATCTATAATATAAAAATTTGCTTACAACAATGTACAGCAAATTTTATACTAAATTGTGATAATCCATGATAGGTATCTATTCTATAAAACAAAAAATACTCCCTTACAAAGAGAGTATTTCTGCATTTTGTGCCAGTATATGATATTTTGTGATATTCTGTGCAAGTGGCTTAAAATGCTAATCTATTGGAGGCGAGTGTGGGAGTCGGACCCACCATCAGAGTTTTGCAGACTCGTGCCTTACCGCTTGGCTAACTCGCCATATAAAATTTTTTGGAGCAGGTAACGAGAATCGGACTCGTGACTAAACCTTGGCAAGGTCTCGTTTTACCACTAAACTATACCTGCATAAAAGAAAATAACAAACTTATGAACTTCGCCTTGTTTAGGCGATGTTTTATTGCTTATATGATTTCCTATGTAGAAACTAATTACTATCATAGCAAAAATTCATTCATAAGTCAAGGTCTCGTAAAAAAATTCATGTATTAAATAATATGCAAGTAGAGAAAAAAGTATGACAAAAATGTTAAAATCTTACGCAAGCAAGAAAATTTAATAAATTCTACATAATTCGTTGCAAATGTTACAAAAATGTTATATAATTGTAACACTAAATTAGGTTTCAAAGAGGCTTTTGAAAAAAGTAGCTTCCGTAAAGCAATTTTTTTATGTGAAAAACAAAGTGCAAAAAATTGGAAAAACCTACTATTGACGAAAGAAAAATAGAAAAGTAAAATATATTATAGAGTAATTATGTTTAAAGGAAGGGAAAGATTATGAAACTGAAAAAAAGAATCGGAATACTTATGGTGATGATAATTGTTTTAATAGCAACCTTAACCATAAATACAAAAAATACATATGCAGAAAAAGATAACTACGTATTGGGCTTAACCAATGTAAGAGAGGCACAAAATGGAAAAAAAGGAGCAGCATATGGGTTTGGGGGACTAAAAACCACTGGAATGCCAAATAAAAAAATATGGAAGATTGTATCCTATCCAAGAGAAGGAGATTATACAATTTCATATGCAAATGCTTTTTATTGTTTAAAAGCAGAATATGGGTTTGCATTACAAGATGGCAATGCAAATACCTCAACAGAACAAAGAACCTATGATTTAAAATACGATATGAAATCTCAAAAACAAGATGTATTAGCACGTTTGCAAGCAATCGATGTATTTAAGTCTGACCCAACTGCTTACAATAAAGTAATGTGGCTATTAGATCACATGTATTTGCCAAAACAAAGTAATGAAAGTGAAAAGGAAGACTTATTGTTAAAATCAGGAATAATTACGTCTACACAAAATATAAGATATGTTACTGATACAGATTTTAAACTTGGAAATATACAAGAAGGAGATAATTGTGTACTTATTACAGATGATGATATTGAAGTGATACAACAAATGGCGATTTGGTATTTTACTAATGTAGAGGATTCAAATTATCATACTTCAGCATTATCAAATTTACTATTTAATGGTTGGACTGGTCGTGATCAAGAATATAAAGTATTTTCAGATTGGTTTGAAAATAGTGCAGACTGGAATAGTGGATATGAATATGGAAGATATCGTAGTGAAGATTGTAACAAATTATATCAATATTTAATAACAGAAGCAAACAAACAAGGAGCATATGAATCAAAAGATGCAGTATCACCATTAAGCTTTGATAAAACAAGGGTACAAACGCTACCAGATAATAATGGAAACTATATTGTAGGACCTTACAGAATTAATCGAAACTCAGACCTTGCTTATACCACAAATAAACTAGGATTTTCTGGTGCAAACTACACTTTATTAGATGCAAATAAAAATCCAGTAGCCAATAATCAAATTCCTTTAAACCAAGATTTTTATGTAAGAGTACCAGAAAGTGAAGCAGGAAAAACCATTCAATTTAATATAGAGATAAGTTATCAAAGAACATCAGCATATTATTATACAAAAAGTAAACCAAATACATTACATACCGATGAGCAACCAGTTGTATTAGTAGAAAAAGGACCACAATCCTATACTGCAACAGATAGTATTAAAATACCAACACCATTACCATTCGACTTATCTTTAAGAAAATTCATAAGTGAAGTAGATGGAAAAGTACCAACCGTAAGCCGTGAACCACAAGTTGATGTAACAGACTTAAAAGCAGGAAGAAAAACAACAGCAACATATAATCATACAAAAGCACCATTAGAAGTAAATGAAGGTTCCCTTATTACCTATACCATACGTGTATATAATGAAGGAAAACAAGATGGATATGCAACCGAAATTACAGACCACTTACCACCAGAGTTAGAATTTTTACCAAATGATAGTGTAAACAAATCCTATGGATGGGTTTATGATTCAAGCGATCCAAGTAACCGAACCATCAAAACAAACTATTTATCAAAAGCAAATGGCGAAAACAATTTAATTTTAGCATATGATGGTGGAGACACCTTAAACTACAAAGACATTAAAGTAAGATGTAAATTAAAAGAAACTACACAAGAAGGAAAACGAATCGTTAATATTGCAGATATTACAGAATTTACCGATAAAAACGGAAATCCTATTACAGATCGCGATTCACAAAAAAACAACGTACAATTACCAACAGACAGTACATTACCAGGATATAAACAAACAGAAATCAATCGTAAAGACCCATATATTCCAGGACAACAAGACGATGACGATTTTGATAGTGTTTATATTAAAGTAAAACCATTCGACTTATCTTTAAGAAAATTCATAAGTGCAGTCAATGGAGAAGCACCAAAAACAAGCCGTGAACCAGTTGTTGATATAACAGGTCTAAAGGCAGGAACCTCAACGACTGCTATATACAATCACCCAAAAGCACCACTATCAGTGGAAGTAGGAGACATTGTAACCTATACGATAAGAGTATATAATGAAGGACAAAAAGATGGATATGTAAACGAAATTACAGATCACTTACCAGCACAATTAGAATTCTTACCAGATGATGAAGAAAACATTGCCAATGGATGGTACTATGATGAAAGTGATACTTCATTAAGAACCATCAAAACATCACATCTATCAAGAGATGTAGATAGCGACAATATCATAAAAGCATTTAATGGAAATACATTAGATTACAAAGAAGTAAAAGTAAAATGTAAAGTCATTGCACCACCTACCTTTGAAAAGAGAATTGTGAACATTGCTGATATTACCAAGTTTAGTGATAAATACGGAAATCCAGTAACAGATCGTGATTCACAAGGTGGAAATGTAGTGTTACCACCAGATGATACTCTACCAAACTACAAATTAGATGAAATAAACAGAGGGGACGAATATATTCCAGGACAACAAGACGATGATGATTTTGATAATGTAAGAATTATCTACTTCGACTTATCTTTAAGAAAATTCATTACAGCAGTTAATGGAAAAGTGCCAGATGTTAGCCGTGAACCAATAGTAGACATTTCAGGATTGCAAGCAGGAACCACAACAACCGCAACCTACAACCATCCAAAAGCACCACTTACCGTACGAGTAGGAGACATTGTAACCTATACCATAAGAGTATATAATGAAGGACCAAAAGATGGATATGCAAGTGAAATTACAGACCACTTACCAGCGCAATTAGAATTCTTACCAGAGGATGAAGAAAATATTGCAAAAGGATGGGTATATGATGAAAGCGATGAAACTCATAGAACCATCAAAACCGATTACCTATCAAAAGAAAGAAGCGAAAACAACTTAATAAAAGCATTTGATGGAACGACATTATCATATAAAGAAATTAGTGTAAACTGTAAAGTAGTAACAAATGATCCAAAATATAGCGATAGAGTAGTAAACATTGCAGAAATTACAAAATTTACTGATGCAGATGGACACGAAGTAAAAGACGTAGACTCTAGCGAAGATAATGTAAAACTACCAGAAGATGAAAACTTACCAAACTATAAACAAGAGGAAATTGACAAAGGAGATAAATACATCCCAGGACAAGAAGATGATGATGATTTTGACAGTGTTGTTATTGAATACTTCGATTTAGCACTAAGAAAATTCATTACCAAAGTAAATACTGTAGACTACAACAACCGTTATCCAAATTTAAGCATGGGTGAAGATGGAAACATTAAATACGACCACACCAAAGAGCCAGTACTAGTAGCCAATGGAAACATCGTAACCTATACCATTAGAATTTATAACGAAGGAACCATGGCAGGATATGCAAGCGAAGTAACAGACGACTTACCAGAAGGACTTGTATTCTTACCAGAAAACGAAACAAACATAGAATACCGTTGGAAAATGATCGATAAAGATGGAAATGAAACTGACAAAGTAGAAGAAGCCGAAAAAATCACAACCGATTATCTATCCAAAGAACAAGAAAAAGAAGCAGGAGCAAATTTACTAAAAGGATTTAACAAAAAAGCAGAATTAAGCGACACCAACCCAGACCATAGAGATGTAAAAATTGCTTTCAAAGTAACAGAACCAAATACATCAGACCGAATTCTAATTAACACAGCAGAAATCTCAGAAGACACAGACGAAGAAGGAGATCCAGTCGATGATGTAGACTCAACACCAGGAAACGAAGACCCAGACGAAGACGACATCGATATTGAAAAAGTAAGAGTAAAATACTTTGATTTAGCACTTAAAAAATGGGTAAGCCAAGCAATTGTAAAAGAAGCTGGAAAAGATGAAGTGATTACCGAAACAGGACACACAGGAGATGAAAACCCAGAACCAGTAGTAAAAGTAGACTTACAAGCAAAGAAAATAAACCAAGTAACTGTTAAATTCCGTTACAAAATAAAAGTAACCAATGAAGGTGAAATTGAAGGATACGTAAAAGAAATCAAAGACTATATTCCAGATGGATTAAGATTTAATGCTGATGATAACCCAAAATGGACACAACTTAGTGAAAAAGAAGTCGTAACCGACCAATGCAAAGACATATTATTAAAACCAGGAGAAAGTACCACTGTTGAAATTGTACTAACATGGGAAAATAGCGGAGATAATCTAGGTTTAAAAGTAAACTGGGCAGAAATTAGCAAAGACTACAATGAATATGAAGACACACCAGATATCGATTCAACACCAAACAACAAAAAACCAGGAGAAGACGACATCGACCAAGCCCCAGTACTACTAGCCATCAAAACAGGAGAAGCAAGCATCTACTTTACACTAACAGGAATCATCCTAGTAACACTAGCAGGCGGAATTGTCCTAATCAAAAAATTTGTATTATAAAAATAAATAGAGAATAGCATGCGCTATTCTCTATTTGTGCTGTAGGGGCGACTAGTAGTCGCTCGTCACTACAAAGGCTTATCCTAAAATAATTACATATTTATCCAATTCCTTGAAGAGCGGGCGTCTACTAGACACCCCTACAATGTTTCTCAATCCAATTTACAACATATTCCAACCCAATACCACCTAATATAATTACCGCAATCTGTGGATTATAATAATACCTTGCATTTACTTCAATTAGCAAATATACTCCAAAATAAATTAGCAAATTAATCATAAAAAACAAATCGATATAATGTTGTGGACTGTTTGTGGAATCATTTGTAATTCTATTTTTTTGTCGTGTTTGTGCGAAAATTCCAATAAATGCTAGTACAATAACCAATGAATTAATTACCTTAATATAATTCATTGCAATCTGCATGATTTTATTTAAAAATTGAGAGATATTATTTGTAGGAAAACTAAATTCCAAATCACTGTATAGCCATTGGATTCGAATTTTATTATAAAACAATCTAGGAATTCTTTTAACATCTGTAATTCTTTCAACTAAAACTTCCTTTTCCTTTTCAAGAGAGTCTCCGTATTGATCGTCCTCTGCATTGTTTTTTCCGTTATATTCATAATTAAAACCAAGCAAAAACTTCCAATAAGAATTTGTATTTTTTAATCCAATCTCACTGACTCCAGATTTTACTAAGGCAAAAGAAGCCAAGTTGGTAATCAGTAATGAAGAAATGACAACAATAGCAGTATTTTTCAAAGTCAATTTTACATTTTTTAAAGTAAACACATAATAAATAAAAATCGTTAGCAAATACACAATTCCCTCAGGACGTTCTATATTTCCAAGCCCAATCAAAAGACCGGCAATCATCAAATGTATAAACTTATATTTTTTACAAAACAAGAAATAAATTCCAATCAAAATAAGCATTAACGACAATTGTTGATTACTTAACGTCATATTTAAGTAAATAGGGTATAACGAAATACTATAAATCAAGCTCATAACACGAGATGAATTTTCACTTACCATCTTCTTTAACAACAAGTATACAAACAAAACAATCACAGAAGAATACACACAATTCAAAATCTTCAAAAACAGCACATTATTAAAAATCTTTAACATAAAAGCTTGATAAAACACATGCCCTAATTGATACCCCCAATTTGAAAAATAAAACGATTTTCCAAAAGAGAAATCCCCATTAATAGCACTAATTGCAGCATCATACATAATATAATAATCTGACTGAATTGGAATTTCTACTAATAAGACTGCAATAATACGAGTAATCAAAGAAAACAAAAATAAAAAAACGGAAAAATTCTTAATTTCCACTTTTTTCGTAAACAAAAATACCAATAAAAACGATAAAACAGACAACAATAATCCATTTTCCAAGGTAACAATACTAATCATCACACCAACCACAAACAAGCACACAAACCAGAACAATTTTGTTAGCTTTTCCATACAACCCCCTAATCATCTCATATTGTGTTTCCTACTGTATCATAGATTATTTTCATAGTCAAGTAAAAGAAAAGACAAAATCCTTTCACAAAATATTTACAAGCCGAAAGGCTTATGGTATAATCTTTTTTGAAAGAAGAGGTGTCAAACCATATGAATCAAATATTACAAACAGAAAACAAACCAAAAGGTCCAATTGAAATTAAAAAAATTGTAAGATTTTTTGCAGTCGTTATGATTTTATTTGGAGCCATACTAATTGTGGGAGGTTCATATGCTATGTTTACCGGAACAAAAGAAGAAACAAAACAAGGAGTACAAGCATCTGTTCCAGATGTAACCATAACAAAAGAAAAAGAGAATCTTGCCATTCACATTAACCATACAAAACCAATCACCAGTGTTACCTATCATTGGAATGAAGAAGATATACAAACAATAGAAACCCATAATGGTTTAACCGTTTCAGATATAATCAGTATGCCATTTGGTAATAACAAATTATATATAACCATTACTGACCAAGAAGGAAAAGAGACAAGCTATGAAAAAGAATATACTTCTAATGGTGATGGTAGACCAGTAATCGAATTATTATTAACCAAAGAAAATAAAATACGAATTAAAGTACAAGACATGATAGGATTAAAATATATTCGCTATACATGGAATAGTGGAAATTATGTAACAATAGAAGCCAATATAGAAGACTTAAAACTAATTGATGAATTAGTAGAAATTCCATTAGGACAAAATACATTACGAGTAGAAGCTGTTAATATTGATAACATGATTACCACAAAGGAACTTGAGGTAAAAGGAGTAAAAAGACCAACCGTTTCATTAAGACAAGATGGAAACAGATTAATCATCCACGTAGAAGACGAACAACAAATAAAAGTTGTTAACTTTGTATTAAATGGTCAAAAATACCAAATGAATATGGGAGTTGTAAAAGTAATTGACCATGCCATCGATTTAATTCCAGGAGAAAACCGAATTGAATTATCAGCAGAAAACATGGAAGGTGGCATTACAGAAGTAAACGGTAAGTGCATTGTAGAAGAATAGAACCAAAAAAGAGAAGGTAACTCCTTACCTTCTCTATTATGCGTTAAAAAGGAATGAAACAATATGGATAATATAATCATCATCAAAATGATGGCATATTTCATGATCTATTCATTTTTTGGCTGGGTTATGGAATCGGTATTAAAAACATATTTACAAAAAAAGCCGGTGAATAGTGGTTTTTTATATGGACCATTTTGTCCAATCTATGGATTTGGTGCCATCTTTATGCTACTATTTTTACAAGGGTATAAAAGAAATGTAATCTTACTATTTATCATTGCATTTTTTACGATGTCCTTATGGGAATATATGGTAGGCTGGTTATTAGAAAAAATATTCCATACAAAATACTGGGATTATACCGAAAATAAATTTAATATAAAAGGAAGAGTTTGCCTATTAAATTCCCTATTTTGGGGATTTTTAGGAGTGATTTTTATTCGATACGTACATCCTTTTTTAGCACAGAAAATTGACCTGATTCCAGACAAAATATTAATGTTTAATGTCATCATGGTTAGTATCGCCATTTTTGTAGATACCATTGTCAGTGTCGTAAAAGTAAGCAACATTAAAGGAAAACTAGAAAAAATAAAAGAAATTGGTGAAAATATCAAAGAAAAGATAGAAGAACTTGAAACAAAACAAGTAAACAAAGAACATCTTCTAGCCGTTATTGAAGAATTAAAATACAAACAAACCGTATTAAAACGAAAATTAATACGTCAAACCAATCATTTGAAAAAAGCATTCCCAACCATTAAATCGGATACCATTGAAAAAATAAACGAATTTTTAAAAGAGAAAAAAGAAAGTATTCGAAAAGGGAAAGATTAAAGGAGAAACATATGGTACAAGAAATTTATATTATTGACGATAGTGAAGAACTAACAAAAAATATGGAAAAAATGTTTGAAAATGAAAAAGAATATAAATTTAAAAATGTCAAAACACAAGATATTGATATTGCACTAAAAAACATTCCTTCTCTTATTATGATTCATGAAGAGGGAACAAAAAAAGACATTTTAGAATTGTGTCATCAAATTCGAGAAGATGAGGACAATAGTATTACACCGATTATTGTAATAGGCAATACATGGGAAAAAGAACATCGTATTTCAATTTTAAAACAAAATGTAGCGTATTATATTGTAAAACCAGTTGATCAAGATTATATGTATTATACCATTAAAAATTTGGTAAGACTTATGTACATGAATAGACGAGTAAGTCCATTAACAGGACTTCCAGGAAATGTACAAATTCAAACAGAAATCAAAAAACGTTTATTAAAAAAAGAAAACTTTGCTGTTATTTATGTAGATTTAGACAATTTCAAATCTTATAATGATTTATATGGTTTTAGTAAAGGAGACGAGATTATTAAATTTACAGCAAGAACCATTAGTAAAAACATCCACAATAGTGATTCAGAAAGTAGTTTTGTAGGGCATATCGGTGGAGATGACTTTATTGCATTAGTTTCAAATACAGACTATGAACAAATTTGTAAAAACATTATTCAGGAATTTGATGAAAACGTAATTGGTTATTTTACAAAAGAAGATGCGAACAGAGGCTATGTAGAAGTAGCAAACAGAAGAGGAATTATTGAACAATTCCCATTAACCTCCATTTCCATTGGTGTTGTAGAGGTAGAGGGAAATAGGTTCCGTAATGCATTAGAAATTGGAGAAGTAGGAGCACAAGTAAAACACCTAGCTAAAACCATAGTAGGTAGTAGCTATGTAATTGACCGTAGAAATGAAATTAGGAAATAATAATACAAGAGGTATCTAATAGATGCCTCTACAATTAAAGTGGTTATAAAAATAGAAATAGAAACATATAATATAGCAAAAAGAAGATAAGGAGAAAGACATGATTTTATTACAAAGAAAACGAATGTTACTCATTTTAGGAGCGATATTTCTTTCCATCTTTAGCTTTCTATTTGGGTCAAATTATATGTATAAAACCGTAGAAACCGTAAGTTTGCCAGTGAGCGGAAAAACCGTAATATTAGATGCTGGTCATGGGCGGAGAAGATGAGGGAGCCCAGTCAAAAAATGGTACTACAGAAGCAAAAACCAATTTAGCAATTACACTAAAAGTGCAAAAATTATTAGAACAAAGCGGATGCAATGTTATTCTTACTAGGTCAGATGACAATGCGATATATGATGTAGATTCTAAAACCTTAAAGCAAAAAAAATCGTCAGACATCAAAAATCGAGTAAAAATTGGAAACGAATCAAGTGCAGACATCTTTGTTAGTATCCACTTAAACAAGATTCCACAAGAACAATATGATGGCTGGCAAACCTTTTACAAAGATGGAAACGAACAAGGAAAAAAACTTGCTACTAGTATTCAAAATTCCTTAAATGAAGCCATCGAAAAAGAAAATAAAAGAGTACCGTTAAAAATAGACAATGTCTATATCATAAAAAATGTAGAAATTCCAACAAGCATTGTAGAATGTGGATTTTTATCAAATGAAGAGGAAGAAAAAAAATTGATGAGCGAAGAATACCAAGATAAGCTAGCATGGGGCATCTATACAGGTATCATATCCTATTTTTATGAATAAAGTGTTAAAATGCAAGGGTAGCATATTAGGCTACTCTTTTTTGGTATGATTGATAAATTAAAAAAATCAAAAAATGATTGATTTTTTTAAATTTATCGGATATAATAAACAAAACACAAACAAAAATTTGGAAAACAAAAGGAGAAAACATGGAAATATTAGAAGGATTAAATGATAAACAATATGAAGCAGTTACTAATTTTGAAGGGCCAAGCTTAGTAATTGCAGGAGCAGGAAGTGGGAAAACCAAAGTGTTAACCCATAAAATTGCCTATTTGGTACAAGAAAAAAAGGTAAAGCCATGGAATATTTTAGCCATTACTTTTACCAATAAAGCAGCAAATGAAATGAAAGAAAGAGTAGAAGCCTTAGTGGGAGAAGAAGCAAAAGACATATGGATGGGAACTTTCCATTCCATTTGTGTAAGAATTCTAAGAAGATACATCGACCGAATTGGATTTGAATCTTCTTTTGTCATTTTCGATACAGGCGACCAAAAAACAATGATAAAAAACTGTCTAAAAGAATTAGAAATTGATGACAAAATGTTTACAGACCGTGTCATTGCCTACGAAATTAGTAATGCCAAAAATGAAATGATAGAACCAGAAAGTTACACAGCAAGAGCAAATGGAGACTTCCGAAAAGAAAAAATAGCGACAGTATATACCCTATACCAAAAACGCCTAAAACAAAACAATGCTCTTGATTTTGATGACATCATTAACTTTACAATAAAAATCCTAACCGAAAATCCAGACGTTTTACAATACTATTCAGAAAAATTCAAATATGTATTAGTAGACGAGTACCAAGATACCAACAAAGCCCAATTTATGTTAGTATCCTTATTTGCCTCAAGGTATGGCAATATTACAGTCGTTCGGTGATAATGACCAAGGAATCTATAGTTTTCGAGGAGCCGACATTTCAAACATTCTAAACTTTGAAAGAGACTTTCCAGGAACCAAAATTATCAAATTAGAACAAAACTATCGTTGTACTAAAAACATATTAAATGCAGCAAATTCTGTTATTAAAAACAATGAAGTAAAATATGATAAAAAACTATGGACCCAAAATGAAGACGGAAATATTCCAAAAGCCTATCAAGCAGAAGATGAATACGATGAAGCACGTTATATTGTAGAACAAATCAATCACTTAAAAACACAAGAATATTACCACTATTCCGATATTGCTGTTCTTTACCGAATGAACACACAATCCCGTGCCATTGAAGAAATCTTAGTAAGAGAAGATATACCATATAAAATTATTGGTGGACTAAAATTCTACGAAAGAAAGGAAATAAAAGACACCATCGCCTATTTAAGATTTTTACATAACACCAATGATAACCTAAGCCTAACACGTATTATCAATGAACCAAAACGCGGTATTGGAAAAACCAGCTTAGAACAAGTACAAAAAATAGCCCAAACCCAAGGAATATCCATGTATGAAGTAATTAAACAAGCAGATACCTATGGATTAAACCGAGTATATGCTAATTCCAGAGACTTTATATCCATTACCGAAGAATTAAGGCAAATGCAAAAAGAATTATCCATTTCCGAGTTCATAAAAGAAACCTTAAACAAAACAGGATATACCAAAGCACTAGAATTAGAAAACACCATTGAAGCCGAAAACCGTATTGCCAACCTAGAAGAATTCCTAACCGTTGCCATTGAATTTGAAGAACAAGCAGCAGAAAATACGCTAGCAGAATTTTTAGAAAGCATTACATTATCAAGCGATATTGACAACTTAGAAGAAGAACAAGACAGTGTTACCTTAATGACCTTACACAGTGCTAAGGGGCTAGAATTCCCAGCAGTATTTTTAGTAGGAATGGAAGAAGGAATTTTCCCAGGAAGACAATCCATAGGAGAACCAAAAGAATTAGAAGAAGAGAGACGACTTTGCTATGTAGGAATTACAAGAGCCAAAGAAAACCTATTTTTTACTTGTGCCAAACATAGAACCATATTTGGTTCCACTAGTTACAATTCCATTTCAAGGTTTTTAGAAGAAATTCCAGAAGACAAAGTAGAAGGACTACAAGAAATAACCACAAAAAAGCAAGACAACTTCGAAGACTCCTCATATTCATGGGGATATGGAAAAACCAATAAACATGTTACTTCTTACCAAATGAACTCTGAAAAAGCAGGACAAGTAAACAATCAAATAAACAAAACAAACACCTATCAATTTAGAAGTGCCGAAAGCTTCCTAAATTCACTAACAAAACCAAAAGAAGAAACACTAGACTTATCAAAATACAAAGCAGGAATCCGAGTATACCACAAAAAATTTGGAGAAGGCACCATCAATTATGTCGAAAAGGAAGGAAACGACCTAAAAGTAGACATCACCTTCGACAAAGCAGGACATAAACGTCTCATGGCAAAATTTGCCGGATTAGAAATCATATGAAACAAGGTTACGAAAAGTTTTTTCATGTGATTACCTCCAAATGCTGGAGGTGCTACCCTCCAGTTAATAATAAGCAACATAAAGGGTAAATGCAAATCATTAATTTAATTATAGACTATTTTAAGGCACTTGCCAATGTTATGTAAAGAGCGAAAAATTAAAATTAGATTCAAAATTGAATAATTTTTTGAAAATCTGTACAAACTAATAGGAGAATCAAATAAGAAAGGAAGGATTTTCATGGCAGATTTAAATCAAGTTGAACTACAAAATTTAAG
>CAOKNG010000003.1 GCA_948470025.1 uncultured Clostridium sp. | reverse complement strand
ATGTGTCTATAATTTTATGTCTACAACGTGCATTTAATTATACAATATTCATTTTATAGTAACTTATATCGTTACAAAGAATGGCACTAACTCTAATTGACGATATTTTCTTAGCCTGTTATCTTACCTATTTTATCATTCATTCAAACACAAAAACAGAGTAGATTTCTCTACTCTGTCTTACTATTTTTTCTTACATTGCTTCTTCATTTTCTTCAGAAGCTTTTTCTTTTTCTTCTATAATTTCTAAACTACCAATCGATACCTCATAGGCTACTTTGGTAATGGCTGTTCCGTCTTCAAATTTCTTCTCATAACTTCTTGATTGAACACGTCCGATAACTCTTACTTCGGTTCCTACTTCAAGGTTTTGGCAAAACCTTGCTGTTCTTCCCCATGCAATGGCTGGAATATAGTCTGATTTATTGTAAGCACGGTTAACCGCTAATAGTAAATCAGAAATTTCCCTTCCAAATGGTGTTTGACGATAAATTGGTTTTTTACAAATGTACCCAGTTAATACAACTTCATTGGATACTGGTTCTTTGCTATCTTCTCCTTGCAATTGCTCTTCGATTTCTTCTTCATAGAAAATATCTTTTGCAAATACGGTTAAGATTAATTTGTTTTTTTCGTTTTCATAACTATTGTAGGACCTAAATTGTCCTCTAATTAAAATGTTTGCTCCTATGGTTAATTTGTCGTGTAAGATTAATCGTTCCGATATTGTTACTGGTATGATATCCGATATATCACTTAAACGAGGAATCTCCATATCAAATATGTAGAAACATTCTCCATAGATTTCGTGACTAAATCTTTTTTCACTTGTTACCTTTCCCATTAAACTTAAATGGTTATTATCCGCATAGTTTATATTCATCGCGTTTTTTCCTCCCTACTTTATTTTAAATTTGTCTATTGTATCTTATTCATAAAGTACAAATTTTAGAATATTTTTTTATCGTACAGGTCTATTATACTACCTTTTTTTGGTTTTGTCTACATAAAAAGTTAAATTTATCCATTTTTTTTATTTTTCTTTTCTTTTTTCATAAATTAAATGTATGGTTTCAAGCCCCATTAGTACACTTGTGTTCATTTTATGGTCTTGTAACGGTACTAAAATTTCTTGCGGCTCTAGTATTTCTTCATATCGATTTTGAAAACTTCTTTGAATACAAATAAAAATACTATCTTCTTTTACACTGGATGCCGTAATGGTACTTTTGGTATTAAACCCATAAGTAATGACATTTCCGTTTAAAATTCGTATTTTGTTTTAAGGGAATCGTTTCATCTGCATTTACAATAAGATATTTTGCTTTTTCGATAATTTTTTGAAGAATCTCTATCTTATCTAAAGTGTTTCCCGGATTCGAAAAAATGGCAATTGTTTCAAAAGTAATGTTCTTAAAGTTTTGCATATTTTCTTCTTTTAATATGATGACATTTCGGAAAGGCAAATATTGTTCTAGGGTTTGTTTAATATACGTTTCTTGTTTTGGTGCACATAGAATTCCTACAAAAGACATGTTTCTTCTCCTTTTATTTTGCTCTTAATGTTAAGTATGTCCTTTATTTGGTTTGTTATTCTATTTTTTACTAAATTTTCTAATTTGTTTGTCTTTGTCTTCCATTTGCATCGATACTTGCATTTTCCTTATAGATTAAATCCGATACTGGTACAATTTCATATCCTTTTTCTTGAATGTTATAAATAATTCGGTCAAGTGCTTCTGCCGTATGTTCGGTTCCATTATGCATAAGAATAATATCTCCGGTTTTGTAATTTGTTTTCTAATCTTGCCCACATCTCGCTTTCCGTAAGACCTTTATAATCTAAGGTGTCTAATGACCATTGTATGGTTTCGTGTTTTTGCGTTTTAGCTGCTTTTATCACTACATCATTATATTCTCCGTAAGGTCCTCGGTATAGTACACTCCTTTTTCCCGTAAGCTTTTCTATCTTATCTGCACATTCTTTTATTTGCTGTTCATTTTTTTCAAGGCTTAGGTTGTTTACATGAGGATGTGTATTGGAATGATTTCCTATTTCATGTCCTGCTTGTGCTATTTTCTTTACGGCTTCTGGGTATTTGTCTACCCAATCTCCTACCATAAAAAAGGTAATATGTACTTTATACTTGCTTAGGGTATCTAGTATTTTATCAATATCGTCTGCATTCCAGGCACAGTTCATCGTTAGGGAAATCCTTTTTTCACTCGTTTCAACTGAATAAATTGGCAGAAACCTTCCTGTTCCTGTTGAGGTTTGAATTGTTTCTTCCCTACTTGGCATAAAGAAGCTTGCTCCCGCAAATAAGATTGCTACTGTGCTAAAGGCAATGAGATATGATATGATTTTTTGTTTGTTAAATACCAACAACATAAAAATAATCCTCCTAACATAGGCTACTTTATTTGTATGCATATGTTTCGAGGATTATGACTTTTTAATTTTTCGTTGTTGTAACCCTATCATTTATCAATGTGTCGTTGTACAAACTCTATCATTTTCTTTGCTGTTTCTATTTGGTTTTTACATTCTTCCTTTGTTACTATATAAAAATCCACATAATCACTTTTTTCTCTATACAATCTCGCTTCATTAACTCCTTTTCCTAATTCCCTTGGAAATATATCTTTCGCAAAATATTCTTTATTGAAATAGACAATTACAGAAGAATGCTTTTTAAAATCAATTTGTTCCAATGCTAATACTGATTTTATTGCATGAAATATAGCATAATATGCTCTATTACTTGCTCCTTTGTATTTCTTTATATCGAATAATGCTTCTGCTTCTTCTAAATTCTCTTTTGCTTGTTCTAGCCTATAATTCGATAAATCTACTATTTCATTATCCTTCACTTAATAAAACACCTTCTTTTTCTATTGTTTTATAAAATCTTATATAATTTACTCTATTTTTATATTGTTCGTTATTCTCAATAATAGGCGATAATAGAACATTATATTTTAAATCTATTTCATAACTATATTCAATTACTTGCTTTTCTATTTCTTTAATTTTATTTTCATCAAAATCCACTAAAATCAAAATATCAATATCGCTTACTTCACCATCTTTGTCTTGCTCTCCTCTCGCATAAGACCCATACAATATTACTTGTTTTAAATGCGTTCCTATTATTTTATTTAACCCTCTAACATATTCATCTAGTATATTCTTAATCTTACTAGGCATATTAGTTACCTCCTATTTTCCATTCTTCTTCATTATACTATATCATTTCACTATTTTTCAATCATTCCTATAAAAAAGTTGCTTTTTTTGTAGATTAACGTTATAATAAGGAAAATAAATTTGACAGGAGGAATTGACATGCTACTTGCACTTGCTGGTGTGACTGGTGTCGGAAAGTCTTATTATAAAGATAAATTAGTAGAAAGACTTGGTTTTGAGAAAGTAAAGATTATTACGACTCGTGAACCTCGTGAAGGGGAAAAGAATAATGAGGATAAGATTTTTGTTTCGCCTAGGGAATTGCAGGATTTAAGAGATAGCGGTAAAATTGCTTATGAATTTGACTTACTTGGAAATACCTATGCCTATACTTATGAAGCCCTTCATTGTGATAAAAATACGGTGTTTGAGTTGCATTATGATACGATTTTTGATTTTAAAAAGGTGTGTCCTCATTTGTGTGTGATTTACTTTTTCCCTAAGGATATTGAGGTTGCGAAGGGCAAGACTAGGCAAAGACATCTAGCACCTACTGTGGAACAGGATCGACTTTTGGAAATTGATGAGCATTATAAGAGGATTACGACAGATGAGAATTTACGAAATCAATTTGATTATTTTTTATATAATGATTATGACCAAGTTTCGGAAGATGCATTTCTTGATTTGGTTCGTAGATTGTTAGAAGAAGAAAAGAAAGAGTAGAGGTACTAAGATATGAAGAATTATTTTACTCTTGATGAGGATTTTGAAACTATTATACAAAATGCTTTGCCACATACTACAATTTATTCCAAAAAATCCGTAACAACGGGTTGGACCAATATTGTATATGAGGTAAATACGCAAAAAGGAGATTTCTTTTTCCGATTTCCTAGGGATGATTTTTGGGCAAGAACGATTGTAAAGGATTATGAATTTGCTAAATTTATTTACGGAAAAACGGATTTTAATACTGTAAAATTGGAATTGTTGTATGACCATGGTCGTCCATTTAGTATGCATAAAAAGATTGAAGGCACAGTTTTGGCAGATAAAATAAATGATTTAACGCTTGAAGAAGTGAAAGTTGTTTCGAATGATATTGCAAAGTTTATGTTCCAATTGCATAGTTTGAAGTTTGATGAGAACGCTATTTTTGAGACAAAGGATATTGGCTTAAATTTGGTTAATTTCTTAGATGAGTTATTAGAGGTTCATGTTGACCCTAGTGATAAAGTGTTTTGGCATTCAGAGGATTTGAATAAAAAAGAAAAGAATTGTTTAGTGCATGGGGATTTTAATTCTAGTAATGTGTTGTTAGATGAAAACAACCATGTTTCTGGTATTATTGATTTTGGTTTTGCCGGATTTGGTAACAAATATGATGATATTGCTCGTATTTTGAGTAGGTCGTATCCAGAGAATTTTAAAAATGAGATTGTTCAAAATTATGAAAATTTCTGCCAAACTCCATTGGAAACACCTGTATTAGACCACGAAATTACGACATGGACAAATATTGATAATGCCTATATTAATTATATGAGAGGAATTGGAATTTACGAATAATTGTAGGGGCGACCATTGGTCGTCCGTCTTCATAGAATACGTTCAAAATCTTTTTGATTTTAGGTAATTTCTTCGAAGCGGACGTGCAATGCACGCCCCTACATTATATATTATATTTCTCTCTTTTTTGGTATGTGGTATGTAATAATTCGTGTGCTATGTGGCTTCCTGGTTTTTCTAGGAAATCTTTGTATATTTTTTTGATGACTGGGTTTTCGTGTGATTTACGAATCACACTTTTTTCATCGATACTATATAGGGCATCTGCTCTTTTTTTTCTTACATCTACTTCTCTTCGGATTTTGGAGCTTTTGATTGGTTGCCCTCCTCCCATAACACATCCGCCTGGGCATGCCATGATTTCTACAAATTGATAGTCTGCTGTTTTGTTTTTGATTTCTTCTAAGATTTCCTGTGCGTTTTTTAGTCCACTTGCGGCTACTACTTTTATTTCATTGTCTGCTATGTTTACGGTTGCTTTTTTGATGCCTTTTCCTCCACGTACTTGTGTAAAATCAATTTTATCGAGATCATTTCCGGTTAGTGTGTCCCCAGCGGTTCTTAGGGCTGCTTCCATAACTCCTCCTGTGGTTCCAAATATAGCGGCTGCTCCTGTGGCTTCTCCCATTGGGGAATCGAAATTCGTATCTTCTAATTTGGTAAATTCTAGGTTTGCCTGTTTTATCATTCTTGCTAATTCCCTTGTGGTTAGAACCGCATCTACATCATACATTCCGTTATTTTCCATTTCGTTTCTTTGTCTTTCAAATTTCTTGGCAATACATGGCATAACCGATACCACATAGATTTTTTCAGGGTCAATTCCTTCTTTTTTTGCATAATAAGTTTTGATTAAAGCTCCAAACATTTGGTGTGGTGATTTACAGGTGGATAAATGTGGCAATAATTCTGGATAGTTCATTTCGATGTATTTTACCCATCCTGGGCTACAAGAGGTAATCATAGGAAGGACTCCATTGTTTTGTACTCTTTCGATAAATTCGTTTGCTTCTTCCATAATGGTAAAATCAGCTCCTGTGTTTGTGTCGAAAACTTTATTAAATCCTAAACGTTTTAGGGCTGTTACCATTTTTCCTGTTACATTGCTTCCAATCGGCATACCAAATTCTTCCCCTAATGCAACTCTTACGGCTGGCGCTGTTTGCACTACTACATATGTGTCTTGGTCTTTTAGTTTCATCCATACATCATCGATGCTTTCTTTTTCGTGTAAGGCTCCAGTTGGGCAAGCTTGAATACATTGTCCACAAAAAGTACAGTTTACATCGTTTAAGCTATGGTCTCCTACGGTTGAAATACAAGACTGAAACCCACGATTGATACAATCAATGGCTCCTACTTTTTGAACCTTTTTACAAGCCGCAATACATCTTCTACACAAAATACATTTATTAAAATCTCTTACAATGGATGGGGATAAATTATCAATTTTATGCTCGGTTCTTTCTCCTTCAAATTCAATGTTTTGAATATTAAATTTCGTACAAAGTTCTTGTAATTCACAATTTCCGTGACCTCGTACAAGTTAAACATTCTTTGGCATGGTTTGAAACAATTAAATCTAAAATAACATGCCTTGCTTCTAATACATTTGGTGTATGAGTTTTTACTACCATTCCCTCTTCTACGGTTTGAATGCAAGAAGTAGCAAATCCACGTCTTCCCTCTACTTCTACAATACACATTCTGCAATCTCCCACTTCGTTTATGTCTTTTAGAAAGCATAAGGTGGGAATGTCAATGTCGGCTTGTCTTGCTGCTTCTAATATGGTAGTACCTTTTTTTGCTTTTATTTCGACACCATCTATGGTTAAGGTTACTATTTCTTCTTTCATAAGGTTTCCTCCTTTTTAATTTTCTATCTGTGTTTGCTATATAAGAACCCCCAGTCACCTACGGTGACAGCCCCCTTAAGTAAAGGGGCCTTTACTCTTCTAATTTCCAATGGCTTTAAATGGGCAACTGGTTAGGCAGGTTCCACATTTGATACATTTGTCTTGGTTGATGGTTCTTATTTGTCTTGCTTCTCCTTCGATTGCGTTTACTGGGCATTTTTTTTGGCATAAGCCACATCCTTTGCATTTTTCTTGGTTGATGGTGATTTTTGCCATAGCTTTGCATTCTAGCGCTTTACATTCTTTTTGGATGACGTGTTCTTTGTATTCTTCTTTAAAGTATTTCATGGTGCTTAGGACTGGGTTTGGGGCACTTTGTCCTAGTCCACAAATACTGGCGTTTTTGATGTTGTTTGCTAGTTTTTCTAGTTTGTATATGTCAAGTTCTGTGCCTTGCCCTTCACATATTTTTTCTAGTATTTCTAGCATTCTTTTGGTTCCTATTCGACATGGGGTACATTTTCCACAGGATTCATCTACAGTAAATTCTAGGTAGAATTTGGCAAGGCTTACCATGCATTTGGTATCGTCCATGACAATTAGTCCTCCTGAACCCATCATTGAACCAATTTCTTTTAGGGATTCATAGTCGATTGGGGTGTCTAAGTGTTCTTTTGGTATACAGCCTCCTGATGGTCCTCCAGTTTGGGCTGCTTTAAAGTCTCTTTTATTTGGAATTCCTCCACCAATATCGTAGATGATTTCACGAAGTGTGGTTCCCATTGGTACTTCTACTAAACCTACATTGTTTACGTTTCCTCCTAGGGCGAATACTTTGGTTCCTTTTGAGGTTTCGGTTCCAATGCTGGCATACCATTTTGCACCATTTAGAATGATTTGTGCAATATTGGCATAGGTTTCTACGTTATTGATTAAAGTTGGTTTTCCCCATAAGCCAGATACGGCAGGATATGGTGGTTTTACTCGTGGTTGACCACGTCTTCCTTCTATGGATTCTAATAGGGCGGTTTCTTCTCCACAGACAAATGCTCCTGCTCCTAGGCGGATTTCGATGTCAAAAGAGAAGTTGCTTTCAAAGATGTTTTGACCTAAAATGCCATATTCTCTTGCTTGTTTTAGGGCAATGTCAAAGCGTTTTACGGCAATTGGATATTCGGCTCTTACATAGATGTATCCTTTATTGGCTCCAATGGCAAAAGCTGCAATTGCCATTGCTTCTATCACTGAGTGTGGGTCTCCTTCTAGGATGCTTCTATCCATGAAAGCTCCTGGATCTCCTTCATCGGCATTGCATACAACATATTTTTGTGGTTCTTTAGAGGCTCTGGTTAGTTCCCATTTTTTTCCTGTTGGAAAGCCTGCTCCTCCACGTCCACGAAGTCCGTGAGTCTTTTATGATGTCGATTACGTTTTCTGGGGTCATGGTATTTAATACTTTTTCTAATGCTACGTATCCGTCAAAGGCTATGTATTCATCGATGTCTTCTGGATTAATGACACCACAGTTTTTAAGAGCAATTCTTTTTTGTTTTTTATAGAAGTTTAGTTCATCTAGACTGTTTACTTTGCTTCCGTCGATATCTTTGCATAAAAGGCGAGTTACAATTTCTCCATTTTGAATATGTTTTTCAATAATTTCTTCACAGTCTTCTGGTTTTACCATAGCATAAAAGGTATCTTCTGGTCTGATAATCACGATTGGTCCTTTGGCACAAAGTCCAAAACATCCGGTTTTAATGACTCTTACGTTTTCAATGTTTTTTTCTTTGATTAATTTTTTAAAGTTTTCTAATATTTCTGGTGATTTTGAGGAAGTACATCCCGTTCCTTGGCATACTAAAATATGCTTTTCTCTTCCTCCTACTTTTTTGTTTACTCGTAAGTCTAATTCTTCTCGTTTTTCTTTTCTTATTTTGGCAATTTCCTCTACTGTTTTCATCGTTTCACACCTCCTATTTTTCTTGTAATTCGTCTAAAATTTGGTCTAGTTTTTGAACCGTTGCTTTTCCGTACACTTCTCCATTAACAGTAAATACAGGAGCAAGCCCACAGGCTCCTACACATCTTGTTGCTTCTATGGAAAATTTACCATCTTTTGAGGTTTCTCCTGTTTTAATCCCAAGTCGTTCTTCTAGTCTATCCATAATTTTCTGGGAACCTTTTACATAACAAGCGGTTCCTAAACATACGGCAATATGATATTTTCCCTTTGGTTTTAGAGTAAATCTTGAATAAAATGTAATTACTCCATAAATTTCTGCCATTGGTATGTTTAGATATTCCGATATGGCTTTTTGTGCAAGTACAGGAATATACCCATAATGTTCTTGTACATCGTTTAATATTTGGATTAAATTGTCTTTATCTTGTTTATACACCCATAATATTTTCTCTAGTTCTTCATCTTTTCCACAATTTTCACAACATTTCTTCTCACTTTGTTCCATTCTCTCTTCTCCTTTCTATAAATGACCTAAGTTATCGCCTTTGGCGATTACAAATAATGGCTATGCGTTAGAATAAATCACAAATCACTTTAGCTTGATTATATCAAACCAAAGTAATTTATACAATTATTTTGTCGTATCTTGTCAAACTTTTTTAATCGTACACTTCTACTGCTTTTACAATCACTCTTTTGATGGCTCCTGTCGTACATGTAATAAGCGTTACTTCTCTTTCGCCATAGGTTTCTTGGTTTAGAGAGCTTACGTCTTTTGGGTCGGTTTGGTAGTTGTCGTATACTTCATAGGTAAGGCTATCACCGTAGGTGTCGGTTAAAATAATGGTGTCGCCTTTTTCTAGTGTTTTGATACCTCCAAACATTTTATTGTTTCTGTAATTGTGTCCTGCTATACAAAAGTTTCCTACCGTGTTAATGCTTGGTCCATATAGTTTTGTGACTGATACTTTTAGGGATTTTGTTGTGGTTTCTTCTAAAATACAGGTATCTAAGTTTAGTTTTGGTATGGTTATTTTTCCGAATCACTTTATAAGCTTTTAGGGTTTCTGGCATTGTTTGATATTCTTGTCTTATGATTTCTTGTTTTTGTATATTGGTTTCGGGATTCGTTTCTATTGTATTTGTTTTTAGGTTTGTGGTTTCTTCTTTGATCGGTTCTATTTTGTTCACATTTTCTTGCATTTGTTTAAAACTTTTATATTCTTGTAATTCATTTACTTGTACCAAAATAAACCCTATTTCAAAAATCACAATCATTCCTAAAATACACATCGTCTTGGATAATTTAAAACACACTAACTTTGCTTTCATAAATAACCTCCATTCATTTTATGAATGTACCTGTTTATTTATGTGCTTAAGTTAATGTGTTTTTCTTTATTGTTTTTGTATTTTATAACCCGTTAAATCTGGTTTTGCCACATCTTCATCGGTAACGGTTCCAAATTGATAAGTGTACTCATGATAAAGACGTGTCATAGTTCCATCTTTCGATTGATAATACCCACTTGATTGTCTTATAATTAAACCAGTTTCTTTATCAACCCATTGCTCAACTTCGCCATAAGTGGTTATTTTATAACATTCTTTTCCTTTATAATTTTCGCTTATCACATTAGACTGTAAAGCCAATAAGAAATTTTGCCATGCTGACACTTCTGTAAAATTTTCTATATATCCCATTGATGATACAAATACTGATGGCTTATCATCCTGTTTTACAATAGCCACTTTATCGTTTCCTATATCAAACTTTAGGATTGATTCTTGTGTTTTTTCATCATAATAGGCAATCGTTTTTGTATTATCTTCAGAATACATTTTTACAAGAATTTTATTATCCTTTTTACATCCCATTACTGCAAAATTTAGTTCATCTTCCTCATATTGTATCAGTACCTTTTTGTAATTATCTTTTGTACTATATTCATTGGTAACTGCCATATATGTGTTAAAAATATAGAATTTTCTTATGGTATTTCCTATAAAAATTGCTACTAAAATAATTAGACTAACCCCTATTATTTCTAATCCAATATGTGCTGTCTTTTTTGTATTCTTTCCTTTTTTATGTTTCGTTTCTACTTTCTGTACTTTTTTTACATTTTCTTCTTCCATTTCTTTTCCCCTTTCATCTTTGGTATGTTTCCATTATATTTTTCTTTTACTGTTTTGTCCATGTTTATTTTATGCAACACTTTTTTTGTTGAAATACACTCCTACACCCCATAATACAATCGTTAACACTGCTAAATAAGTTACGTATTCCCATATACTTGTTCCTGTTTTTGGTAATTCTTCTACCATATTTTCTACTATGGTATTATCTATCACATTATTTTCTGGCAAGCTGTCTTCATATACTTGCAAATCAAAGGTTTTTGTTGCAATTACTGCATTAGCATTAGCAAGGTCAATTAAACTTAGTGTAATAGTATAATTTCCCTCTTCTACAAAAGTAGCTTTAATTGGTGTTTTATTAACAAAATCACCTTGTACTGCAAAACCAGAGGTTGGTCCCCAATATCCCATCTGTGCTATGTCATGTTCTCCTCCTGCTGTATCGGTTGCAAGTAATTTAGGAGTAGCAGGTCCTGTAATTTCTACTTTAATTTGAACACTTGTATGCAAGGTTCCTGCTACTCCTGTTAATATTACTACTGCATCTTTTTCTACGTTTTTTACAAGGTTTCCTGTATATTGCAAATCAAAACTATATTCATCTGCTGCTAATACTGGACTTACTGTAGAAAAAATAATGGCTAGTATCATTATAAATGATAGTATTTTTTTCATCATAATCTCCCCTTTTAAATTCGTTATACTAATTTATATTAGGGGATATTTGTTTTATTCCTGTCCTATTCAATATTTATCTTCTGTATTTTCTTTTCTAAAGTTTCGTATTTTAATAATCTATTTGCTACCTCTACAAAATTACATTCTATATCGGTTAAATAATATTTGCTTTTTCCTACATGTTGTTTGCTGTTCTCCATTTCTGTATTACCTAAGTATTCTTTCAAATATTTTGCTATTTTTTCTCCTGTATTTATAATTTCCACATTTTTTCCCAATTCTTCTCTTATTAAATCACAAAACAAAGGATAATGTGTACAACCTAATATCAATTTATCAATTTTTTGATTTTGAAATGGTTTCATATATTCTTTAATGGCTTCTCTTGCCACTTTATTATTAATCCATCCTTGTTCCGCCATTGGAGCAAGCAATGGACATGCTTTATTAATTACTTCTACCCCTTTCATTTCTTTTTGCAATTCTTCTTGCCATTTATTACTTCTAATTGTTCCTTCTGTTGCAATTACTCCAATATAGAGGTTTTCTTTTATCGCATTTCTTTTTATATCTTGTACTGTTGGATTAATTATTCCTTCAATTGGCAATCGATATATTTTCTTTACTTTTTCTATAGCTTGGCTTGTTGCTGTTCCACATGCAATAATAACCATTTTTACGTCTTGACTAATTAAAAATTCTATACATTTTGTTGATAATTTAATAATTGTTTCTTTTGATTTATCTCCATATGGAAAATTTTTTGTATCTCCTAAATAAATCAAGTCTTCATTTGGAAGGTGTTTTTTGATTTGTCTCAATACCGTCATACCTCCAACACCTGAATCAAATATTCCAATTGGTCTTTTATCCATTTTATCTATCCCTAACTTTCTATATACTTTACAAACCCATACTCTATGTTTCCTCTTGGGCAGTCTTTTAATTCATACAATAATTCACAACCCATCTTTTCATAAAAACCTTTTGCTTGAAAATCAAGCGTTTCTACTCGAATTCCAACTAATTCTTTTTGTTTTGCATATTCTTCTAATTTCTTAAAAATATCCGTTCCAACATTTTTTCCTCTACATTCTTTGCTAATAAATGTTTTTTGTATCTGTAACCACTGTAAAACTTCATATACTACCATTCCACCTATAATTTTTCCATTTTCAAATGCATAGCAACCAAAAACTTCTTTTTCTTTTGGTTCATCGTTTCTATTTTTAAAATATGGTGTATTTCCATTTTCATTGTTATATCTATGTAATTCTCTACTAATATATTGATAATTTTCATTTTTGTTACTTATTTCTATTTTCATCATTTTCTCCTTCTATTTGATTTTTACTAATTCTATCACATATTGTAATATTTGAACATACTACTATTAGAAATTTAGATAACTAAAAAAGGATTCAAAATCAAAACCCTGTACATACTAATTGTGTAATGTACAAGGTTATTTTACTCTCTTTTGAGTTAGAGCCAGTTTATATTACATTTCATGCTTTTTGCAAATACATTGTTTTATTTCTCTCTTACTGTTTTTCCTTTTTTTCATGGCAAACTACCTTCATGAGTCTCGATACAATCCATACAATCGTACCACTTTTCTTCTTTGCCAATCCTTTTCCTAACGCTTTTCCTCCAACTGTTAATGATGCAACTAGTGCACTAATCAAAAATTGAATTGGAAAAGATATTTGATAACTCTCAGTTATTTTCATGGCAATAATCGCGCTAATGGCTCCACTTAATACCCCACAAATATCGCCAATAACGTCTGCACAAATATTGGCCACAATGGAAGAATTTCGAATCAGTTTTACTGCTGTTTTGGCTCCTGGAATTTTTTTACTTGCTCTTGCATGGAATTCTTCTTCTCCTGCTACAGTTACCGCTACTCCTACAATATCAAATAAAATACCTACTAAAATAACCCCAAGCAAGATGAAAATTGCTGGTATCATTGGAATATCATTAATGGCGGTTGTTGATATGTATGAAAAAAATAGCGATAATATAAAGGTAATGATAAATACTTCGATAAACCATTTTATATTGTCGTTACTCTTCTTTTCTTTGTTTTCTTTCAAGTCTTTTTCTCTCCTTGTTTTTTCATAAAATTGATTTAGATGGTAAGAACTTAAGTAAACTTTGTAGTATAGGTCTAGCCGAATTTCTCTATTTTCTACTAAACATTACTGTTTAGCCGTTTCCGTTTCAAGAAAATAATCTCTTTATCAAAAAAAGATTACCAGACAGCCACTAAAATCTACACCTTAATCCCTAAGTTCTTATGTACTTAAATGTAGTACAAACACTCTAGAAGTTTTCCTTGAAATATTGGCTCTATTACTAGTCTTTTTTGCAATAATAATTTCATAATCATAATTTTTTTATTACTTAGCTATTGTAGTAAAAAAACCGTTTCGATTAATCCCAAATTTACCACTCAAGACAGGCTACTCTATATATTGTGTCTTGGCACTTTATATAGGTTTTACTTAAAAACAGCCGAAACTATTTTTAAGCCTCCGCGATAACAGGGGAAATGCTATGTATGCCATTACATATTTCCCTATCATCTTTACTCCCTGCAAGCACACAGAACTGGGCGTTACCGCGCACCTACAAGAAACTTCATCGATATGCCCTTTAGTGGATTTTTAGCCCCACCCTCGTAATAGACAATATTACTAGAATAATGCACCATCAATTGGTATTATAGCATAATTTTTCCATTTTTCAAAATGACTTATTCGTCAATTTAGAACCTTTTTCAATTGATTTTGTTTTTGTTAGTTCAAAACTTCGGTAAAAATTATTTTTCAATATTTTTTCTTACGTTTTCTCTTGTTTTCTTTTGTTTTTAAAAATAGAGTAAAATGACTTCTTCATTCTACTCTATATCATTTTTATTGCACTTCTTTTGGTGTAGTTGTAGTTTCTTCAGCTTACAGTCCTACGTATAAAGTGGAACGAAACCCTATGAAGGCGTACGCGCTCGCCTCTTCAAGACTGCCACGAACACCTGCTGGAAAGGTACTTGCGTCACTCGCGTAATTGCCGCCACGCCCCGTGCAAGGACCGTCTCCGTCACTAAAAACCTCTGTCGTCCATTCTGATACATTGCCTCCCATATCGTATATATTATTTCTCGGTGTACTTCCTATTCCTGTATGTCTTAAATTTCCCGAATAATTATCTCCTTCACTATTCGTTGCATATTCTACATTTTTTGTCTCCATAAATTGTAACGCCGTATCCCATGCATAACTACTACATAATCGACTAGTTACTGCCTTATTGTTTGTGTACATCCCTTCTGCTACTGTTTTTGCCATATCTCTTGTGATATAATTCCATACTTGTTTATCTTTTTGTACGACTGCTTTTCCATTACTATATCCTGTCCAATTTGTTTCTTTATTGCTATTGCTTGTTTTTACTCCTTCATCATATCCTACAATTCCTACTTCATATCTTCCTATATAAAATCCACCATATTTTTTAATACTATTTAGTTCTATTTCTATACTTGATATTGTTTCTGTAAAACTATATTCTGTTCCATATGCATTCATCTTTATTTCTTCACCAACTTTTGTCTGTGTAAATTCCCATCCATCTCTTGAAAATGCATATCGGTCATATTTTATACTTCCATTAGCTCCGTCCTCACTACATGGCACCCACACAAATTCATTTCCGTCTGTCTCGATTCCACTATTATCTTTTATGACAAATCCTGTTTCCTTTGTTCCTTCTGTATGTTCAAATCCTTTTGGTACTGGTACTCCATCTACCATTGTATAGTTGTTGTCTGTAGAAGAATCATTTCCTCCTGTTGCTCCTCCACTACTACTTCCTGTATTTC
This sequence comes from uncultured Clostridium sp., assembly GCA_948470025.1. Taxonomy (GTDB): domain Bacteria; phylum Bacillota; class Clostridia; order TANB77; family CAG-508; genus RGIG8482. Next base: position 49,073 of record CAOKNG010000003.1, on the reverse strand, counting down.
CTGCTATGATATTATCTGCTTCTCCTAAAAATTTTGCTAAGTCTTCATCTTCTTGTTTTGCTGCCTCCTCATAATTTCTTCCTGCTTCCTGTGCTCTTGTTAAGATTCCTCTTTGTCCTACTGTTAGGTTTATGGTAATTGTTGCTAGGATTAGTAGCACGATGATGGTTATCACGAGGGCTATTAATGTGATTCCTTTCGGGTCGATGTGGGCATCGACCCCTACATGTGGTTTACATGGTTTTTCGGTTTTTATTAATTTTCTTTCTTTTCTCATTTTCTCTTTTGCCTCCTATGTTTCTTTTTTGCCTGTAGGGGTCTGTATATTATGCAGGTCCTTTTTGTACAATATTTCGCATATTCTGGGTTGCATGATATGCAACCCCTACAGGCACATTTTTCCTTTTTTCTTATTGTTTACATTTTTTCCATAAATATGCACATTTTCCTTTATTTCTATTTAAATAACAATAGCATTGTAAATACTTTTTCTTGTTCAATTGTCAATGTACATATTTATTTATGTCTTTATCTTACCTTTAATTATAAATATTGTCAAGGGGTGTTTCTTCTTTTCTTGGTTCTTATAAAATTAATTTATAAAGGCGGACACAAGGCCCGCCTCTACATTTATATATCCATTTGACTACTCAAAAATCCTGCTGCGGATTGAACTACTTTTAATTCGGTATCTCCCATTTTTGTGTTATTGTCTTTTGATAAAAGAATTACACTTCCTATCACATCTCCTTGCGAAATGATTGGGTATACTACTTGAGAATTGTATTTTCTCCCAGCATTGTCGTTTTTGGTTATTGGAAGTGCTACCTCGTTGTTTTCTTTACTGGTGTAGACTTCCTTGTCTTCTAATAATTGCTCTAGCTCTTGGCTTAAATCTTGTTCTAAGAACTCTTTTTTAGAACCGCCCGAAACAGCAATAACCGTATCTTTGTCGGTAATGCATGCAATATGTCCTGTGGTTTTTGCTAGAGTTTCTGCATAACCTGTTGCAAATTCCGATAATTCTCCAATTGGTGAATATTTTTTTAAAATAACTTCGCCTTCTTTATCGGTAAATATCTCTAGAGGGTCCCCCTCTTTAATTCTCAATGTTTTTCTTATTTCCTTTGGAATAACAATTCTTCCTAAATCGTCAATACGTCTTACGACACCTGTTGCTTTCAAAATTTTCCCTCCTTTTTGTTTTTTAATTTATCTTAGTATTTGATTTGGAAAAATTTTTATACGTAATTTTGACAATTTTTCTAAATTTATGTTAGTTGTACTTTAGGAACACCTACTTGTATGTCATCTCTTTTTCCCCCAAGAATTGGGACTTTGTATTGGTCTAGGATATATTCTAGGTCTTTTGAGAATTCTCTTAGCATAACAATTTTGATGGTTGCATCTTTATTTTTGGTGTAATCATCGATTAATTGTTTTAGTTGTTTGATGTTTTTCATTTCTGGTTCAATTTCTGCTTGGTATAGTTTTACACGGTTTACTAGTTTTTCTTTAATCGTCATAATGTCTTCATTACTTGCACACGAGATTCTTTGGAACATTTGGAATACATCATAGTATTTAAAAATTGGTATGTTCATACATTCTTCGTCAAATCTCTCATAGAATAAATCCATTCGCATTGGAATACATTTGAAGATTTCTTCTGCTTTTTCGATATACATTTTATCTTTTAATTGAACATTTAATTGATTAAAGTATTTTAGTACTTCTTCTATATCTGCATTCACTTCTCCAATGGTTATTCCTGCTAATTCTTCTTCTACATTTTCACAGTATTCTGAATTTAGAGAGGCTACATTCATTCCATTAAAGAAGATGCTTTTTACGGTTCTCATGTCATAATGAATAAGCCCTTTTTTTATGAAATAGCTAAAATATGCAAATAATTTCATTACATCGATTAATCGTATTTTTCCCTCTTTTACATCTTCTAATACTTCATCGATTACATGGTCAAATTGGTCATCACTGATTTTCCAATATTCTTCGGTTAGTAATCGTTTATACCCTGGTAATTTATCAGTATCCACTGTATTAATGATAACCTCCATATTGTCTTTAAATACTTTCATATCAAAAATTCTGGTACGTACATAAATTTCAATAAATTTAATGAAACGATATTCCGATTTAAAGTTGTAGTAATAGTTGTTATCAAATTCTTTAATATAGAATTGACGGTTATCGGTTAATAATACTCTTGAAGATACTAAAATGGATTTGTATTCTTCGTTATCTTTGATATTGACAAATTTATCTTTGGTAATTTTTCCTGCTTTTATTTCGAAGGATACTGCTATGGTAAAAATAAGCATGGTTTGTAGTACTAAGTTATTGGTGTTTGGATAATATTTGTTTACCATATCAAATATCTTTTTAAAGTCGTTTAGCGCATGTTTTAAAATTCTTAAGTTTCTCGTTCCACTTTTATTGAAGGTAGAAATAATAAGCCCTGTATTTTCTCGTAAAAAACGAATGAGTTCTTCATTGTTTTCATATCGCATTAATAGTCCATTGATGATATACGTAAATTCTGGTGCATATTCAAAGGTTTCACCAATTAGTTTTTCTTTGATTCTTTCATAATCGTTTGCTTTATCAAATACATATTCAATTTTGTCTTGAATTTTTTCTACCATTGGTTTGTCGCTTACTTTGTCTAAATCTCCTTCTTTGTCTAATAGATAAGTTGCAATAAAGGTTTTCATTTCTAGATTACTGCTTTTTAATTTGGTGGATAGTTCTTTTTCATTACATATGATTATGGTTTTTATGTGGTCGTGTTCAACAAAGTTGTTAATATAACCTAGAATGTCGATAACGTCTACATTTGCTCTTTCTAGGTCATCAAAGCATAATACTTTATCATCGGTGGAAAAGAATTCTCCATAATCGATATGGTCTCCATTTTGGGTAACACCAAAAAAGTTTGCCATATCTAAACCAGTTTTTGCATATTCTGGAATGGTGGTTTGTTCGTTGGCATCCATATATCGTTTTAGGTTTTTATCCATTAATTGTGTGGTTTCAATGAATATTTTTTTACTGATTTCTTCTAGGTTTGAAATTCCATATAAAGACATATAGATTGTGGTATATTTTTTTCCATTTAATTGCATGGATTCTATTTTGTTTTTAATTTTATGGTTCCAAAAATAGGTTTTTCCACTTCCCCATTCACCATTAATCATAATGGCATAATCGGTATAGTCGTTTCTTACATAATCTAAAATACTTTCTACTAAATCTTCCATGTTCCACCTCTTTCTCTATTCTAACGCATATAATGATTTGTAATCGCCAAAGGCGATAACACAACCATTTAACTAACGCATATAATGATTTGTAAGTGGCAGAGCCACTAACACAATCATTTAATCTTTGGCAAGTGTTAGTACACCAATTTCTTTTGCTCCTATTTGTTTTAGTTGTTTACTACATTCATTTACGGTTGCTCCTGTTGTATAAATATCGTCAAATAATAAGATTTTCTTATTTTGTACCGCTTTTTCGTTTTTTATGTAATAGGCTCCTTGAATGTTTGTTTCTCGTTTTTCTTTATCTAGTAAACTTTGTGGCAGTGTGTCTTTTTTCTTATATAACACATTGTTGAAATATGCTAAGTGTTTTGTTTGACTAGCAAGTTTTTTGGCTAAAATTTCACTTTGATTATAGCCTCTTTGTTTTTTCCTTTTTTTACTAATTGGAACTGGGATTATTATATCATAACTTTTTAAAAATCTACATATTTTTTCATCATTTGCTATAATTTTTGCAAAACTATGATAAATATAAGTTTTTTCTTGAAATTTGTATTGTAATATTTTTTCTCTAATGATGTCTTGGTAATCGAATAGATACATGTGAGTATCGTAATTTTTTGTTAAATAGATGTGTTTTTTGCTTCTCCAATAGTCTTTGATTTTGACTTTGCAACGATTGCACACATCTTTGTTTGAAATTTTTCCACAAATTCCACAGACCTGTGGGTAGATAAGATGAATGAATTTGTCTAGCATGAATGAACCTCCTTTTAAGAACCCTACATTTCTTTTAATTTATACATAAGCCCTGTGTTTCTTTTTTTGATATCTGCATTTTGTATCATGAATTGAATGATTTTGTCTTGGCTAATTAAAATTAGCAATTTTCTGGCTCTGGTTAAGCCTGTGTATAATAAATTCCTTGTGAGTAACATGCTAGAAGATGGTGGTACTACCATGATTACCACATCAAATTCACTTCCGTTGGGCTTTGTGAATGGTAATCGCATAGGCATGTTCAATTTGGTCTAAGTCGGAAAATGCATACCATGCTTCTTTGTCATCATCAAAGCGAATTTTTACTTGTTTTTCTACTTCATCAATTTTTTCAATGGTACCCATTTCTCCATTAAACACACCACTGCCATATTCATATTCCGGCTCTTTTCTTTCCCAATAAATATCGTAATTATTTCGAATTTGCATGATTTTGTCTTGTTCACGGAAAATGACTCCCATACTGCTTTTTTCTTTTTTTAATTCTGATGGTGGGTTTAAAGTTTCTTGTAATACTCGGTTTAATTCTTTGGTGCCTAGGTCTCCTTTTTTGGTTGGTGATAATACTTGAATGTGCTCGAAAAAATCATAATCTCCATATTTGGATAATCGGTTACTACTTAAGGATACTACTTGATACACCATTTCTTCCCCGTGTATTGGGACGAATATAGAAAAAATCTTCCTTGGAATCCATTTCTTCTGCTTCCTCTTTGGTTAAAAATGTTTGCCCTTCGTTTACCCTATGGGCATTTACAATAATTTTACTCTTGGCTGCTTGTCTAAAAATGGTGTCTAAGTGGATGGTGGCAATTGCTCCTGAATCGATAATGTCTTTTAAGATACTTCCTGGCCCTACCGATGGTAATTGGTCTGCATCTCCTACAATAATTAGTTTTGTTCCCTTGTAAATTGCTTTTACAAGATAATTCATTAAAAACACATCTACCATGGATACTTCATCCACAATAATGACATCAGCATCAATTGGTGTAATTTCTGCTTTTAGAGTGTTTTTCATACTTTCGTCTTCTATTTTTCCAATTTCCAATAAACGATGTAAGGTTTTTGCTTCTTTTCCTGTGGCTTCTGTCATACGTTTAGCTGCTCGACCAGTTGGTGCACATAGCACTACCTTTTTGTCTTTTTCTTCATATAATTCAATAATACTTTTAATAACTGTCGTTTTTCCTGTTCCTGGCCCTCCTGTAATAACACAGACATTTTCCTTGTTTACCATTTCTAATGCTTCTTTTTGTTTTTCCGATAATTCAATACTAGAAGCCTGTTCTAGTTTTTTTAATTCTTGCCCGAATTTTTTGATTTCTTTTATGTTATCGCTATCACGTAAACCGATTAATTTTTCTGCAATTGTCGCTTCTGCCATGTAATATGGGTATAAATATACTGCTTTAATATCTTCTCTATTCTCTAATACAATTTCTTTTTTTACATTTAGATTAATTAGACTGTTTTCAATGTGTTCTTCTTCAACTTGTAATAAGTCTTTTACAAACTGTACTAATTTTTCCTTTTGTACACAGGTATGTCCGGTTATAGCCGAATGCGAATTAAACTATATTTAATACCGCTTTCTATTCTTTTTTCGTTATCATAACCAATTCCAATATCCATTGCCATTTTATCGATTTGCTTAAAATCGACACCTCTTGCTAGGTCAACTAATATGTAAGGGTTTTCTTCAATTTCATGAATGGCATTTGTGCCAAGTGCTTCATAAATTTTTTTGGCATTTTGTGGTCCAATTCCAAACCTTTCCAAATAGCCAACAATTTGCCATAGCTCCCAATTTTCGTTAAAGTCCTCCGCCATAGTAAGTGCTTTTTCTTTGTTAATTCCTTTTATATTTGCTAATTTTTCTGGTTCATATTGAAAAACATGAATGGTTTCTTCCCCAAAAGTATTAACAATTTTCTTTGCAGTTGCGGGGCCAATTCCCCTAATGGTTCCATTTGCTAAATATTGTTCTAATGCCTCTAAGGTTTGTGGCATCAATTTTTCAAATGTATCAATTTTAAATTGTTCCCCATAATCCTTATGAGTCACATATTTTCCAACTAGTTTTAATGTATCGCCTGAATGAATAAAAGGAAGATACCCAACAATGGTAATTTCTTCTTCATCGGTTTCAAATGTTGCAATGGTATAGCTATTTACTTCGTTTTGATAAATGATATCATTTAATCTTCCTTGAATTTCCAATTTGTTTCTTCCTTTCTTTTTTGCTTCTTAGTTACTATATCACAAGAAAAAAAATAGTACAATTGTTTTTTTAATAATTGTACTATTTTTGTTACTTTTTAGACTCTATTTAAAATAGCTTACGAAGGCATACTAGAAGGCCCATTTATTCAAATTTTTTTATAATAAAATTACCCCAAATTGTATTTTTAGCATTTCTCTTTGTACTAGAAAGAGTTTCAAAATAATCAATAAGTTTAACCTTTTTTCTTGTTTTATCTAATATTTGAATCATTTCATCTTTTGTTAAGTAATTGTAATATTTATTTTCCTTTATTTCATACCCTGTTCCTATTTTGAAAGATGTATAGATTATTCCATTAGTTTTTAGGGCATCTATCATTTTAATAAGTACATTAAATAACTCATCTTTTTCAACATGAAGTATTGAAGAGCAAGCCCATATCCCATCATAAGTATCTATATCATTTAGTTCTTCAAATTTCATACAATCTACCTCTTGACTTATATATTGTCTAGCCAACCTACACATTTCTTCTGAGCCATCTATTGCTTTAACTTTGTAACCATTATCTATAAAATATTTGCTATCTCTTCCTGAACCACATCCAAAATCCAAAATATATGCATTAGGTTCTAGTTGTTTTAAAAATTTATCATAATTTTCTTGCAAATTTCCAACTAATGTTTGCTCACAATATATTTTTGCATTCTTATTATAATATTCTAAAGTATTATATTCCTCTTTCATTATTAACCTCCATAAGCTACTAATTATTAATTAATATTATTTTTACTACCTAATTATGTTTTGATTATTTTTCCTCATTTATTATCTTGTCCTGTTTTTGCTAATGCTAAAATTTCATTTTTGTCTTTAGAAACTGCTAACTTTAGGAAAAGTCCACTTTCCATTTGACGCTTTAAAGTTCTTTTGCTCCATTTTTCTTTGCTTGCCTCTTCTATATAAAAATTTCTTTCTAATTCATCACTTATTGTTAGTATTTCACATAAATTAGTCCAACTCAATTTTCCAGCCAGTGGTTGGAAAATTGGATATAGCTCGTACAACTTTCTCATATTGTATAAATCTAATAAGTTCTTCATAATCTTTATTGCTTTTTATTTTTATAGGTTCATTCATAGTTGGTTTCCCTTTTCTATCTTATTTTTTAGTATGTCCTAAATATTTAGATGCATTTCAATTATAACATAAAATTTTATAAATTCTTATATTTTTGAAGATATTTGTTATATAATATAAATATTTACATTAAATTAGTCAAGACTTTTCGATACCAATTCTCTTACAATTTTATTAAAAAACCAAAGGAGCTTACATTTCCTTTGGTTTTTTAACTTATTCATCTTCGTATCGTTCAAAATCTTCATATTCGATTTGGATTGGTTGGCTTTCTTTTTGTGGTTCTTCATATTCGTATTCATATACGATATTTTGTGGTGCTACATTTCGTTTTGGTCTTGTTTTTGGTATCGTATTTTCTTCTTTTTTTGCTTCTTCTCGTTTTTGTCTAATTTCTTCTTGTCTTACTTTATTTTTTTCTTCTTTTTTGTTTTGCATCATTTTATTCATTAAGTTATTGGCTTTTTCCATGAAGTCTGGTAAGTAATCTAATACACGGTCTATGGAAGAACCATGTTCAACTGGTAATAGTTTTACTCCATTTCCTTGGATCACCAGAAATGCAACTGGATTAATATTGACTCCTGCACCAGAGCCTCCACCAAATGGTAAATTATATTGAATTTCTTCGTCTCTGTCTTTTTTGCTATATTCTCCTATGGTTTCTCCTTTAAATTCGCTTCCTCCTGCTGCAAACCCAAAGCATACTTTGGATATGGGAATAATCACAACATTATTTGAGGTTTCGATTGGCTCGCCTATAATGGTATTAACATCTACCATATCTTTAATATTGTTCATAGCTGTAGTCATAAGACCTTCTATTGGATGTTCGCTCATGTTTTCTCTTCTCCTTTCTTTTTCTTACTAAAGTAAAAATTATACTAATAATATGTACCATTTTTACCTGAATTATACAATTTAAGCTAAAGTTTATTTCATTTTTATTGTGATAAAGTGGTATCATTTTATATTCATATTTTTCCTCTTCGTATTGTTTTATCACTCTAGCAATTATAATCCCTAAAGTGCTAGATAGTAGTGCTATAATGGCTGATGTTATTAATACATCTTTTGTTCCTAATTCTAATACAAAATGAAATTCCTTTAATTGTATTTTTAGTTTTTTTAGCAGTTTTATTTGTTCGTCTTTTGTTGGTAATTCCTGTTTCATCTGTTTTAGATTAACCTCTTGCATTCTCTCTTTTACCTTCCATTTTCTAGCTATTCTCTCTACTTTCTTTTGGTCAATTCTTAAGGTTATTACTTTCACTACGCCAAATAAATATAATTCCAAAAAAACCAAATAATCCATTTTCCTCTTCCCAAAACGCTGATTTGAAAAACACAATTTATCAATTCGAATGCTTAGTGTACTTAGGATTGCTCCTAATATAAGTATGATTAAAACTAAAACTATAAAAAAAACTATCATCATAAGTTCACCTTCTTATAATAATAGTTTTTCCATATTTTTCATGCTTATTCTTTTAAAATAATAATATTTTTCCATATTATCCTACATGTTGTTCTTTTTCATTACTATATTTTAATTTCGTTGCCATCCCTCCTCTAATATGTCTTTCTGCTTTATTTTCATCTAATATTTTTCTAACCTCCAACGCTAAACATGGGTTTATCTTTTGTAATCTTTCACTAACATCTTTATGTACAGTACTTTTACTAATTCCAAACTTCTTTGCTGCTCCTCTTACGGTATCTCCACTATCTATAATATACTGTGCAAGATTAACGGCACGCTCTTCTATGTAGATTTTTCCCAAATGAAAGACCCCCTTATGAATACGTTGTTTTCTACATTGTATTCATTGGGGGGTTGTATTAGAACTTTGTTCTACCTTTTTGTTATGTCACAAAATAAACGACAGCACAAGTGCTATCGTTTATTTTTATCATCCTATTTAATTCTCTTCTTCCTTACCGACATTCTCATCCTTCAAAATAGCCTCTTTCCCCTCTTGCTTCTGCTTACTTTCTTTTTTTATGCCATCGGCAAGTAATATAAATTGTACTTTTCCCTCTTGTCCTTCTTCTAACATTGTATAATTGTTATATTCCAAAGAAAGTTCGCCTAGTTTCTTTACTCTTTCTCCCATATTTTTTAGCTTGCCATTTACTAAATTATAAATTGGCTTTATTCCTTCTTCGTTAAACAAATTCATACCGTTTGCCAATTCTTGCGAACCTGTTTGTAATTGTTTTGCTCCACTTGTTAGCTGTGGTAGTGCTTGTTTTAATTTTTCAATTTTGGTATCTACTTTTGCTAATTCCTCATTGATTACATTTTCATACTTTGTTAATTCTTGGTCAATCATGCCTCCAACTGCTTCACCACTTAATTGTTTTGCAATTACATTGTCTGCAATTTCATTGGCAATCGTTTGAGTATAATTTTGGGCTAAATCTTGGGCTGTTTTTTGGGAAACGGTACTAATTGTTTTCTTTACTTCTTCTGTTAGCTTATTTTCATATGCTTTTAATACTTGGTCATTTGCTAACTGATTTTTTAGGCTATCTACTATTTGTTTCATCATATTTGCTTCGTATTTTTCTAATAATTCTTTATTTCCTCCTGTAAATTTATTAGCAATTTGTTCTGATATATCCTTTATATAGGTATCGAGATATGCTCTTATTTTTGCTTCTATTTCAGTGGTATTACTTACTGTAATGGTATCTATTTTGTTATTAATTGTGGTTTCTACTTCGGTTAATGTTGATTCAGAAACTACTCCTATCATTTGTAATGCTTGCATGGTAGTAATAGCTGGCGTACCATCTGCATTTTTAGGGCCAATTGCTTGTATTTTTGCAATTTCATTTGCATATTTTTTAGCAAGCTCTGTTGGTGTCATTTTTGAGGTTTCGGCTTTTTTTGCCTTTATCTCATTGGATACTTTTTCTTTTGCTTCTGCTTTTAAGCCCTGTTCCATTTTTTTATTTTCTGCTTTGATTGCATTTACCAATTCTGTTAGGTATGCATTGATTTGTGGGTCTTGCATTGCTTTTTTGTATACTTCCCTAATGTCTTTTGCAATCGCATTTTCTAATTGTTTTTCTTGTTCACTTGTTAATATTTTTCCATTGTTTTTCTGGATTTCTATTAGTTTCTCATTAATTGCTTTTTTAGTATATTCCATCGATGTTTCTACAACGGATTGTTCAATTTCGGTTTCATGTCTTTTTATCGAATTTCTTGCTTCTATTTGGGCTTGTTCTTGAATGTTAGGAAGCATTTGATTCATTTCTTGTTTTAATATGTTTGCAATTTGTTCTTTTAGTGCTTCTCGGTCTGCTGTTTGTTTCTTAACGGTTTCATACTTACCAATTGCTACACTTAATTCATTAGATAACATACCAATTCCTGTATTTAAGGTTTCCATTCCATCTTGTAAACTCCCTGTTCCTTCTACTAATTGCGTACTTGCATCTTGTAATTGATTTATTTTACTGTATACTTCCTCTAATTTATCCAGTTTTTCTAAATCTTCTTTGCTTTCTATTATATGTGGTGTTACAAAACTAGCAATGGTATCTATTTCAAAATCTGTTGTATCCATTTCGATTTCAATCTTACTTGGAAGTTCTATCTCACCTCCAAGACTTTCCTCCATTCCCGGAAATGCCATTCCGAATGACTACTGTTTTGGAACCATCATCAATGACTTTTCCACTTGAAATCGTGATATTTTTATTGGTTTCGTTATCAAGGATTGTGCCTGCCATTACTAAAAATGGTGTATAAATCACTTCATTTTTTCCATTTATATTTACCGTGTGTTCTTCATGGTTTGTATAATTTAACGTAATTTTTACCTTTCCACTTTTTCCCACAAGGTCTTCTTTCGTAATTTCTTCTCCATTTAATTCATACGAAATTTGGCAGGAAATCGGTATTTCCTTTTTGCTTTCTCCTTGGTAATAAATATCGTTTCCATTTGCATTCCATACAACCGTGTTCCCATCTTTTTGGAACGTTTCATACCCATTTGTGTTTTCAAGCTCCAATAAATCGGATAAATCTTGAAGGGTTTGGCTTTCTTCTGTATTTTTAATATGGGTTGATACGATTGTTTGATATACCTCTCCTCTTGCATCCAACTTAGAATAAACCGTTTCTTCTTTGGTATATGCCATTACTGGCATGGTATAGCAAAGCATAGATACTAATGTTATACCTGAAATTACTTTTATTGTTTTGTTTGTTTTCATATGAATTCTCCTTTCTTGCCTTTATTAACATGCCATTTATAAAAGGCTAATTATTTTTTTATGACTTGATTCTTATTTTTTTCAAGCCGATTTTTGTTTCATTCCGATGGTCGTCTTGCAAATGATTCGGTCAAATAACATTAAAAATGCTGGTAATACCATGATAACCGTTATCATACTAATAATGGCACCTCTTGACATTAAGGTACAAAGGGAACCAATCATTTCTATTTTGGAATAAGCTCCTACCCCAAAGGTTGCACCAAAGAAACATAGTCCACTTACAAAGATGGAACCAATCGAAGTTCCTAAGGCTTCCTCTACGGCACCTTGCTTACTCTTTCCTCGTTTTCTAGCACTTCCATATTTTGTCGTAATTAAAATTGCATAATCGATTGTTGCTCCTAACTGAATTGTTCCAATTACAATGGAAGCAATAAATGGGATAATGGTATCTGTGTAGTAAGGAATTCCCATATTAATGAAAATGGCAAATTCAATAGTAAGCATTAAAATGACTGGTAATGTAATCGATTTTAATACTACAATCATTAATAAAAAGATAATCGCAATCGATACGGTGTTTACACTGTTAAAATCGTGGTCACTAATTTCTACTAGGTCTTTCATTAGTGGACCTTCCCCTGCTAGAATGGCGTTTTGGTCATATTGTTTGATAATATTGTTAATATCTGTAATTTGATGATTTAATTCATCGGTTGCCATTTCGTAATTGGAATTGATTAAGATTAGTTGGTAGGTGTCGTTTTCAAATACCTCTTTTATCTCTTCTGGTAGTATTTCATCTGGCAGTCCACTTCTTGCTATTTTGGAATAGGATATTGTCCATCCAATTCCTTCTAAATCATCAATCTTTTGTAGCATTTCATTTACTTTATAATTTGGTACTTGTTTGTCGAGTAATACAATTTGTGTGGATACCATTTCGAATTCTTCTTTTAATTGATTGTTCGCTTCCACACTTGGAAGGCTTGTTGGTAGGGATTTATCTAAGTTATAATATACTTTTGTATTTTGATAACCATAAAAAGCAATTGGTAATGCAATCACAAATACAAAAATAATCGCTTTATAATGTTTAATATTAAATTTCGTTAATCTTTTGAATTTTGGCATAATTTCTCTATGTTTTGTTTTCTCAATCCATATACTTCCTTCTAGTATCATGGCAGGTAAGATGGTTACTACACAAATTACTCCAAATAGTACCCCTTTTGCCATAACAATTCCAATATCTTTTCCTAGAGTTAAATTCATGCTACAAAGTGCTAAAAATCCTGCAATCGTGGTAAGAGAACTTCCTAGCACAGAGGTTAATGTTTTGGTGATTGCAATTACCATTGCTGTTTCCTTATTTCCTGTATGTTCTTTTTCTTGCATATAGCTATGGTATAAGAAAATGGCAAAATCCATAGTGACTCCTAGTTGTAATACGGCACTGATGGCTTTGGTAATATAGGAAATTTCTCCTAAGAAAATATTGGTTCCCATATTGTACAAAATAGCAATTCCAATGTTTAATAATAAAAAGATGGGTGCTATGTAGGAATCTAATGCAATTTCTAATATTAAGAAACATAGTAAAACGGCAATAATAACATAAATGACAATTTCGGAGTCGGATAGATTTCTGGTATCTAATACCGTAGCAGACATTCCACTAATTTTACACTGCTCGTTTGTGATTTCTCTTAAGTTTTCAATTGTTTTTAGGGTTTCATCTGAGGAAATTGCTTCTTTAAAAGTAACTAGCATAATGGTATCATTTTCTTTATATACCGCAGTTTTTATTTCTTCTGGTAGCATTTCTCTTGGGATACTTGTTCCGATTACATCATTAATCGAAACTACTTTTTGTACATTCTCTAATTCTCTTATTTTCTTTTCTAATGTAATGACATCTTTTGCTTTCATATCTTCCACAATGACAATCGAAAATGCTCCCATATCAAATTCACTTGATAAAATGTTTTCTCCTTGTATGGTTTCGATATTTTCTGGCAAATAGACTAAAATGTCATAATTGATTCTAGTTGCCTTCATGCCAATGATGGATGGAATGATTAGTAATATCGCAATAATTAAAATTGCTTTTCGATGTTTACAAATCATCTGTGCAAATTTTTGCATAAACGTCTCTCCTTTCTTGTTCTTGCTAATAAATAATTATAGAAAATTTTTGCTGTTTTGCAACTACACTTTTCGATACTTGTATGGTTATTCGACACTTTTGCAAAAATGTATGTGTATACATGTGTCGATTATCTTTACAACCATCGAAAAAAGTTTTATAATAAATGCAAGAAAAAATATTAGAGGTGCAAGTAATGGGAGATTTAAGAACAAAACGAACCTACAAATTATTACAAGATTCGCTTTTTACATTATTAACAAAAAAACCATTTGATGAAATTAAAGTAAATGATATTTGTGATTTAGCCATGATACATAGAACAACATTCTATACACATTTTTCGGATAAATATGAATTATTGGACTATACGATTTCAGAAATAGAAAAAGAAATTACTAGCAACTTAAAACCCTATGCTTATTCGAACATAGAGGATTTTTATACCAATATGATTATGAGTGTTTTAAACTATATTGATGAACACCGAAAATTCTTCCGTGCGGTGGTAAAGAAAAATGAAGATACGGGATTTTTAAAACTTTTTCATCGTACTTGTGTTTCGTACATGCAAGAAATGCTAAAAAAGGAAGAAGAAACAGGCATTATTCATACCGTTCCGATTGAACTAATTTCTGAATTTTACTCTGGTGCTGTTATTAGCACCATTGGATGGTGGGTAAAAACAAGTAGCAAATTATCCAAAGAAAATCTTTGTGAACACATTATAAAACTTATTTTCGAAAATCCACATGATTAAATATTTTTTGTAAATCCATAGACAAGTAAGTAAAATTTATATATAATTGAAAACAGCCTCTTTACAAGGCAAAACTTGTAGAAAGGAGGACAATTCAATGACATCATATGAACTTATTTGGCGATTAATTGTTTTATTATTACTTAGTAATAATAGCAACGAAAACCAAAACACTGAAAAAGAGTAATCTTTTGGGCGGGACGACGACCCGCTTTTTCTTTATTAATAAAAAAAGAGATATGCGACGAACATATCTCAGACAAATTCAATTTTTGACATCATTTGAACTTGCTAACTATAATTATTATAGCATATACTTTTATTTTACGCAAGCCATATTTTATTATTCATAAATTTTTCATGAATTTCAAGGATATAGTAACTTTTTATCCTTTTTCTTATTCCCCTAACACCCTATTCAACCAATTTAACACCACATAATACACTTCATCTCGGTTAATTTCGTTTAATAATTCATGTCTTGCATCCTTGAATAGTCGTATGTCTACTTGTTTTACTCCTGCTTTTTGTAGCATGTTCATTACACGAATAACACCTTTTGACATACCTCCTACTGGGTCTTTGTCGCCAGATATTAATAAAATAGGAACATTGACAGTTTTATTAATATTTTTTTGTTTTGATAAATAATAGCTTCCTTTTAGTAAGTTTAGGTAGCCATTGGTAGTAAAATTAAACCCACATTTTGGATCTTTTTGGCATTTATCAATTTCCTTTTCATCTCTTGTAATCCAATCGGATTTGGTGCGATTGGGTTTGAATTTTTTATTAAAGGAACCAGTTACTAAATATTCAAGTAGCTCACTACGATATCGTTCTCCTTTTAATAACATAATCAACTTTGTTAAAACTTGACCTACTAATAGCCCCGATTTTTGCCCGCTTGTTCCAGAAAGAATCACTCCTGTTAGGTTATCTTGATACTTCGTTAAATAAGTTCTTGTTACCAAAGAGCCCATACTATGCCCAAAAATAACATATGGCAACTCTGGATACTCTTTTGCTACTTTATTTTGCAAAATATGAACATCTTCTACCAATCGATTCCATCCATCCTCTTTTGCAAAATACCCCAAATCCTCTGGATTTTTAGCACTATTTCCATGCCCCAAATGGTCATGCCCTACAACAATATACCCCTGTGATATAAGAAGTTTTGCAAAATCTTCATAACGACCAATATGTTCCTCCATACCATGTACTAATTGTATCACTCCTCGGTATGTCGTTATCTCCTCATTTTGCCACTTTTGGGCATACAGTTTTTCCCCTGTTGAGGATGTAAAATAAAATGTCTCTTGCATAAATATCCTCCTATAAATTTGTATATTAATTGTCCTACTCAATATATCATAAATCTTGATTCTACTCAAGCAAAATTCTTCTATTCCTCCACATATCCCTTCGCTTTTAGTGCCTCTTCTAATTCTTTTACTTTTCGTAATAAGGAATAAAAAAGTGGTGCCATGATATAATTTATGTGTTTTATTTGATTTTTAACACGCATATCAAAGCCTTTTGCAATTAAGCTATAGCGTATGAATTCTATTTCTTGTTTGATAATTGGAATAAAGGTAATAGCAAGGCTTACCATAATACCAATATTGTCTATATTAATTCCAAACCATTTTAATGGATATAGCAGATTTTTAACTGCTTTTGCAATTTGCATGGTAGTAGTGGTTTTACTAAAAAGATAAGTCATATGGCAGACGAGAATTAATCGAATTCCAATTTGTATGGCTTCTACAAATTCCATGACAAATACATCAATTAATACGGTAAATAGAATAAATGGCATTAGGTGTATAAGTGTTTTTGTAGCTTCTTTTATGGAAATATGGCATATTGGCATGAATAGAATTTGTAATATTGCAAAAAGTGCTAATACATAAAAATCTTGTACAAAAAATAGTCCTACTGTATACACAAAAAAAGCAATTAGTTTTATGGTTGTTTTCATTGTTTTATTTTATCTCCTATTTTAATTTTTAAGAACCCCCAGCCACTCCGTGACACTCTTTGTTAAAGGTGCTTTCTTGTAAGTGCTTCGAAGTTTTTATGCAAATAATATTGCCTATCTATTTTCTTGTGTTTTTACTTATCTTTATTTTGGTATATTTTAACTAATTTTTGGGTGAGTTCTTGCATAGTCCATTCTTTTAATTCAATGGGGATATTTTGTTTTTTTAATTCTTGTAGCATTGTAAGAATTTCTGGTATTTTAATATCACTTTGTTCCATTTCTTCTATATGTTCCAAAATTTCTCTTTTTGCAAAAGTAGTTTTGATATTTCCTTCTTCGATTAGCCAAATTTCGTCTGATAACAGAATTTCGTCTATTATGTTTGTAATGTAAATAATCGTATATCCTTCTTGTTTTAGGTTTTTTACGATTTTGTAAATTTCGTCTTTTCCTTTTGGGTCTAACATAGCAGTGGGTTCATCTAGTACAATATAAGGCGTATTCATAGCAAGAACGGTAGCAATGGTTAATCTTTGTTTTTGCCCTAACGAAAGAGTATAAGCTTCCTTTTTTGCTTTTCCTTCTAGCCCCACTTTTTTTAATGCTTCTGTTATTCGTTCCTCGATACCCTCTAGCTTTAGATTTTCTAAAGGAAATCGTATTTCATCTTCTACAGAATTAAAAATAATTTGATTTTCCGGATTTTGAAATACAATTCCTACTTGTTTACGAATCTCGAAAAAGTGCTCCTTTTTTTTCGTGTCTTTTTCTTCTACTAAAACTTGCCCATCCGTTGGTTTGGTAATTCCTGCAATTAGTTTGGCAAGGGTTGATTTTCCGAGAGCCATTTTTTCCGATGATACAGATAAATTGTCCTGGCTGGATATTTTTATTTATTTCATTAACGATTTTCTTTTTTTTATTATAACCATAGCCTACATTTTTTAATTCAATCATACGCCTATTTCGTTCAAGAACCCTGTAAGGGCGTCTAGTAGACGCCCGCTCATCGAAGGCATACCCTAAAATTAGATTCTTTTTAGCATCGTCTCTGTGAGGGGCGGGCGACTACTAGTCGCCCCTGCAAGAATTCGTTTTTTGAACGTTCTCTCCTTATTTTTTCAAATTTTCGATTACTTCTTTGTATGTATAGAAACTGCCTATTACAAAAATAGTTTTATCTTTGTGGTCTTTTTTACATTTTGTAAGAGCATTTTGTAGTGAATCTATATATACATTTTGGTTTCTATATTTTAATGCTTCTTTTCGTAACTCTTCTTTTTTTACATAGCATTTTACTTCATCTTGTTCTTTGGTTCCATCTGTGAAAATAAAGATGGATTTTGTATCTTCCATTAATTCTTTGATGACTGTTTTGTAGTCTTTTGTTTGTAGTATCGATACAATATATACTTTTTCTTCATTTTCATAGTATTGTTGGATGGTTTCTTTTAAATTACGAATTGCTGCTTCATTGTGTCCACCATCGAATATTATGGTTGGATTTTCATAAATCTGCTCAAATCTAGCCTTATGAATTACGTTTGTTAAACCTTTTTCTACTGCTTCTTTTGGAATAGTATATCCTTTATGTTGTAGTATCTTGATGGCTTCTAATACCATACCTGCATTTCCAATTTGCTTCATTCCTTTTAAATTTATTTTAACCTGTTTTTGGTCTTTGTAATCAAATATTTGGTATCCATTTTGATAAGATAAATTACCAAAATCCTCTTTTCCTATTTCATGTAGAAAATTATTTTTTTTCTTACAGTTTTCTTCTATGATTGCATTTACACTAGGCTCTTGGCTGATAAATATGGTCTCTGAATTTTCCTTAATAATCCCTGCTTTTTGAAGGGCAATTTCTTCTAAGGTATTTCCCAAAATATCCATATGGTCATAACCAATAGAGGTAATCATAGATACCATTGGATGTACCACATTGGTACAATCCACAAGTCCACCTAAACCAGTTTCTATTACCGCAATATCGCATTTTTTTTGTACAAAATAGCAAAATACAATTGCAGTTTCGATTTCGAATAACGTTACTTTTACTTCATGTGTGCAATTATATTCTTCCACAAATGGCTTCATTTGGTTGGTTAATTCCTCTAGCTCTTCTTCACGTATTTCCTCATGGTTGACACGAATTCTTTCACAAAACCTTACCACATGAGGCGACATGAATAAGCCCACTCGATAGCCTGCTTGTTCTAATACTGTAGACAGCATTTCACAAATACTACCTTTTCCATTTGTTCCTGCTACATGAACCACCTTTAATTGTTGTTCTGGATGGTTAAGCTTTTTCATAAAATACTCAATTGCTTCTAGTGTTGGCCCTTTCGTTCCTTTATAAAAACTAGCAAAATACTCCTTTGTCTTCATGATTTTCCCATTCCTTCCCTTCTGTCATACCTTAAAATACATCCTTTCTTGTATTCTATTCTTCCGCTTTTATTCTTCATATAAATAACGATTTACTATAGGTCTTGTTATTTTTTCTAAGAAGAAAATAGTAACAAGACGTATTGGGAACATAATCACTTGTGCTAATACTCTTGTAGAAACCACAACCAAATATGCTTTTCCATACATCATATTTAACCAAATCGAAACCACAAAAATTTCTACAAGTCCCAATACTAGCAAATTACTAATGATTAGTCTTATAATCCATTGTTTCGTTGTTCTTTCTTCTCCTTGTTTTTGATGTAAAAACAAACCATAAATAAGTCCTGCTAATCCTGCACTTACCGTAAATCCTGGAAAATACGTTCCAAATGGGAACAAAATCGCACCAATAAAATCTCCTAATGCTGCAATTAATGTACTGTATTTTGGCCCTAACCAAATAGCTGCCATTATAAGTGGTACAAATGAAAAACTAATCACCAAAAGTGGTGTTTTAATCGATACAAATCGATTTAAGACAATGAGTAATGCTAATAAAATCCCAGATAAAATTACTTTTTTTAATTTTGACATAAAAAATTCCTCCTTCCAATACATTTTCCGCATATTGAAAGAAGGAAACTATTCTTATTCGTTTACTTCCAAAAACAAACCCAATAGCGGAATGCGAAAACAAATACGCGAAAATCACTTTTCTTGCCCTAGTAACAACTTCCCGTCTACTAGGTCTTAACGATTTATTTTCTACTCTATTTTGTATTAATTTATATTATCATACATCTTTTTACAAGATTCGTCAATACCTCTATTGCTTATTTTCTATTCCATAACAAAATTCTACATGCAAACTTTGCATTACAGTAATAATTCTCATTTTATGTGCCTTAGCCCTTGTTTTTTTCTTAGAATAAGTATAGAATAAAGATAAATTTATTTTACGGAGGTATGTTATGCAAGAATTATCGAGAAGGAAGTTGTATGAAATTGAGGCGGTTTCTAATTTTAAGGAATTGATTGATCGTTCTTGGAAACTTTATCCGGATAAGACTGCTTTTATTTATAAGAAACATCCGAAAGATACAACTTACATTCGCCATACCTACACAGATTTGAAGGAAGATATTCGGTAATCTTGGGACTGGGTTAATTGATTTAGGCTTAACTCGGGAAACGTGTTGCTATTATTGCTCCGAACCGTTATGAATGGTGTGTTAGTTATTTAAGTATTACAACTTCTCGGTATGATTGTGGTTCCTCTTGATAAGGCTCTTCCAGATAATGAAATTGAAAGCTCTATTATTCGTAGTGAAGTAGAAGCGGTTATTTTTGATAAAAAATATATGGACGTATTCAAAAACTTACAAAACAATCCAAATTGCCTATTAAAACACTATATTTGTATGGATTTAGAAGAAGACGAAGGTAATATTCTTTCTCTTGCTTGTTTATTGCAAAAAGGAAAGGATTTACAAGCAAATGGGGATTGTCGTTATGAAGAAGTAACGATTGATAACAATGCTATGACTGTTATGCTATTTACTTCTGGTACGACTTCTCTTGCAAAAATTGTTATGCTATCACAAGCCAATATTTGTGCTAATATTTATTCCACTGGTTGTATTGCAAAGGTAACTTCTGAAGATACTTTTTTATCCTTCCTACCATTACACCATACTTATGAGTCAACAACTACTTTTCTATACGGACTATACTCTGGTATTACTATTGCTTTTTGTGATGGCCTTCGTTATGTGGCATCCAACTTAAAAGAATATAAAATTACTGGTTTTGTTTGTGTTCCTCTTATTTTAGAGGCTATGTATAAAAAAATTAAAAACGGTGTTAAGGAAAAGCATTTGCAAATTCCGTTTGCGATTTTAACTGCTATTTCGAATGTATTACTAAAATGTGGTATTGATGTTCGAAGAAAATGGTTTAAATCGATTATCGATGAACTTGGTGGACATCTTCGCCTTGTCATTTATGGTGCTGCTCCTATGGATACTTCTACTATAAAAGGTCT
This sequence comes from uncultured Clostridium sp., assembly GCA_948470025.1. Lineage (GTDB taxonomy): Bacteria > Bacillota > Clostridia > TANB77 > CAG-508 > RGIG8482. Next base: position 28,063 of record CAOKNG010000003.1, on the reverse strand, counting down.
TAAGGGTGTTGGAATTGAGTTACTAAATGGATATGGTTTAACAGAGGCCTCTCCGATTGTCTCTGCTGAAAATGATAAGTATCAAAAACCTGGCTCAGTTGCCTTTGCACTTCCAAATGTGGAAATTAAAATTGACAATCCAAACGAACATGGCATTGGTGAAATTGTGGTAAAAGGTCCAAATATTATGCTTGGCTATTATGATAATAAAGAAGCAACCGATGAAGTATTAATAAATGGTTGGTTTCATACTGGTGACTTGGGGTATTATGATAAAGATGGCTATTTATTTATTACAGGAAGAAAGAAGAATGTGATTGTATTAAAAAATGGAAAAAATATTTATCCAGAAGAAATCGAAATTTTAATTGCTCGCCTTCCTTATGTAGCTGAAAACATGGTATTTGGTAGACCAACTGCTAGTGGCGATTTAGAAATTAATGCTAAAATTGTATATCATTCTGAATACATGAAACAAACTTACCCAGATAAGACAGATGCTGATTATAAGAATATCATTTGGGAAGATATAAAGCTAATTAATAAGACAATGCCTGCTTATAAGCATATTCGAGAAATTATTGTAACCGATGAACCAATGATTAAAACCACTACCCAGAAAATAAAACGAAATGAGGAAATAAAGAAGATATTAGGAAAATAATTGTAGAGGTCGATGTGGGCATCGACCCCTACATCTTATATTACAAATTGCATAATTGCTACAATTACAACACCTGGAACACCTAGTATTCCGACAATCAATGCTGTTATCCAGTTTAGGTTAATGGCAAATGCAAAATTGGCACCAATTAGATTGATGACAAAAATAAGCACTCCACCAACAACTCCATTGATTACTAATTTAATGATTAATTTCATTGGTAATGCTAATAGTTTTAGTACTACAAATAAAATACCTACACCAATTAAAATTGGTAATATCATTGTAAAGTCCATCTGTTTTCCCTCCTTTTTCCTTTGTTAATCGTTACTACACATATGTTTTCTTGTCATTTCTAATAAGTTTAATTCGGTAAATCCAACAATTTGTGTTTTGGAACGGTCTTGTTTTAAATTGTCTTGTAATACTTGTATAATTTTTTCCTTATGCTCTTTTTCTTTCATATCGATATAATCGATAATAATAATTCCGCCAATATCTCGAAGTCTTAATTGTTTTGCAATTTCGATACTCGCTTCTTTATTTACTGTATATACGGTTTGTTCTAGGTTTTTGGTTCCTATGTATTTTCCAGAATTTACATCAATTGCGGTTAATGCTTCTGTTTTATCAATGGTAATAAAACCACCACATTTTAACCATATTTTTCGGTTTTCTATTTTTTCTAATTGTGTATGCAAGTCGTACATATCTAAAATACTATCTTGTTTTTTTAATACGATTTCAATTTGTTGCTCATTTTCTTTTAACATTTGTTCAATTTCTTTTTTCTCACTCTCATTATTTACAATCATTCTTGTAATATCTTGGTCAATTAAATCCACTAAAATTCTTTTTACCATGTTCGAATTTTCATACACAAGCTTTGGCAATTTCGTTTCTTTTTTTGCTTCTTTTTGAATATTTTCCCACTTTCCAAGGGTTTGTTTCATATCTCTTATAATGTCTTCTTCTTTTTTTCCTTCTGCTGAGGTTCGAACAATAATGCCTACTCCTTCTGGAAGATTTTTTTCAATGATTTCAATTAAACGTGCTCTTTCTTTTTCTTTTTCAATTTTTTGTGAAATTGTGATAAATTTTACTCCTGGCATAATCACACAAAATCTTCCTGCTAAATTGATATGGGTCGAAACTCTTGCTCCTTTTTTGTTGTTGCTGTCGCGTTTCACTTGTACTAAAATTGGCATTCCTACTTTTACAATATCTTTAATATTGTTATTTTTAACCGCCTCTTCTGGGTCCCCTGTTTTGGTATCTACTTTTGGTAAAATATCTTTAATATGGATAAAGGTATTCTTTTTTTCGCCAATATCTACAAAGGCAGCTTGCATTCCTTGTAACACATTTTGGATTTTTCCAAGATAAATGTTACCTTCTAATCGTTTCATATTACTATTTTCTTCATATTGCTCTAACAAATTTCCATTTTCGACTAACATAATGGTCTTGTTTTCTTTGGTATCAATATTGATTATTATTTCTTTCATCTAGTTTCCTTTCCTATTGTTTCATTATATTGATTCATCGCATGGTCAATTCCGTTTTTTAATATGTCCACAACTGCCATACTTGCTTTTTTGATTCCTTGTTCTAATATGGTATACTCTTCTTGTGGAAGCTTGGCTAACACATAATTTATTCTATCTTGTGGATGTTTAGGAGTTCCTATTCCAATACGAATTCGCGGAAAACTTTCGCTACCGAATTTCAGAAATCACCGATTTCATTCCATTATGGCTTCCTGCTCCACCCTTTTTTCGTATTTTTACATTTCCTTTCTCAATATCCATATCATCATAAATCACAATAACTTGTTCCATTGGAATCTTATAAAAATTGACAAACTGTTTGACTGAAACTCCACTTAAATTCATATAGGTTTGTGGTTTTATCAATATCACCTTTTGCCCTTCGATTACCGAGTCTTCATAAATCGCATCAAACTTTTTTCTTTCTAACGAAATGGCATATTGTCTGGCAATTTCATTTACCACATCAAACCCCATATTATGCCTTGTTCCCTTGTACTCTTCCTCCGGATTTCCAAGCCCTACCACTAAATACATGCTCTACTCCTTTTTTTAGGTATTTGCTTTTCTATTTTACCTCGTTTTTTTCTATTTTACAAGCAATTTTTATCATTTTTACCATTTTCGTACTCCTTCTATATGAAGCATTCGATTTTTTTCGTATTGATAACTCGATAATTTTCTTCCATATGAATCCAAGGTATGAGTTGCAACATAAATTTCGTTTTGGTCTTTTTCTACCACTAATAAACTATGTCCATAGTGGTCTTCTCCAAAGGAAAGTTGTACAATGTCGCCGATTTGTAACTCTTCTATTTTAGCTATTTTTCCAAAAGGTCCTACTGATTTATTTTTTATTAAGAATTGAAATAGGAATTCTACTCCTGTCCAACTGGGTGATTTTTGGTTGGCATTTTTGTAATACCAACCATCTATTTCATAATTCATCTGGTGGGCACCTGCTAACAGGCATTGTGATACAAAATTGGTGCAATCTCCCCCTAATTTATCATAATTGTAATACTGTGGGTTTCTTAAATACGCCCACTTTTTTGCATATTCTTTTACACTTTCCCTATCGTATTGTACTGTTCTCATAAAAAACACCTCAGGTTATTTTATGAATGATTCCCTAAGAGTGTTTGTATTTTAGTTACAATGTCCCAATTAAAAGTATCATTAATATATACACGACAACCATAAGTGCTACTGTTTTTGCCATTTTTCTTGTTTCACCTTTTGGATTTTCTAAATTCTTTTGGTTTAAGTAGTATTTCGCTCTTTTTAGTTTTAGCATTTTCTTTGAGGTTAAGTCTGATAATGCTATACTTCCTGCATATTCTTTTGGCAAGTGGTTCATATAAATACCATTTGCATAATCAAATGCTTTTTTGTTGGTAAAGTAATCGATTATTTTTATTTCCATGATTCTTTTGTTTATTGCATTCGTTTGGTATCCTTTTTTGGGTTTCGTAATAATTTGTTCTATGCTTTTTTCTTTGTAATATACTGATACACGCATCGAATTCTTAAAATACAAATACCATACAAGAATATACAGCATACTTTTTGCTAATATTTTCATTTCTGAAATGCTATAGGATATAATGTCTTCACTCATTTTTAGAGTTACTTGTAAAATGAATCGACATATGGTTAAGATGGTAATTCCAATTAGCATTCCTAAAAATGTTTTTTGTATTCTTCTAATTGTTTCTGGTTTTCTTTTGGTAAGGCAATATGCAATAAAAAGAAGCCCGATAAATTGTACTAGATTTTGTAACAAAGCAAATCCCACATAGATTTTATATGCCAACGTATAACCATGTAACCACTTGTATTGTATTAACATTTGAATGCTTATATACAATAAGTTAATACTATTCACCCCAAGAGTAATCATAAATAATACAAGCACTCCTTTTAATTGGTCATATGATAGTCTTTCTAACTGCTTGGTTATCTTTTGTATGATTGTTTTTTTCTCACGTTCTTCTATTTCAACTTTTATTTTTGTTTGTTTTCTAACATACACCACCAAAAGAACCACACCAAATGCAAGCATTCCCCATATATAGAGATTATTTACTCCTTGCTCTTCTTCTTTTGAAATCTCCACACTGTCGATTATTTGCCTTACTTTACTGGTATCTACTTGCTTATTTAAAAAGTTTGTTGAAATTACAACTGCTTTTCCCTCAATAATTGTATAATATTCTTCAACTTGCACGCTTCTTTCTTCTGAGGTTTGCTCAAAAATTGTATCAATAAACAACAATTCCCCTTTTTGATAGGTTTCTTGTTTTCGTTTTACTTGATTTGCTTGCTCTTTTTCCTTATTATACTGTTCTAGTATCGTATTAAAATTTAGTTCATTTAATTCCGCTAAATTGGCAATTCGTTTTGTAAAATCATTTTCTAATTGCACCACTATTACCGATTCATCCTTGTTTTCATTTACAGCATGCAAGTAAATATGATTTTGGGTATAATATTGTTTCATATTTTCCTCTTGTAGATTTTGCTGTATATAATCTTGTGGTAAAGTGATTTTTAGATTGATATCGGTTATGGCTTGTACCATAGTTGTCATCATCATGGTCACAAGAAATATACCTATCACAATATATCGTCTTTTTTTCATAATCTAGTCTCCTATCTTAACTTTGTAAGAACGTTTTTCTTTTCAATTCTCTTTATCATAATCTTACATTAAAGTTATATTAGGTGTTTTATTTTATTCCATACCTCATTTGTCTTTAAATATTCTTTATGATGTTTTTTTACATTTTCATCTGCTTCATCCAATGCCACAATTAATTCTCCAAAATCGGTATTTTCAAATAGTTGATTAATTTGAGGAATACTCTTTTCTAATTTTTCTTTTACCACTAATATATTTTCTTTATATTGTTCTTTTTCTTTTATATACATTAGTAATGGTTTGTACTTTATCCATCCTCTAGAAGCTTGCATAAAACGATGTTCAATCGCTTCTTCATCAACATTAATTTTTCTTAGATGTTTTGGCATTCTTTCTCTCATGATTTGTGTATATTTCAAAAATCCATCATGAAAATGATAAGTAGGAATTCGTAAAACCTTTGCCTCTTCTAATAATGTAGAAAAGAAGGTATCTTCTCCTCTTGCTCCTTTTGGATTATAAAAAGCTGGAATTTTATCTATTGATTTCAAATTGAGACATAATGTCGAACCTGCTATCCATTTTCCTGTTCCATCAAACTCAATTTCATATGGTTTCCCTTCAAAAATTTCTTGTTTCGCATAAGTAACCCCATTATCTTTTTGAAACCTTTCTTTAATATTATCCCAATTAACAATATCATTACTAATTCCTTCAATAAATTCTTTAAAAGCTTCTTCTGTAATATCATCCCCTACTTGCATATATGGTATTGGTGAAATATATCCACAATGATGCCCTATTGTAATATCTGCTTTTTCAATATAATGAATATGGTCTTGGATATTGTTTTGTTTTCGCCATTCTAACGTTTTATCTTCGTTCTTCAAAACTGCTATTGGATATTCATCATCATCCCAAAACAACAAATAATCCATTTTTCGTTTTAAAGCAAAGTACATCACAGTATTTCTGCCTTTGGCATGTCCATGTCCTAACATTAACTCCACTTCATCTTTTTTCAAATCATATCTTGATACTAAAATTTTCTTTTCCTCTTCAATATCCTCTGGTGTAATATATTTTACTTTAATATTTTTATATACTTGTGGTATGATATTGTAGAAGTCTGTTCTTTTGGTATATTGATAGCCCATATCAAATAAAATAAATATGGTAATATTCACTGTTTTTTTCATACTCGATACTTGCTCTATTAAATCTTGATAATATGCATTAATAATTTTACATACATTCGGTCTTCCTGTTACAAAACCGATACCAAATTCAATTGCTTTCCCGCATTTTTATTCCCTTCTTTACCTTATTATTTATTTTTATATTATATTATACATAACTCCAAATGTAAAGGCTAAAATTCTTTGTATTTTCTTAAAATTTATGGTATACTTAAATTAAATTTGGAGGTGCTTTTATGAGCTCTTTTTATATTGGTAACTATACCAATCGTGGTATTTATTTATTAGATGAAAATTTTTGTTTACTTAATTCATCTAACGATTTTTGTAATCCCTCCTATCTTTGTCAAAACAAGGATATGGTATATTGTATTACAGAAACCTTTCCTGCTCATCTTGTATGCTATCGTAATCTTGGAACATCTCTTACCTATATCGATTCTGTACTAATTGGCTCTGATGGTCCTTGTTTTCTTACGATTGATACCACTCGAAACATCTTATATGTTGCTTGTTATACCATTCGGTTCTATTTTAGCTTTTTCATTAAACAACGATGGTTCTATTGGGAAAAAACAATATGAAGAACATTTTGGAGAAAATTCGCATATTCACCATATTGTCTTATCGGAAAATGGGGATTTTCTTTTTATCACTGACCTTGGAAATGATAAACTGTTTGCTTACCAAATTATCGAATCTTCTCATGGAATTGATTTTTGCAAAGTAGATTGTTTTTCTTTTCCTACCAAAACACAACCTAGACATATTGCCATAAAGAATCATGATTTATATATCATTACAGAAGCTTCCTATGAATTATACCATCTTCGTTTTTTAGAAGACCATACCTTCGAATGGATTGGAAATTTTTCACTTTTACCCCAAAATACTACCATAGGGAATGATTTTACTGGATGTGCAATTACCTTTAGTCCAAATAAAGAATTTCTTTATACCTCTATTCGAGGACATAATAGTATTAGTGTTTTTTCGCTAAAAAACACTACTCCAACTCTTATTCAAAATATTTCTTGCTATGGCGATAATCCTAGAGATATTACTATTTGCAAAAATGGAACATCCCTTCTATGTGCTAACTATCTTTCTAATTCAATTTCTTCTTTTGAAATTGATACAAATACTCGGTTTACTTACTTACAAAAATTCCTCTCCTGCTTTTTCGCCTTCTTGTATTTTAGAATATGACCGAAAAATATGCTAATATACATTCATCGTCACTTTATTTAGTCATGCATAAATAGAAAAAAACTAGGAAAGTCCGTAAAAGCTTTTTCCTAGTCTTTTTTCTATTTATTTTATACAATTTGTCCAGAATCCACTACAAGATTTCGTCCTGTAATAGCTTTTGTAATATCAGTTAAGGCAAATACTGCATCTGCAATATCTTCCTTTGTAGTAAATTTTCCTAGTGCCATCATGTCTTTGTAGCGATAATTATAAAAGTTTGTACCACTTTCTAAATCTTCCTTTGTTGGTACCGTTCCTGGTGAAATAACATTTACTCGAATTCTTTCTTTTCCTAATTCTCTTACAATACCATGCATAAATCCTATAATGCCTGCTTTTGCTGCACTGTATACTGGTAAATTGAAGGATTTTATACCATTTACAGAAGCAATCATTGTAATGGTTTTATTGTCTCTTTTTTCTTTTTGTAGGAATGGCAAAAACATTTTTACGACATAAATATGACTATTTAAGTTTAAGGCTACTGAACGATTAATATCGTCTAATGTAACCTCATAAATACCACCTTTTTCCGTTTCTACTGGACAACCAGCAGCACTTACAATATGTGTAATAGATGGATATTTCTTTTGAAGGACTTTTGCAATATCGGCTAATTCTTCGGTATTCGTAAGGTCTACCCTATAATAGTCGTAATTTTCACTCCCATAAAATTCTTCACATGAGCTTTTTTGCTTAATATCCAAAGCAATTACTTTTTTTCCTTCGTTTAAGTATTTTTTTACAATCGCTTGTGCGATATTTCCATCTCCTCCAGTAATTAATATCGTTTCTTTTTCCACTTACATCCCTCTTTAATATTCATTATCGTATTTTCCGATTTCCCCATACATTTTCGCATCTGGTCTTGACATTGATTCTCGGATTTCTTTTGGTAAATAGGCACGAATATCTGCCACAATTTTACAGTAATTTACAGCTGTATCATAGTCATTTTCTAGTATCTTTTCAATAATCATCGTTTGGCATTGTTGTGGTGCTGGCACTTTTAGTTTTACACTTAACTCATAAAACCATTTCATCTCTTTTAATACTTCTTTTCTCTCTTCTTGTGTGATAATTTCAGAATCAATAAATTTATATAGCATATATGACATATTTTTCGCATACACATATCGATAAAAGCGAAGATAGCCATTGTTTTTAAAGTTTTCATAGATTGCTTTATACGCTCTATTAATCCTACTGAAATAATCTTTTGAACAATAAAAGGATACTGATGTATTTTTCTTATTTCGGTTTCTCTGCCTATAACAATACATAATTTCACTAATATAATAAACACGGTCTGATTTCATAAAACAAGAAGTAGTAAAATAAGCATCTTCTGCTGGTACTCCTTCTAAAAATCTTATCCCATTTTCATCTACAAAAGATTTTCGAAAAATTTTATTGCATGCCGATGAATTTAAGATAAAGAACGATTGCTTATAATCATAAATACTTAGTTTGAAATCTTTATATATTTTTTTATCAAAGATTGGATGATCCCATCTTGCTCCATCTTGGTCGGTATTAATGTAATTTGCTGTAATAAAATCCGCCTGTTTTTCTTCAATTGCTTTATACATTACCTCACAAGCATCTTTGGTATAAAAATCGTCACTATCTGCAAACATTAAATATTTTCCTTTTGCCTGTTTCATTCCTTCATTTCTTGCTGTTCCTGCTATTTTATTGTTTTGTTTTAACTCAATCGCCATAAAATTATCGTACTTGTCTGCATATTCCCTCATAATTTTTACACTATTATCGGTAGATAAATCGTCTACCATGATGACTTGAATGTCTTTTAAATCCATTGTTTGATTGATAATTGAATTTAATAAATCTCTTAAATATTTTTCTGCATTATAAATTGGTATAATAATCGATATTTTGTACATCTATTTCCTCCTTTTAAATTAGATTGAAAAATACCTAATCCATTCTTTCATAAATAACGAGCGTTCTTTCTTTTCCTTCCTCTTGCAAGCATTCTGGATTTGTTATGATTTTTTCTATTTTTTCTTGTAGCGCAAAAATGGGTTCACATCCATCTGAATAAGCACAAATATATTGAATTCCTTTTAGGCTTACTTGATAGGTATCTATATAATGTTCTGCTTCTTTTTGCCCAGATAATGCACCAAATGAAATTTCTTTTCCCTTATATTCCTTTTTGGGGTTATTTCGAAAATCTCTTCTTATCATCGCTCGATCTTGGTTATTGTTCCAATCGTATGAATTTTCTTTACAATATACCTGTTGTAAATAGTCTTCAAATTGTTTATGGTTGTTAATGGTTTCAAATTGGATTTTCTTGTTTTTGTCGAGTAATGCAATATGACAATCCCCTATTGAAAAGGCATATAGTGTTTCTCCCACAATAATGCCACCAACTGCTTCTGTGCAGTAATAATCTTCTTTTAAATAATCAATTTTTCTTCCTTGGTTAATGTTCCCTATTTCGTTATTAACCTTCTTTACAATTTCTAATATTTTTGTTTGATTGATAGTCGTTTTTTCTAGTTGTGATACTTCTTGTATAAACTGGTTTGTACAAATGTTAGCAGCTTCATATGCACCACTTGGGTTTGGATAGGTAGCAATCCATTGTTTTGCTTCTTCCTGTGTTTCTGGATAACAAACAGCTTCTGCATATATGTTATCTCTCGTAACACCATCTGCTACACAAAACGCATTATGTGTTACACAAAAGCTATCTTCTACCACTGGTTTTAGCTGGTATTTTGTAAAAATATGATTGTCATATGTTTTTGAAAATTTTAACATAAACATATTACTTTCCCTCCTAGTTTACAACTTACTTAGTATACCATATTTTTACAGGGTTCGTCAAATCTAACTACTTTTCCCTCCAAACTTTAAATACTGTCTAATTTTTGGCTATTTTTCATGCTTTTTTGTCCCTACTGTTTTATCATCTTTTCTTAAAATTTCCTTAATCTTCTAATGTTCCGCAATCTCTACATTACAGTCTCTCCCTTTTATCTTCTTTCCCTTCATTCCTTTTAGGACATCTTCCACATATTCTCCTGGTACTTCCACAAAAGAAAATTTATCTAATATATTAATTTTTCCAATCTCGTTTCCCTGTATGCCACAGTTTGCTGCAATACTTCCTACGAAGTCTTTTACTTTCATATTGTCTTTTCTTCCTAAATTAAAAAATAGTTTTACAATGTCTCCGTTTTTTGGTTTTGATGGTAATTTCGTTTTGTTTTTCTTCTTTTAATTTTCCATACTGTATGGTAATAAGTGCTTTTGCTATTTCTTCTAGGCTATTGTTTTGCAATAATTGTTCTAGTAAATCTTCTCTTGCAAATTCTTTTTTGTCAATTACTGTTTGTATTTTTTGAAGAGCTTTTTGGTTTCGGATTTTGTTTATTTGGGCAAGTGTTGGAATGGTGCCTTCTTTTATTTTCGCATTCGTATATTTTTTAATGCTAAGTAGCTTGCTTTTTTCCTTTCCTACAACAAAGGTAAAGGCTTTCCCTTTATTTCCATTTCTTCCCGTTCTTCCAATTCGATGAACATAGTATTCCTCTTCTTGTGGTACATCATAGTTTAATACAAATTCAACATCTTGTATATCAATTCCCCTTGCTACTACATCGGTGGCTACTAGAATTTGAACTTCTCCATTTCGCATTTTTTTCATGATTCTTTCTCTTCCTGATTGCTTGATATCCCCATGTAGTGCTTCGGCTTTTAAATGGTGTTGTTTTAGTACTTCGATTAAGTCATCGACCCTTTTTTTGGTATTGCAAAATACAATGGCTTTTTGTGGGTTGTACACTTCGATTAATCGCATTAGGGTTTCACTTTTCATGGCTTCTTTGATTGAAATCGATATTTGCTCAATTTCGTTTACTGTTAGTTCTTCTGCTTGGATTTTTACTTTTTTAGGACTTGTTAGATATTTTTTGGTAATTGCCATAATTTTTTTGTTCATGGTTGCCGAAAATAATACGGTTTGTCTTGTTTTTGGCACATCATTTAATATGGTTTCAATATCTTCTTCAAATCCCATATTTAACATTTCATCTGCTTCATCTAACACACACATTTTCACTTGGTCTAGTTTTAATGTTTTTCTTCTCATATGGTCCATCATTCTACCTGGTGTGCCTATTACAATTTGTACTCCTTTTTTTAGCATTTTTATTTGTGTTTCAATGGATTGCCCACCATAAATAGCAATGGTTTTGATTCCTTCTTGGTATTTTAAAAATTTTCTTACCTCATCCGCTACTTGAAGAGCTAGTTCTCTAGTTGGGCAAAGCACAATGGCTTGTACTTTTTTGTTGTTCGCTTCAATGGTTTCAATCATTGGTAAACTATAAGAAGCAGTCTTCCCTGTTCCTGTTTTGGATTGCCCAATTAAGTCTCTTCCCTCTAATATAGTAGGAATCGACTGTTCTTGAATGGGTGTTGGATTAACATATCCCGCCACCTTCAATGCCTTCTTTGTTTTTTCATTTAAATTTAATTCATCAAATATCATCATTTTTCTCCTTTTTTACAAAACATAAATAAACCGTCACCGACGGTTATATTTAAAATTTTATTACTCTTTTTCTATTTCTTCACTTGTTATAATTTTTTGTATATCTTCTTTTAACTTTAAAATATCGTTTTCTATTACGTACCAAATGCTTTTTAAGCTAATTCCTTCATAATCATGTACAATTCTATTTCTCAATCCTTTTATCATATTCCATTCAATGAAAGTATATTTTTCCATTATTTCTTTTGAAATATTTTTTACCAATTCTCCTATCTGACTAATTGAAAAAACAGTTGCATCTATTGTTTTATCATCTTTTGAAAATTCTTCAAAAGTATAATCTTTCGTATATTGTATTGCTTTATCAATATATTCTACCATTTTAATTAAGGATAAATATTCTTTATTTTTCATAAACAACTACTCCTGTTTCTTTTATTTCCCTGTCAATTTTTGAGTTTTCTATAATTTCTGCTTTTTCAAAAGCATCCACCTGTTTTTTAAATGCTTCTTCTATTTTCGTTATTACACTATATAACTTAAAGCCCATTAAGCATTCTTGAGAGTCAATAACTAAGTCTAAATCACTGTATTGATTTGCTGAATTTTTGGCGTAAGAGCCAAATAATATTACTTTGTATACAGGAATATTTTTTAGTATATTGGTTAGTATTTCTTTAATTTCTTCTATTGTATAAACTTTTTCAATCATTCATCTAACCTCCTAATAACACACACTAGTATATCACAACTATTTAAAACTTTAAACTAAGCATAGTAACTTTTTTACACTTCTTGTACACCTTTTAGATAATTAATATATTCTTCTAAACAATATCCTTTTTCCTTCATTACTTTGGCATGTTCTTTTCCTACATATCTCCAATGCCACGATTCATAGGTAATTCCAGTAATGTCTTGCTTGTCCTTTGGATAACGTAGTACAAAGCCATACTCCCACGCATTTTTTTGTAGCCATTCGAAGGCTTTGGTTTCTTCGAATTCATTGGTAACGGTATTAAAGTCTGCGGCTAGTCCTAAATTGTGTTCACTCATTTCTGGTCTTTGCACAACCGTTTGTGCTAATCTTTCTGCCTCTTCTTGCGCCTTTCCTTGTTTTTTGTATTCCTCTACTTTTCGATTAAATAATTCTTCTTGTTTATCATAGCTTCGGTAAGCAGATTGCACCCAAATTTTTGTGATGTTCGCTTTATACATCGCATTAATCATGTCTTTTAAATATGATATTGCTCTTTTATCAAACATAATACCATCATCAATCTCAGCAAGTTCTGGCACATAACTTCGTTCTACAGAATTGTCCTTATTTACTAATTTTAAATTCCATTGTTGTAGGATACCCTCATTTTCAGAAGAAACTTGTGGTTGCGTTGTAGAAGCTACTGTTACGGTATTTTCTTCTGGTTTTGGTTCCTCTATATTACTTGTTTGTGACGTTGTAGACTCTTCTGGTTGGTCTTTTGGCTTGGTAAATAATGAAATAATCCCTTTTATCATCATAACAATTACAGTAATCATCACAATAAATCCAATAAGAAGAATCGTAATTCCTCGTATAAATTTCTTTTTATTGACAATTCTTTTTTTCGCCATAAGACTTCACCTTCTTTCGTCTATCTCTTCTCATTTTATCTTTTCTTTCCTTTTTCGTCAATCCATTTTTCACAACTTACAAAAATTTCTAGATGACTTTTACCCCCATCCCTAAAATCATCCTTTTGCAATAAGTGCTTTTATTTTGATTCCTTGGCTAGAAAACATGTCTTCATGTTCTGTTATAATATTATCTTCTTTGTTTTCACTATGTAAATCGTAAGTTTTCCATAAAATTTCAAAACCCGCTTGTTCAAAATAAGCTAGACTATCTGTAAATAAATTGTCATCATCTGTTTTGAAATGGATTTCTCCTCCCCTTTTTAAAAAGGTTTTGTATAATTCTAATTGTCTTGTATGGGTTAGTCTTTTTTTATGGTGCTTTCCTCTTGGCCATGGATTGCAAAAATTAATGTAAATACGTTCTACTTCATCCTTTTCATCAAGCATGGTTAAGATTTGTTCAATGTTACATCTCGTTAAAATAATATTATTAATTTCTTTTTCTTGTTCTTCATATACTTTTTCTACATTTCTTTTGGCAAATCCTAGCATAGTATCAATTAAATCTACTCCAATAAAGTTTGCTTCTGGATGTTTACAAGCAAGGTTTGCAATAAACTGTCCTTTTCCACATCCTAATTCTATATGGATTGGTTTTTCCACTCCAAAAACACTTTTCCACTTTCCTTTATAGAGTTCTGGTGTTGGTATATAAAATTTTGCTTCTTCTAATTCTTGTTTGGTCCAATCTCTTTTTCGAATTCTCATAAATTTTCCTCTCTATTATATTTCCATTTTGTAGGAACTTGCATTGCATGTTCGTTCATAATTTTGTTTTCTTGGATGACCAATGGTCGCTCCTAGCCCTTCTTTTGTAATATTTTTTCAGTCGCATAATTGAATAAAATAAAATTGGCAATGGCAATCGCACCTAATAGGGCAACTAATTCAATATATTGTTTTGTAATGACAACAGAAAACCAGTCCCTTAATATAACAAAACATGCTACAAATAGTGCTATCATACTGATGAATAATGTGGTTCTTAATATGTTAAATGGTTTACTAATTTTAGCAAGTAAAATGAAACCTGTCAATACCGTTAGTATCACACAAATTGTGGAATAGATTTCTTTTGGAATCCCTACATACCAGCTAATAATAGCTGTAATTATAATATTTACTACTGTTGTTAGGGCAGTTGGTAGTGATTTACCAATTACATTTTTGATAAATCTTCCTTTTACTCTTTCCTTATTTGGCTCTAATGCTAAAATAAATGATGGAATTCCAATACACACCAATGCAATTAGGCTTAATTGTATTGGCATAAATGGATATGGCATATGTGCAAATACAAAAATGATTGCCAAAATACTTGCATAGATTGTTTTGGATAAAAACAAACTTGCGGAACGTTCAATATTATTAATGGTTCGTCTTCCTTCTGCTACAATTTTAGGCATCGATTTGAAGTTGGAATCTAATAAGACCAATTGTGATACATTACGTGCTGCATCACTTCCGGCTTGCAATGGCAATACTACAGTCTGCTTCTTTTAGGGCAATTACGTCATTTACCCCATCCCCTGTCATGGCAACCGTATGTCCCATTTCTTTTAGTGCAACTATTAATTGCTTTTTTTGTATTGGTGTAACTCTTCCAAAAATGGTATAGTTTTTAGCAGCTTTCTTTAATTCTTCTTTTGTTTTTATGGTACCACAATCAATATAATTTTTATATTCCTCTATTCCCGCATGTTTTGCAATCTTTGAAACAGTAACTGGATTATCGCCAGAAATGATTTTAAGTAAAACCCCTTGTTCTTTAAAATAGGATAAGGTTTCTTTTGCTTGTGGTCTTATCGAATCCGTTAATAGCACCATACCTAGATATTCAATATCTTTTGGTAACTCCTCTTTTTTTAAGATTTCTTTAGAGCGTGCCAATACCACCACTCGGTAATCTTCAATTTGTTTTTCAATTTCTTCTTTATATTGATTATACTTATCTCGTAACACATATTCTGGTGCACCTATAATATAACTTTCGCCATTTTCAAAGGATATTCCTGACCATTTTTTATCTGAAGTAAATGGAATTTCTTTTACTACTTTTCCTTCTACTGGCTTCGAAAAGGTCTGTCTAATTGCTTCGATGGTTCCATTATTATCCTTAGAATATTTACCAAGTAGTGATAAAATATTTGCCATTTCTTCTTTCTTCTCTCTTGCAATATAATCGGTTACCTCCATTTTCCCTTCTGTAATGGTTCCTGTTTTATCGAAGCATAGTACATCTACTCTTGCTAACGTTTCAATACAATATAATTCTTGTACCAATACTTTGTTTTTAGATAATCGTATCACACTAACAGCTAAAACCGTACTTGTTAGTAATACTAATCCTTCTGGTATCATTCCAATAATGGCGGCAACGGTATTTACCACTGCATTTCTTATGGTATTTCCTTCTAATCCTAATTGATTAAAGAACAATAACGCTCCTATGGGAATAATGGCAATGGATACGGTTTTTATGATTTTATTTAAGGAATTCATAATTTCAGAATTGATTTTTTTCATGCATTTTGCTTCTTTGGAAATTTTATAAGTATAATTTTCATCTCCAATATGTTCTACTTTTCCGAATACATCTACCACTAATAATATAACTACCCGACAATAACATATCGCCTTTTTTCTTAAATCTTGCATCTGATTCGCCTGTAATATAAGATTCATTTACTTCTACTTCTCCCTCTTCTATTATACAGTCATTCACAATTTGATTTCCTGCTTGGAATAAAACAATATCATCTAACACCACTTCATTGATTCCAATCGTTTTGTCTTGCCCATTTCTTCGTACATGAACTTTACTTTCTGAAATAAGCGATAATTTATCAATCGTACGTTTGGAATGAATTTCTTGTAAGGTACTAATTGCTGTATTAATAATAACAAGCCATAAAAATAGCATATTTTTATACGATTTCACACTAAAAATAGCTATTCCCAATAATACATTCATTAAATTAAAAATTGTAAAAAAGTTACTACAAATAATTGCCTTCATGCTTTTCGTCTTCTGGGTCATATCACGATTCACAAAATTATTCTTAATTCTCTCTTCAATTTGTTTGCTCGTTAAACCAATGTTGCAATCTGGATTATATCGTATTTTCTTTATTTCTTCTTCCATCTTTTCTCTCCTCATATAGCATGCATTATATCACTTGCAGAATAGAAATACTATTAATTTTTTCTTAAAAATTTTGTTTGACACATTTTATAGTATATGTTATATTATAGTTAGCTATTGATAAAGTCGTAACTAGTTATCCTATGCACCTCCTTTCCATATTTGGGAAGGCTTTTTTAGTATATATCATTCTTTACTATAAGTCTATATGAAAAGAACAAGTTTTTTGTAATCTTATAAAAATATTTCTCTCCAATAGTCGAATTTTGTCACAAAAAGACCTTTTTTGAATATTGTTCAAAAAGGTCTTTTATAATTTCTTATGCGCTCTTTAATTCTAATCTTAGTTTATCTGCTATCATTGCAATAAACTCACTATTCGTTGGCTTTCCTTTGGCTGCTGATACGGTGTAGCCGAAGATGCTTTCTACTGCTTCTTGTTGGCCTCTTCCCCATGCTACTTCGATGGCATGGCGGATTGCTCTTTCTACTCTTGATGGGGTAGTGTGGAATTTTTCCGCTATTTCTGGATACAGTTGCTTGGTGATTTGGTTAATGACATCAATATCGTTTACAACTAATATGATGGCTTCTCTTAGGTATTGGTATCCTTTTATGTGGGCTGGAACTCCTACTTCGTGAATAACATTGGTTACTAATGCTTCTAGGTTTTCTTCGCTCTTTTTGGATTCTTCTGGTATGTCAATATATGGTACTTTTATTTCTCTTGATAACATGGTTACATTTTTAAATTGTGCTGGTTGATAATTTTTTAGGTCTTTAATTCTTTTTAATAAAAGTTTAATATCAAATGGTTTTACCACATAGTATTCTGCTCCTAAATCAATTGCTCTTTGTGTAATTTTATCTTGTCCTACTGCTGATAACATAATGCAAAGAGGTGGTTTTCTTAAATCTGTGTTTTTGATTTTTTCTAGTACACCAATTCCATCTAAATGTGGCATAATAACATCTAATAGTACAATGTCTGGTTGTGTTCCACAAATCATGTCATAGGCTTCGTTTCCATCACGTGCCATTCCAATTACTTCCATCTCTTCTTCTCGTTCAACATATCCTGCCAAATTGTTAGCAAATTCACTATTATCATCTGCTATTAATACGGTAATTTTTTCTTTCACTTTAATTCCTCCTAATATTTTAAAAATTGTAAAAAATTTACAATTTGAATTATATTATTTATTAAAATGAAATGCAATATGTTTCTGGAAATTTTTTCAAATTTCTTTTAAATCCTTTGGTACTGTAATGTTGTTTTATATATATTTTTCTGTTATTTTGTCGATTCTTGTCGCTTTTAATTTTCTATTGTCGATTTCATTTTGCATTTTTTTTAACTTTTCATTGGTTAATTCTACCAAAAAATTAACATCATCGGAATATTCTTCTTTTATCACGTTTATTTGGTTTTTTCTACAATAATATTTGAAATTTTCCGCTTCACTGTATGTAAAACTAATTTGTACTTCTTTGCCTATCTGCTTTTCTACAAATTTTGCTTCTTCTAGTGCTTTTTTAGTTGCTCCTGCATAAGCTCTTACAAGCCCTCCTGTCCCTAATAGAATACCACCAAAATATCTCGTTACCACAATTAGTACTTGACATAGGGATTTTCCTCTTAAAATTTCTAACATTGGTGCACCTGCTGTTCCGTGATGGTTCTCCATCATCACTACATCTTTCTACCTTTTTTCCTTCTTTATCAAATGTAATATAAGAAAAACAATGATGCTTTGCATCATAGTATTTCTTTTTGATTTCTTTTATTTTTTCTTCCGCCTCTTCTTGGTTTTGCACAGGAATAAGGTCTGCTATAAATTTTGATTTTTTTTCGATTAATTCAGTGGTTATCTGATTTTCAATTGTATAAAACATGTATTTCTCCTTTTTTCGTATTTCTTTGGATAAGGCACAGCGTTGTCATTTGTAGAAAAAGAGGCCCCTTTATTCAAGGGGGCTGTCAGCGTTAGCTGACTGGGGGTTCTTACTCAATTTTTACCCGCCGTGTACCCTGTTGAATAGGCAATTTGCAAATTAAATCCGCCTGTGTAGGCATCAACATCGATGATTTCTCCTGCGAAATATAGTCCTTTTATAATTTTGGATTCCATGGTGGAGGAACTAATTTCTTTTATATCAATGCCTCCTTTGGTAATGATTGCTTCTTCGATGTTTCCAAAATCGGTTATGGTTAATGTAAATTTTTTTAATAATTGGACTAAATTTTGCCTTTCTAGTTTGGTAATTTCGTTTACTCTTTTCTGGCTTGGAATATTCGATAAAGAAATAATTGGTTCTATCATCTTTTTTGGCAATAATTCGTCTAGGCTATTTTTAAATTGCTTATTTTTATTTTCATGAAAATCTTTTTGAATTCTTTTATCTAGCACCTCTTCTAATAGTGCTGGTTTTAAATCAATTTGCAAAATAATTTTATTCGTCTTTAATAAGTTTTCTAAATTTTTTGTGCGTAATAAATGAGCAGAACCACTTAAAATGATTGGTCCAGAAACGCCTTTTTTCGTAAATACCATTTCTCCAAAATCTTCGTAAATGACTTTTTTGTTTTCTTGGTTTTTGATATTTATTTTGACATTTCTTAAACTAAGTCCTTCTAAGCTTGCACATAATTTTTGTTCTTTACAAAGAAGTGATACCAATGAAGGTTGAATTTTCGTAATATGATGTCCTAGTTTCCTTGCTATTTCATAACCATCTCCAGTAGAACCAGTTTTGGAATAACTTTTTCCACCAGTTGCTAAAATTACTTTATCTGCTTTGATTGTACTAACTTTCTCGTTATTTTCTTGATATTCTACTGCTACTACTTTTCCATTTTCTACTAAAATATCTGTAACTTTGGTATGTGTTTTGACAATTACTTTACGTTCTTCTAATTCTTCCATAAGTGCATTTAACACGTCCAAAGAATGGTCTGATTCTGGAAAGATACGGTTTCCTCTCTCCTTTTTTACTTTCACACCATGTTTTTTTAATAAGTTTACAATATCCTCATTTGTAAAATTCGAAAATGCACTATATAAAAATCTTCCATTTCCCGGAACATTTGCAATAAATTCTTCTATAGGTAAGCTACTTGTAATATTACATCTTCCTTTTCCTGTAATTAACAACTTCTTACCACACTTTTCCATTTTTTCTAAAATAACAACATTGTTTCCTTCTTTACTAGCACAAATTGCACATAGCATTCCGTGCTGGTCCTCCTCCAATGACAACTACTTTCATATTATTCTCCCATATTACTAATTGCTTTTAGTACTCCTAATTTGCCGTATTCGTATGTTAGCCCTCCTTGCATGAAGGCTACATATGGTGGGCGAATGGGGGCATCGCAAGATAGTTCAATGGAAGAACCTTGTGTGAAGGCTCCTGCTGCCATAATAACTTGGTCGGTATAGCCTGGCATATCCCATGGTTCTGGAATGGAATTTGAATCTACTGGGGAACCCATTTGAATTCCTTGGCAGTATTTTATTAGGTCTTCTTTGTTGCCAAATGCAATGGTTTGTACAATATCGGCTCTTGGTTCATTGTATTTTGGGGATGGATGATAGCCTAATTTTTCTAGCATTCGGCTTGCGAATACGGCTGTTTTTAAGCTACTTGCTACAACACTTGGAGCAAAGAATAGTCCTTGTAAAATAGATTTGTTGATTCCTAAGGTTGGACCTACTTCTTTTCCTAGTCCTGGTGAGGTTAGACGTTGGGCTGCTAGTTCTACCAAGTCTTTTCTACCGGCAATATAGGCTCCATTTGGAGCAATTCCACCTCCTAGGTTTTTGATTAGAGAACCAACAATGACGTCTGCTCCTACTTGCAAAGGTTCTTTGGTTCCTACAAATTCACAGTAGCAATTGTCTATCATGATAATAATATCTGAATTAATTTGTTTGATTTTTTGGATAATCGCTTCTAATTTTTCTAATGTGATACTGCTTCTTAGGCTATATCCTCTAGAACGTTGTATTTCAATTAGTTTGATGCCTCCTTGTTTTACTCTTGTTATAATTTTCTCTTCATCAAACTCATCATTTTTTAAATCAATTTGCTCGTAGTGAATACCAAAGGATTTTAAAGAACTTGCATTTTCTTCTAACCCAATTACTGAATCTAAGGTATCATATGGTTTTCCAGAAATACTAAGCATGGTATCTCCTGGTCTTAAAAAAGCAAATAAAGCCACAGTTAGTGCATGGGTTCCAGAAATGAATTGCCCACGTACTAGGCTATCTTCAGCACCTAGTACTTCGGCAAAAATTGCTTCTATAGCTTCTCTTCCAACATCTCCATAGCCATAACCTGTTGTACTGTTAAAATGCATATCTGATATGTTGTTTTTTCGAAAGGCTTGTAGTACTTTTAGACTGTTTTGTTCGCAGATTTGATTGATGTTCTCAAAAATAGGTTTGATTTCCTTTTCTACCTCATTTGCTAGGTCTAATATGTTTTGTTTGATTCCAAATTCTTGGTACATGTTCTGTTTCTCTCCTTTTTACAAAGGGTTGCATGATATGCAACCCCTACTGGCATATTTTCACATTTTTATTCTTCTTCTGTTTCTTTTGTGTAATAACTTTCGCCGTAGCCATAATAGACTCTATGGTATTCTCCTATGGTTTCTGGATGTTGATGATTTTGAGTTTGGTTTTCTTTTAATGAATTTCCTTCTACATCAAAATACTCGACTTCTCCTTTTGAAGAAATTTCAATATCATTTTCATATGCGTATACAGAAGCATTTTCTTTTGTACAAATTTTTTCTAGTTTGCTCGAATATAAATCTGTTGTATTGTCTTGTAATTTCTTTGCTTCTAATACTTTTGTATCCTCTATTTTTTGTAATACATCATACTGAAACTCTACTTTTGTTTTTCCTAATGTATTAATCACTCCTAAATAGCTTTCGTTAGAAGCAATAAAATAATCATCATATAAATATTCTAAATATTGATACGTATTTTGTATGATTACTTCTTTTTTTGCATTTATTACTCCATATTGTCCTTCTACATCAATCGTAATTAAATAGTTTTCATTGTCTGTTTTAAAAACCGATTCATATTCATTATTTTCAAGTCGGTTTCCTTCGATATCAAAATACGTAGCCGTTTCTTCTTTCATGGCTTGCAAATAAATACCTTTTGATTCAATCTCATCATATTCAACTGGCAAAATTTCTTTTCCAGTCATATCGATTACACCATATTTTGCGTTTCTTTCAATCATAAAGAGATTGTTGTAATCATCGTATTCCAATGTTTGATACGTATAATGAATCATTACTTTTCCATTTTTTACAACTCCAGTTTGTCCATTTTTTGTTGCAATTAAATAAACCTCTTTATCTGACTCCACTCCTGTTACACGAGATATGGAATTATAATTTACTTCTAGTATTTTCTCACGTTTTGCACTTATATAACCATAGCGATATCCTTCTTGTGTTTTTAATGATACAATATATCCAGATAACGCATACCCTTGTTGTTCGTCGTAATAACCATCCCCAACAATGCTATCATACTCTATCTTTAAAAGGCTTACTCCTTTTTGGTTAATGACGCCATATTTTCCATCTTTTTTTACTAACAATTCACTTTCTTTATTCTCTAACCCTTCTATTTCCTCGTAAATTGCTTTTGTTACAATTTTTCCCTCATAATTAATTAATCCATATTTTCCATCTTGCTTATATCGTAACACTCTTTTTTCATAAGGAATATTCGTTGCAATTCCTTTAATATCAATTGGTGTTACTTCTTCATATTCTTGAAATAAGGTTTCTTTTTTGTCGTTTTGTACAACTATCTTATCTCCATCTTGACAAATAAAAATGGCTTTCTCTGGATTTGGTATTTTTATATTATCGTACTTAGGCTCTATTAAAACATTGCCTTTTAAATCGATAACTCCCATTTTTCCATTTTCATAAATTGCATAATACTGAAAACTTGTTACTTTTTCTACTTCATATTGCTTATTTTGGTAATCGTGGTAAAAATAGAACCCTAGAAAAATGGCTACTATTATAAACACGATAAACACACTAATTACTACTTTTTTTTGCTCCATCATTTGCTCCTTTCCTTTCTTCGAGGCACAAAACTTTATGAAAATTATTACTTTTTCGTTACTCCTCTTTTTCCTCCTTGGCATTTTCTATATTATTGTTTTTACAAGCTTTTACTTTCAAAATTCTTTTATCTTCATATTCTTCTATTTTATAAGTAACATCCTTTGTTTCAATGACTGGTTTTTCTTCATCTTCTGGTATTCTTCCTAAAATATCTTGTAAATATCCGAGATAACGTTTCATAATCCCCATCTGGTATTGGTACATTTAAAATTTTCTTTACATCATTAATCGTAACATTGCCACTAATATAATAGGTGTTTTCATCTATCTTTTCATATTCTTGTTCAATATCATCATATTCATCAAAAATATCTCCTACTAATTCTTCTAAGATATCCTCCATTGTTATAAGCCCTGCGGTTCCTCCATATTCATCTAATACAATAGCAATTTGACTATTCTTTTTTTGTAACTCGCGAAATACTTCGTTAATCGGCTTAGATTGTGCAACAAAATACGCTGGACGCATCATTGTTTTTATTTTTACATTTCTTTTTCCTTTTACATATTTTAGTAAATCTTTTAAATATAAAATTCCTTTTATTTCATCAATGGTTTCATCATAAACAGGGACTCTACTATACTTGTATTCATCTAATTCTTCAATTAACTCGTTTACATCACGGTTCATATCGATAGCATAAATGTCGGTTCTATGTGTCATAATTTCTGATACCGTAATATCATCAAATTCAAATACATTATTAATTAGATTTTTTTCTTCTTCATCAATAGAGCCTTTTTCTTCTCCTTCATCTACCATCATTTTAATTTGTTCTTCTGTTACAATTTCTTCGTCTTTTTCGGATACTCCAAATATTTTTGAAATGAGATTGGTAGAGGCTGTTAATAATTTTACAAATGGTACTGTAACAACGTAAATTGTACGAATAACACCAATCGTAGCATAAGCAACTTTTTCATAATGTTTCATTGCTAAACGTTTTGGCACTAATTCTCCGAATACTAAGGTAAAGAAGGATAAAATAATCGTAATCACAATAATGGATATACTTTGCCATACTCCAATACTAATGCTTGGCATCCACTGGTTTAAAATAGGTGCTAGGCGACTAGCAAAAGCATCTGATGCAAAGGCACTTGATAAAAAACCTGCAAGAGTAATTCCAATTTGAATGGTTGCTAAAAACCTGCTTGGATTTTCTAGCATTTTTAAAATTTGCTTTGCCTTTTTGTTTCCTTCTTTTGCTTGTTTTGAAATCTTTACATCATTTAGTGAAATAAAGGCAATTTCGCTTGCTGCAAAAAATCCATTGATTAAAATCAAAATAATTAAGACCACTACTTGTGACATATTCTTTTTTCCTTTCCTTCTGTGTTTGCCTGTGATTATTATATACTTTACCTCTTTTGTCTGTCAATTCTTTTTTAGGATTTTTGAAGGGGCGATGAAGGTATTTCGTAATATATTAATCTTTTAGTGCTATTGGTAAAATTGGCACATCTATTTTTGCCGTTTTCATACGGTTTATATAAGCTTGGTATTCTTCTTTTGATAAGTATGTTGTTTGGTTTCTTCCTGGAAGTATTGAATTGGTTATGGTTTCTTTCCAAATTTTATTTTCATATATATTATTACGAGTAGCATAGTTTATGTTTTTTTCATAAATCGTATTAATAAATTCATTTTTTTCTTCTAAATTCGTCTCATTCGTTTGTTTGGTAACTTCTTTATCAATATTCGTTTGATGAATATTGGTTATATTATCTACATCCGTTTCTATTATTTTTTTGTTTTCTTGTACAATATTGATTCCGTGTTGTTTCACTTTTGATTTCTTCTGTGGTCTGTTTTGCATTTGATACTGTTAAGGTTACATCTTCTAATTTCTTAATTTCAAAACCAATTAATTCTTCTGCTAATGAATACCCTTCTTTTACCGTTGTTTGTTTTAAATAATATTTCCCTTGTTCTAAAAAAGTATGTATTCTTCCATTCTCATCTGTTACTAAATCTTCTTTTATTGGAACATTGGAATAATTTAGAATCGAAAATTTGCTTCCTTCAATTGGTCCTTTTCCTTCATAAGTATGATTACAAATCGTAACAGATGCTAAATTTTGAAAATTGATATCCATTTCTTTTTCTTTTGTTACATTTTCATCCACAGATAACAGGTATTGAAGGTTTGTATTTGCCGTATTGTAAATTTTATAAATCCCATTTCCTTGTTTTTCATATAATAGTTTTACCTGAAATTGTTGATTCATTCCCTTTGGAACAATCATTTTAATAATGTCACCATTTCTTGCGGTTGTAATAGGTTGATTTTGGTCATTGGTTATTATTACATTTTCCCCATTTTCTACTATAATCTTTACCTCATTAATTTTAGGCGATAATGTAATACTATATTGTTTATATCTTTTATTTCCATCTGTTTCATCTGGTTTCCAATCTTCATCAATCTCTTTTATTATTACCTCTTCTTTTTTTGCTTTTTCTAAAATATTTGCTGCACAATTAATAATTCTTTGTCCCTCCTCATTTTCGGCAATATATCGATTCATGTCCTTATGCTCTAGATAGGCATAGATTGCCTCTTGGGTTGCAAAATGTGCTTCATTTTGGGTTACAACACCTAATTCTTGTTGTGTTTTCGTCGGATATCCATTTTCTAAAATTCTTTCTAATACATCATCTTTTTGTTTTTCTACATTGGTAAAACGAGTCATTACACTTGTTTGATTTCTTTCTAAGAAATACAATATTGTTCCATTTTTATAACTTAATATTTTATAATTCCCCTTTTCTTCTGCTTCATAATGGTATGGTAGTTTTTGGTCAAAGACAATACTTGCTCTTGCCTCTGTATCGACTGTATATGCTTGTACATTTGTATTGAATATAACAATTACTATGCAAAAAATGATTGCTCCTAATCTTATTATTTTTTTCATTCTTTCTTTCCTCCTATATAATTTCTTGTGCTTGTACACATCTTCTTTTTTCTGGCTCATTTATCACACCAGTAATGAGTGTTAATTTATTTTCTTTGGAGGTACTTAAATCAGACCAATCGGTTTGTTCAATTATTTTATTTCCGTGTTACTTGATATTGCTTTTTTTCCTCTCCATATTGATATAAAATAACATCTCCCAGTTCTAAGTTTTCTAGTTTTGCAAAATAATTTTCTTCATAACCATCACACCCTGCAACCAGTCCTATATTTCCTTCTACGCATGGGGTATTGGTAAAATGTCCTATCTGTTTATTAATTGTTTCCTCATCGGTTCCTTCTACAATGGTTCCAGATACACTAATTTTGGGAATGTTTAATTGCCATTTCATTTTTTCTTGAACTACTTCCTCTTCGGTTTCTTTTGCTACTTGTATCACTTGTTTTGTTTCCCCTTTTAGGGTAAATATCATAATCGTTAATACATTGGTTTGAACAAAAATAACAAGCGTGACAAATAAAGTCAGCAAACTGACACACAATCTTGTATGTTCTTTCATTTTAATCACTCACTCCTACTTCATTTTCTTTTTGGAAATTCAAATTTAGATTTTAATCTTTTAGAAAAAATTCCTTTAAATTAGTTCGAACTTAATTTTTATGAATTAACAATATCATTTTACCTCATTTTTCATCATTTGTAAAGATTTTTTCATCGACAAAACCCGCCAAAATTTGACTTTTGACGGGCTTCTATTTTCTTTTTTTGCGGGTATTTCACCATTTTTATTTGTTTATATTAGTTTCCTCCTAACATCTTTTATCTCTATTATCCTATTTTCACTCTTTTTTCATCTTACTTTTTGTTGTTCTATTCCTCCTTTCCTGCTTGTTATTTTATCGTTCCAATATGTCTTTTTTGTGAAAATAGATTGTTAAATCTGTAAAAGAAGCACAAAAAATAATCGATAAAGAAAAAGTATCGATTATTTCTATTCAATATCTATCTCCAATAATACTGTCCTTCCTCATTTTTGTCACAATCTAATTTTAAATAATTTTCTTTTCTTTCATAAAAAAATTTTTGAACCATCACTTTATCGCTTTCGACTATTTCTTTTGAATGGATTAATTCTTCCTTCGAAAACCATTTATACTGAAATTCTGGATTTGTTATATTTTGTTTAATATTCATTTTCATTTCACAACAATACAACATCGTTGTTTCTTCTTTATCATGCATAACTTCTGTTGCTGTTCCTAATAATTTTGCAAATGTTAACTTGAGTCCTAATTCTTCTTTTACTTCTCTACAAATTGCCTCATCTATATGTTCACTCTCTTCCACCTTTCCCCCAGGAAGAGCAAAAAGTCCTATGAAATCCCCTCTTTCTCGTTTTACCAATAATACTTTTTCTTCTTTTACAATTACCCCAATTACTACATTAACCATCCTACTTCTTTTCTCCTTTTTAATGGCAATAACTTATTCTTCTTCTATATTAATCTTATCACAAGTTTTATTTTTCGTAAAGTTTTTCACAAATTTTCACAAAATACAAAAAAAGTATTGACAATACTCTATCTTACATATTATAATTATTTTTGTTCTAAATAAAACCAGTTCATTAGTTTTTAGATGCAGATGTGGCGGAACTGGTAGACGCACAGGACTTAAAATCCTGCGGTTGAATAAACCGTGCCGGTTCGATTCCGGCCATCTGCACCATGGGAGAGTAGAGATTTCACGATTTCCACTCTCTCATTTTTTTGTACATTTTTTCTAATCTGCTAACCATTTGCTAACTTGTTTTTAAGAATACGTCAAAGTTATTTGCTACTTCAATATTGGTTGCCTCATAAATATGTGAATATAAATCCATTGTAATGTTGATATTACTATGTCCTAATCTTTCCGAAATAACTTTTGCTTGTACCCCTTGACTTAATAATAAAGACGCATGCGAATGTCTTAAATCATGAAATCTTATGCTTGGTAAATTGTTATCTTGTAATATCTGTTTGAATTTATGGTTTAAACTGCTAGGACTTATTAGACTTCCATCTTCTAAGGTACATACATAGTTATTATCATTTCTGCATTTATTTTTGTAATCCTTTAAAATTGAAACAAGCGTTGGTGGCAAGCTGATTTTTCTATTGCTAGTATTGGTTTTAGGTGGTAAAACTACCAATCCGTTTTTTGTTGGATAAATTGCTTGTACTACTTTTATGGTAGAATGTTCTAAGTCTACATTATCCCAAGTTAAGCCTAAAACCTCACCTCTACGCATAC
>CAOKNG010000002.1 GCA_948470025.1 uncultured Clostridium sp. | reverse complement strand
TTATGTGTCTATAATTTTATGTCTACAACGTGCATTTAATTATACAATATTCAAAGCTTAATTTTTCTCAACAAACTTCATCTTTCACTATCTTATCCCTATTTAATTTTTCCCTTAAAGAATTTTTTCATTGTGCTAATATATTGATACTATTAGTTGATGTTGCTGTATTGCTTTGCGAATTTTTGGTATCTATTACTACATTTGACATTACATTATTAGTTGTAGCTGTTGTATTCGTATTTCTATTTTGTTCGCTCTCATTGCTTGTCGTATTAATTTGTAATGGATGTCTTTCTAAATATTCTTCTATATTATATGTTTTTCCGTTATGTTCCATATAATAGGTATTCACTCCAGAATTTACCACAAAGTAAGCATTATCAAGTGCCATTACAACTAACTCATTTCCTCTATTGTCATAAATACCATAGCGTTTTACTTTCTTTGTACTATTTCCTTCTTGTATTGTAACATCTTTACCAAATACAATCGCTTTATAGCTTGGAATTATTAGTAGATTATTCACTACTTTTCCACTTAAATTTCCTGTTGCTCCCGAGGAATATCCGATGGTATCATATTCTAGTGGTAGAATTAGGTTTCCTTTTACATCAAACATACCCCATTTTTTATTTTGGCATACTGGAATTGCATTTTCAAACAAAACATATTTGTTATTAATACCATTGTTTTGGAAACTTGAAACATCTACTCCAATTTGGTCATATTCTAAGTAAATTACAATATTTCCTGTATTGCCAAGTACCCCATATTTTCCATTGTTTCTTACAACATATAATCCGTTATTTTTATCAATCATATTAATGTCATCATATAATAGATTGATTTTGGTTTCTCCTTTTTCGGTTACAATTCCTTTTTTATTAGTAGTACTAGTCACATAGAATTCTTTTGCATTTTCATTAAATACCATTTTGCTATATCTAGAGCCAATTATTTCTTGATTTTGGCTATTTACCACCCCATATAAATTATTGTCTTTTCTTACAACAAATAAGTCATATAAAATTGCTTTTTGGTTGTTAAAATCGTCATCAATTCCATCTCGATAACCTAGCTTTTTAAATTGCTCTGTATAACTTTTGGCAAGGTATGGAAGAGTATAAATTTGAATATTTTTTCCTTCTTCATTATAGTCAAATGTCACATTAAACCCTATGCAAATTCCTTCTGGTGTACAATATAGCCTATTATTTCTACGAATAATTGTATCCGAAATGGTATAATCTTCATAATCTTCTCTTTGGTTTGGAACTACTTTCGATATTTTATTTGAATTTAGAAAGAAAGATGCTGTTTCATTTTCACATTCTACCCAGCATTTATTTTCATCTTCTGTATACAGTTTAAACTCTCCTTTATGCGAATCATATCCTAAATAGCTTGCAATCCCCATAATATCTACATGAATTTTTCCTGTTACATCATCAAAAATAATGGTTTCCTCTGGTAGATTTATATTTTTGCCATCAATATATACTCGAAATGTATTTTTTTGTATATACACAATCGTATACATAATTGCAATGATTGCAATTATCACTAGTACAATACAAATTAATATTACTTTTGATATTTTTTTATTTTTTTCTTGTGCCTCCTCGGTTTTGGTATTCAATTTTCCTCCACTAATTTGCATACAATACCTCCTATTCTTTGGTATACCCATATTTTTTATAAAATTCATCTCGGAATGATAATAAATTGTCATTCTCAATTTCTATTCTAACTCTTTCCATCAAACTCGTCAAGAACCTAAGATTATGAATTGATAATAATCGAATTCCTAATATCTCATTTGTCTTAACTAGGTGCCTAATATAAGCTCTTGTATAATTTTTGCAAGTATAGCAATCACACTCTTTGTCTAATGGTCCCCAGTCCCTTTCATAGGTTGCATTTCGTACTACTACTTTTCCGTTCCATGTCATGGCTGTTCCATTTCTTGCAATTCTTGTTGGTAGCACACAGTCACACATATCAATTCCTGCAAGTGCTGCTTCGATTAGATAATCTGGTGTTCCTACTCCCATTAGGTATCTTGGTTTATCTTTTGGTAAGAGTGGTGTCGTGTATTGTAAAATGTCTAAAAATTCTTCTTTTGGCTCTCCTACACTAATTCCACCAATAGCATACCCAGGAAAGTCTAATTTTACTAAATCTTTTACACTTTGCTTTCTTAAATCCTTATAAAACCCACCTTGTATAATTCCAAACAATCCCTGCTTGTCCGTATTTTTATGGGCTTCTTTACAACGAATTGCCCATCTTGTCGTTCGTTCCATGGAATTTTTTGTATATTCATATGTAGATGGATAAGGGCAACATTCGTCAAATGCCATCATAATATCAGACCCTAAATCGTTTTCAATTTCCATTACTTTTTCTGGTGATAAAAAGTGTTCACTGCCATCTAAATGGGATTTAAACGTAACAGCTTCTTCTGTAATGGTTCTTAAAGGTCCTAAGCTAAATACTTGAAATCCTCCACTATCTGTTAAAATTGGTCTATCCCAATTCATAAACTTGTGTAAGCCTCCTGCCTCTCTTATTAACTTACTTCCTGGGCGTAAGTATAAATGATAGGTATTGGATAAAATAATTTGTGCTTTTACTTCTTCTTTTAATTCTTCTGGTGTCATACTTTTTACGGTTGCCTGTGTTCCTACTGGCATAAAAATTGGGGTTTGTATGTTACCATGTGGTGTGTGAATAATTCCTCTTCTTGCACCACTTTGTTTACATTCATGTAATAATTCATACGTGATTGCTGATTTCATGTTGACTCCTTTCTGCTATATTCCTTATTCTTCTTGTTTTTTTCCATTTATTTAATAAACATCGCATCACCAAAACTAAAGAAACGATATTTCTCTTTTACTGCTTCTTCATAAGCCTGCATAATATCATCTTTTCCTGCTAAGGCAGAAACTAGCATTAGTAGTGTAGATTGTGGTAAATGGAAGTTGGTAATTAGGGCATCTAGGCATTTAAACGGATAACCTGGGTAGATAAAAATGTTAGTATCTCCTTCGGTTTCTTTTACCATTCCATTTTCATCGGCTATGGTTTCTAGTACTCTACATGATGTGGTTCCTACTGCAATAATTCTTCCTCCACTTTGTTTGGTTTTATTGATTTTATCTACATCTTCCTGTTTTATATAAAAATGTTCTGTATGCATTTTGTGTTCTTCTATGGTTTCTTCTTTTACCGGTCGGAAGGTTCCAATTCCTACATGTAGGGTAACATTTGCTATTTGAATTCCTTTTTGTTTTATCTGTTCTAATAATTCATCGGTAAAATGTAATCCTGCTGTTGGTGCTGCTGCTGAACCTTCGTATTTGGCATATACGGTTTGATATCTCTCTTTTTCCTTTAAGGTTTCATGAATGTATGGCGGAAGCGGCATAAGTCCTATGGTATCCAAAATTTCGTTAAAAATCCCTTCATAGTGAAATTCTACTTTTCTTGTTCCGTCCTGGCATTGTTTCTAACACTTCTGCTTGTAATAATCCATCTCCAAAAATCACTTTTGCACCAACATGTAGCTTATTTCCTGGTCTTACAATGCTTTCCCAAATGTCGCCTTCGATTCGATTTAATAATAAAAATTCCACATTGGCTCCTGTTTCTTTTTTGCCATATAAACGTGCTGGTATTACTTTTGTATTATTTCGTACCAAGCAATCACCTGGCTCTAAATAGTCCAATATATCTTTAAATACTTTGTGTTCGATTGTATGTGCTTTTTTATCTAACACCATAAGCCTAGATAAATCTCTTTTTTCACTTGGGTGTTGTGCAATTAGTTCTTCTGGTAATTCATAATCAAATTCAGAAACTTTCATGCTGCATTTTTCCTTCCTATTCTATGTTCTTTTTATACTTTTTTCTCATTCTTTTACTATTTTTATCTCTTAGTTCTTTTTTGACATTATTTTGATGTTTCCATTTTTTACATTGTATTTTCTTCTTTTTTCTCTATGATAACACTAGCATTTTCAAATGCTTTACTGATAACTTGTCTTATTTTTTCTATGATGTTAGCTGGTTCTTTAAATTCATTGATTTGGTAAGAATAGGTAAAGTCATCTTCATGGTTTGGTTTCATAGAATATACTCTACTATCTAATCCTACATAACCAGATGTTGTTTTGATATTCGCATTCATATAATCTCGATACCACTCTTTTAATCCTTCTAAACGGTCTTCTTTATAACTAAATTTTGCATAATCATGCAATTCTGGTCTTTCTAGCCCGTTTTCTTTTGCAATTCTTTCTAAAGAATGCAAAAACTCGTGAATAAATACTTCTTCTGGAAAGGTATTTACTCTTGCATCATATTTATAAGTATAATTTTTTTCTTCATTTGGCAAGCGAATATTTGAAAATCCAATTCCTAGATAATCCATTCCTCCTAGCCCAATCCAGTCATAAACTGGAATATCTTTTTGATGTGCATTATCTCCTAAGCGTAAGCATATAAAAATATGGTCATAATTTTTTTCTTCCAAATAGGGTGCTATTAATTTTTCTACATTTTCTGGTCCTGCAAAATAGCCATTTTCATTGTCATAAGAAAGTGAAGTAATCGGTTCTTGTATGGTAATTACATCATAATCCACTTTCATTTTTCCTTTTGAAAGTTCCTCACATGAAGTTTGAAAGCGTGACATATTTTGTCTCATATCTGCAACATCGGTACTACTCATCGTAAGTTTAATTTCATTTTGAACCCCATTTTTGTCAATTATGACATCGGTATTGGTAAATATAAAACAGGCAAAATTCCAAGTTGTATCTTGTGATTGATAACCGGCTTCAATGGTAAAATCGGAAAACCATGCGGTTCCTGTACAATTATCGTCATATCCGCCTAAACGGAATCCTATTTTTACACTGGTTCGATTTTTAGAATTAAAAATAAATTCTAGTTTTTGCCAATCATTTGTCCCTGTAATGCTTTTGGATTTTTCTACTGTATCTGCAATACAAATATGTGCTCCACCAATCGAAACTTCTTTTCCAGTTTTTATATTTTCCGTTTTTACCATACATGTTACTTTATATGGTGTATTGGGTATTACTGTAATTTCTTTATAAAACATAGCGTCATTTTCAGTAGGTGATTTAATTCGGTAACTATCCTGTTTAGAATATTTAACCTCTTTATCTCGTTTAAATTCAGACGTATATAATTGATACTCACTTCTAACAAAATCATTAAAATTCTTTTCTTCAAATCTTTGATACAAACTAATTGCTACAAAAATTAAAATAATCACAATTGCAAAATACAAAACTCTACTTTTGGTATTCTTATTTTCTTTTGTCTCCATATTTCCTCCACAAAAAAATCTAGTACTATTATACTAGATTTTTTTGTGTTTTACAATGCTTTTTTCTTTTAAGTTTTCTAACTTTGTTCGCTTTTATTTTATTTGACATAATATGGTAAATATGGTATGATTAAAGTGGATTAATAATAAAGGAGGGACAACATCATGACTGGTCGGGATGTACAAGACAAATTAACCGACACAAAGTTTTTTGGCCCAAAGGCATTAGAGTTCGAGGAAGCCATTAAGGCTAACAAAACTTTGGAGCTTAAAACTCCCAAACTGGCATTAGAATTCTTAACTTTGTTTGCCGTCTTATTGATGACTAGCGAAGCTGGCTATCAGTTCGATGAAACCAAGCTATTAGAAACGTATCAGCTTGTTAATTCCAAGTTGAAAACACGTCGTCAAATTGCCAGTTCAGAGTTTTTATCCACCCCCCCAAAGGATGAATATTATCTCGTTCTCTGGGGAAAACTTTGCTTTGTGCGTTCATAAGGCAAAAAACGAGATTGCAATTTCACTTGCAATCTCGTTTCTATTTTATCCAATCTCTCTTGCCTCATTTTCTCTTGCAATTTTATAACGATCGGTATTTTGTTTTCGATTCGCTTCTTCTACATTTTTTAATACTCTTTCATATTCTGCTAATTCTAATTCACATATTTTCATATTTTTCTCTTCTGGCGTTAGTTCTGGGTCTCTCATAATATTATCAATTACCATTTGGCTAACACTATAAACCACAAGAGATTTTTCTTCAAACTTATCTTTTGCACTATTTCCTTTTAATACCTGTACAATCCCTAAATCTCTTCGTGCTTCTGATGGTCTCATCTCTAAACTTCCAGCAGTATAATGAACAATCTTGTTAGGAGCCTCACCTTGATTTCTTTTAAACATGCCATCATATACATCCATCATTCCTGTTTTTTCATATTTTCTATAAGCTCTTTCTGCTTGTTCAAATTCTTCTTCACTAATTTCATATTCCTTAAGAACGCTTTCCCTATCTTTTGTTTTCTCATCTACTTGCCCTAGTGCAACGCACAAAGCAAAATTTTCAATAACAGCAACAGCTTCTAAATCCGCTGGTTTAAACTTTTTATCGTTCCCGCGTTTCATAAATTACATCACTAACAATATTTCTACCTTCTTGTGTTCTAATATTTTTTAAATCCACATCTGGATTTTTTTGCTTAATTGTTTCGATGGTAGAACAAAATGTTTCAAACCTTGCTACTAACTCTTTTTTATTTTTAACGTCTATTCCATTTCTTTTATATAAACTAGCTAATTTGAATATATTTATTTTATTGGCTTTATCGCCATATGCCTCATATACCTGTAATTCTAATAAATAATTTTTATATTTATCATATGCTTTTTGAACATCCTTATCTGTAATTCTATCTCTAGCATTTTTAATTTTTTTCATATGTAATCACTTCCTTTGTACTCTTCCATATTTATTCTAGCATATTCCATACCAAAAAAGCAAGTCCTATTCAAGTTAAATTTCTTCATCCTACCAAAAATACTTTTTCTAGTTTTCCCTTACATTCTCAATAATTTCCTTACATTCCTTCCAATCAATCACTTTCAATATATCATACTCTTTTTGCATTCTATGTAAAATCTGTTTGGTTTCATCTTTGGAATCTAAATCGGCTACCATAATATTTTTTACACATTCCTCTTTTCCATATAAAAAACGAAACAAAATCGAACGCATAAAGCCTTCTATTTTTTGTTCCTGATTTTTTACCGCAATAACCATATAAATACCATCTGATTTTAATTTCGTATAGGTACATATGTATATTACACTTTTGATAATCTCAACCAAACCATAAAGTGCTAATGTCCATAGGATTGTATTTAAAACAAATTGTTCCATGTTACATTCCTCCTTAAAAAATAGTATATGAATTTTATTAAAATTTGGTTACAGTAAAAATTCTTATTGCTTTCCTATTGGGCTTATGTTATGATAAATATTGGTTATAATAAATAAAAAACAAAGGGTTTTATCCCTTGAAAGAAAGGATTGTGAATTAACATGAATTTTAAAGAGTGGGAAGGATTTCAAAATGGAGACTGGCAAAAAGAAATTGATGTACGAGGTTTTATTCAAGCCAATTACACACCGTATGAAGGGAATGCTAACTTTTTAAGTGCTCCTACTGATAAAACAAAAAAACTATGGGATGAAGTATTAGAGTTATATAAAAAGGAAAAAGAAAATGGTGGTGTGCTTGAGATTGATGCCAAGACCATCTCTACCATTACGGCTCATGATGCAGGTTATATCGATAAAGACTTAGAGGAAATTGTAGGACTTCAAACGGATAAGCCTTTAAAAAGAGCAATTATGCCTTTTGGTGGAATTAAAATCGTAGAAAAATCCTGTGCTGCTTATGGCAAAGAAGTTGACCCTGATGTTAGTCGTATTTTTCATACGATTCGTAAAACACATAATGATGGTGTATTTAGTGTCTACACCCCAGATATTCGTGCTGCTAGAAGCTCTCACTTAATTACTGGTCTTCCAGATGGTTATGGTAGAGGAAGAATTATTGGGGATTATAGACGTGTTGCTTTATACGGAGTAGATGCCTTAATTTCCGAAAAGAAAGAAGAATTAAACAACTTAAATGTAGATGTTTTAACAGAAACGATTATCAATGAACGAGAAGAAATTTCAGAGCAAATTGTTGCCTTAGAGCAATTAAAGCAAATGGCTATGAAATATGGTTTTGATATTTCTCTACCTGCAAGTAATGCAAAAGAGGCCATTCAATGGACTTATTTTGCTTACCTAGCTGCCGTAAAAGACCAAAATGGTGCTGCTATGAGTTTAGGACGTGTTACTACTTTTTTAGATATTTATATTGAACGAGATTTACAAAATGGTACCTTAACCGAGGAACAAGCACAAGAATTAATGGATCATTTTGTTATGAAACTACGTTTAATTCGTTTCTTACGAACACCAGAATATAATGAATTATTTAGTGGAGACCCTGTTTGGGTAACCGAATCCATTGGTGGTATGGGAATTGATGGAAGAACTTTAGTTACTAAAAATTCGTATCGTATGCTATATACTTTAGTAAATTTAGGGCCTGCACCAGAACCAAATATGACTGTTCTATGGTCTACTCGATTACCAAAAGCCTTCAAGGATTTTTGTGCTGATTTATCCATAAAGACTTCTTCTATCCAATATGAAAATGATGATTTAATGAGAAAATATTGGGGCGATGATTATGGAATTGCTTGTTGTGTATCGGCTATGAGAATTGGAAAACAAATGCAATTCTTTGGGGCAAGATGCAACCTTGCTAAAACTTTACTTTATGCCATCAATGGTGGTAGAGATGAATTATCCGGAATGCAAATCACACCAAAATTTGAACCTGTTCGTTCTGAATATTTAGAGTATGATGATGTTATGGCAAAATTTGATACCATGATGGATTATGTTGCTAAAATTTATATTAAGGCTCTAAATGCCATTCATTTTATGCATGATAAATATTCCTATGAAGCAATTGAAATGGCTCTTCATGACCAAGAAATTTTAAGAACAATGGCATGTGGTATTGCTGGGCTTTCTGTTGTAACCGATTCGCTATCTGCCATTAAATATGCTAAAGTAAAAGTCATCCGTGATGAAACAGATCTTGCGACCGATTACGAAATAGAAGGTGATTTTCCAAAATACGGAAACGATGATAATAGGGCAGATGATATTGCAGTAAGCTTAGTGAAAACCTTCTTAAAGAAATTGAAAAAATATCAAACTTATCGTAATAGTAAAACAACGATGTCAATTTTAACGATTACCTCAAATGTTGTTTATGGAAAAGCAACTGGAAATACGCCAGACGGAAGACGAGCAGGAGAGCCTTTTGGACCTGGTGCAAACCCTCTTCACGGAAGAGATACAAATGGTGCCCTAGCGGTTATGAACTCTGTTAGTAAACTTCCATATGAATATTCAGAAGATGGTATTTCTTATACTTTCTCGATTACACCATCCACTCTTGGTAAAGATGAAAATGTAAGAGTTAGTAATTTGGTTTCTATGTTAGATGGATATTTTATGCAAGAAGGACATCACATTAATGTGAATGTATTTGATAGGACCTTACTAGAAGATGCTATGGAACACCCAGAAAAATACCCACAACTTACGATTCGTGTTTCTGGTTATGCTGTACATTTTACTAAATTAACACGTGAACAACAATTAGATGTTATTCATAGAACCATTCATGAGAGAATTTAGAAAAAACCCCCAGTCGCCTAAAGGCGACAGCCCCCTTGAATAAAGGGGCCTTTTTCTATGGGGAAAGTTTTTTGTAGTTTTACATAGAGTATAAGGAGATTGATGATTATGGAACAATTTGATAAAACATGTATGGCAAGAATTCATTCGATTGAAACCATGGGAACGGTGGATGGTCCCCGGGCTTCGTTTTGTTGTATTTTTCCAAGGTTGTCACCTACATTGTAAATATTGCCATAATCGTGATACTTGGAACCTTCATGCTGGAGACGTCATTTTGTTAGAAGAATTAGTGGAAAAAATGAAACGCTATTCAAATTACTTTACAGCCTCAAATGGTGGTGTAACACTTTCTGGTGGAGAGCCTTTATTACAACCCGATTTTGTCCTTTCTTTATTAAAAGAATTAAAAAAATGCCACATTCATACGGCAATTGACACCTCACGGTATGATTGACTTAACCGAAAAAATAAAAGAAATTATCCACCTAACCGACCTTTTCTTGCTAGACATTAAACACATTCATCCCGAAAAGTGCAAAGAATTAGTAGGTTTTTCCAATGAAAAAGAACTTGCTTTTGCAAAATATTTAAGTAATATTGGAAAACCTATGTGGATTAGACAAGTCATCATTCCTAGTATTACAGATGACAAAGAAGATTTAGAAACCCTACGAGATTTTCTTAGTTCTCTAAAAACAGTAGAAAAAGTAGAACTGTTAAAATATCACGACATGGGAAAATTCAAATGGGACAACCTAGGTTTACCCTATGATTTAGAAGGAATTCCTCCTGCTACCGAGGAAGATATTGTAAGGGCAAAAAGGATACTCGGAATTAAATAAATAATCTAAGTTATCGCCTTTGGCGATTACAAATAATGGCTATGGGTTACAAAAAAATGTAGGGGCGATTTTAATCGCCCGCCACTACATAGAATTACCCTAATAATATTTTATAGTAATTTCTACGAAGACGGACGACCAATGGTCGCCCCTACAACATGAAAATCTATTTTCTATATTATACCAATCTCATCATCTTCTAAAATATTATCATTCTTTTCTAGCATGTTTTTGTTTCGAATTGCTATTGCAATTCTTTTTAACATATATATATTTAACAATAAAATCCCTACTAAAATTGCTATATTCCCCCAAGACTTTATGGTAAATCTTTGGTATAATTGCATATTTTCTTGTATGTATATATCTTTTAAATTTTTCTGCTCTATTTTTAGTTTCCATACATTGATATCATATTTTATTTTTTCTTTTTGTCTTTCTGGAATTTGGTTTTCTACGCAATATTCTTGGAAAAATTCCTCAAATTTCTCTTTGGTATATATGCTGTTCATATATGCCTTTGTTCCAAACAATGTTATGATTGTTACAATTGTTAATACTAACGTAAAGACCATATGTGATATTAGTTTCTTTTTGTTTTTGCTCCATATACTAAATACCAAAATTAAGCTCGTTATGATGAAAGATGCTAATAGTCCCGAATATAGATATAATTTTTTTACATTTTCAATGACATCTGGAAATGTTGCTGGAGCTACTAGCCAATAAATGAAAACTACTATGCACATGATTAGTAAAGCAAAAATAAAACTAACTACATTTACGCCTTCTACAAAAAGGTAGTAATTAAATTTTACATTCCATCTATGTGCCAAATATGCACCATATTCTTTTAAATCCATTGGTACATAAAACTTCATATTCTCTCTCCTCTTTTTTTATATCTTTTTACATTCACAATTCGATGTAGGCATCGACCCCTACAATGTTTAAATTTGTAATCCACATATTTCTAATAAAATTCCTGCTACTACTCCAATGGCATATAATAATCCAATAATACTTGCATTTTCTTTTATGTTTTTGTTTACTTTGCACAAGATTAAAATCCCTACTCCTGCTCCTACTAATAGCCCTGAAAGCATGGTTGCTACACTGATAACGCCAGATAAGTATAGTTGTGTTAATAAAACAGATGACGCACAGTTTGGTATAAGACCTATTATTCCTGCTAAGCATGGACCTAAAATTGGTTTATTTAATATAAGGTTTGCAAGGTTGTCCTCTCCAATTACGTAGATTACTGTATTTAAAATGAACGATATGATAATAATATAAATAAAAACACTAATGGTATGTTTCAAAGAAGATTTTAAAATACCTCCTTCTTCACAATGACAATGTTCATGTTCGCAAACTTCTGAAATTTTATTTTCTTTCTCATTTTTCACTAATTTTCTTACTGCAAAATCAATTGCAAAACCGGCTATCATACCAATGATTAATTTCATTGCTACAATTTTTAGAATAACGTCCATTGGTACTGCTTCTGATAAAAGAATTGGAAGCATTTCATCCGATGTCGATAGAAAAATAGCAATTAAGGTTCCAAGTGTAATAATTCTTCCTGCATATAAATTGGCTGCCATTGCCGAAAATCCACATTGTGGAAATATGCCTAATATACTTCCTAAAAATGGACCAAATTTACCAGATTTTTTTACAATGTTCTTTGCTTTATTACTTGTTTTATGCTCAATATATTCCATGATTAAATATGCTACAAATAAAAATGGTAACAACTTAATACTATCCATTAATGTATCTTCTACTACTTCTAACATATTCTCTCCTCTTTCCCATCATAATATGAATTATATCATACCATATTTTCTAAAAAATAACAAGGAAAACATACCTATATCAAGTAAAGAGAAATCCATTTTGAACCTTTTTTATTCATTGAAAATTTTCTTTATTTTATCTAGATTTTCAACTACACAATTATATCCATATTGATAACAACTATCTAATTTTTGTACATCTAATAAGCCTACTTTATCCGTATACACACTTAACACCAAATCGCTCATTTCTAGGCTTTCTTCGGATATTTTACTTCCCATAATATCAATCGTTTTCATAATAATATCCATAATATTACTATCAAAATTCACTGGGTCTGCATCAAATTTTACTGCAATTACTTTATCGGCTCCTTGTTTTTTTACTTCATATACTGGCACATTGTCTAAAACTCCCCCATCCATAAAAGCATGATTTTCAAATTCACATGGCGTAAATACAGCCGGAAAACTGCTACTTGCGCGTACTGCTTTTCCTACTGTAATATTGGTAATGTATTGTGATGGGTCTTCTGTATTTGGCGGAATATAATTGGTAAATACATATTCTTTTGAATTCATTATATCGACACTTGGAATTACAATTGGCATTTTAATTTGCGTTAATTTTCGAATCCCCTTTTTATAGGCAATTTGATTATAAATGGTTTCTAAACTTTTCCCTGTTTTTAGTCCTTGAATACTGCTTTTTCGATTCATCATAAAGTTTCCAATTCCCGAAACAATTGGGCCACTGCTAATATAGACAAGTTCTTTGGCATATCGTTTAAATAAAATATATATGTAATATGGCGAATATCCCATGGCATAAAGGGAAGCGACTAAGCTTCCTGCACTTGTTCCACCAATAATATCTGGTTTAATTCCATTATCTTCTAATGCTTTTAGCACTCCTGCATGGGCAATTCCACGAATTCCGCCACCAGATAAAGCAATTCCTAATTTCATCCTGTCACCTACCTTATAAATAGTATTTCCTATTTACAATATGTTTAAACCTTCGTTTTTGCTATTTTTGAATTTTCTTGTGTTTTGTGCTATAATGGTTTAAATGAAACTTTTGAGGTGTTTTTATGCTAAAATTTTATGAAGGAAAAATTTTCTATTCTAATGCTCTTCGGAAGGTTCTTTTAGATTTAATAGAAGAAACTAATTATTCTGGAGAATGTGAAATGGAAATCGAGATTCCCTCTAAGAAAAAAATTTTTAGCTACAGAAGATATTTCAAATGGTATTAATAAAAAAGAGAGAACCTATAATAGGTTCTCTTTTTTAACATTAAATCTCTGTATATGGTAACATGGCGATGTGTCTACATCTTTTGATTGCTACTGTAATATCTCTTTGATGTTTTGCACATGCTCCTGTTGCTCTTCTTGGTAAGATTTTACCTTTTTCGTTAATGAATTTTTTTAATTGGTCTGGATTTTTATAATCTAGTACAAAGTTTTTGTCTGCACATAGTGGACATACCTTTTTTCTTACTTTGCGAAATCTTGGATTATAATCTTCATCCCCATTATTCATTCTATTGTTTCTTCTATTATTCTTTTTGTCTGCCATTTTTTCTTTTCCCCCTATCTTTGTTTTAGAATGGTAGGTCGTCATTTGAAGAAATTTCAAATTCTGGACTTTGAGCTGCTACATTTCCGAAGGTATTTTCGAAATTTGCTCCTACATCTCCATCACGTTTGCTATCTGCAAAATATGCTTCTTCTGCAATGACTTCTGTTACGTAATGTTTTTGCCCTTGATCGTCATCCCAGTTTCTTGTTTGAATTCTTCCAATTACACCTACTTGTTGTCCTTTTTTAAAGTATTTACTACAAAATTCTCCTGTTTTACTCCATGCAACTATATTAATAAAATCTGCTTGTCTTTCTTCGCCTTGTCTTGCAAATCTTCTATTAACTGCAAGTGAAAAA
The DNA here is from genome assembly GCA_948470025.1 of uncultured Clostridium sp. Taxonomy (GTDB): domain Bacteria; phylum Bacillota; class Clostridia; order TANB77; family CAG-508; genus RGIG8482. Next base: position 60,428 of record CAOKNG010000002.1, on the reverse strand, counting down.
CTTGCCACTAGTGTATTATTGGTTTGTGTATAACGTACTTCTGGATCTTTTGTTAATCTTCCCATTAAAATTACTTTGTTCATATTTTTTTACCTTACCTTTCTTTTATTAAAGGTTCCTAATCAAACTTTATTTCTATTTTAAGACAAGTACCTTAAGCGTACTTCTTTAGCATTTAGAAATAATTTTGCATATTTTAATTTTCTTTTTTTACTACGATGAATTTAATAACATCGTCTGTAATTCTGTAGTTTCTTTCTAATTCTGCAATTAGATTTGGGTTTGCTTCAAAGTTAATTAGCACATAATAAGCCTCTTTGTTCTTCTTTACTTCATAAGCTAATTTTCTTTTTCCCATTTCTTCTACAGATTCTACTTTTCCATCAGTATTAATCAAGTCAGAAAACTTTTGAATAAGGCTTTTTAGTCCTTCTTCTTCTAAACTTGGATTAATAATGATAATACTCTCGTACTTATTCATTATTTCACCTCCTTTTGGCTTATAACCCATACTCCCTTTTTATACGGTATGAGTAAGGAAAAAAGCAATGCTTTTTTTCAAACATTGCTTATTTTATCATAGATACATACTTTTGTCAAACGGATTTTTTTGAGATTTGTGCCTATCAGCATACATTTTTGTATTTTTGTGACACTATGAAAATCAATCTCTACATTCTATAATCCAATTAGATATGCTGTTTCTGGGCTTTTTCCATCACCTTGTGTTACCTTTATTGCATTCGATTTTAATAAAATGCATGGTCGAAACCCATATGTTCTAGAAATATAGTTAACTCTGCCATCATAATACACAGCCCCCAAGTTATCAATCCCTAATTCTCCATTTGCTGTCACAACACGTACACGAAAAGCTATATAAGATAAATCGGTACCACTCAAACCGAACCCTGCTTGTCGAGACCCTAACCAATAAATTTGTCCTGTATTTCTCATTGTCGTTCCTAGAGCCTCAAAATCTGTTGTATAATTTGTATCAGTATCATAACATCCTGTATCATCACTTAACCATTCAAATGGTTTTGTGTAGCTTGTCCATTCAGCTGGTGGCAATACTATTGTTGTTTCTGTTCCTCTATCTTTATCAACAAATATTCTATTTCTTACCGTTGGTATACTTCCTACACACCTTGCATCATATGCATATTTTTCATTTATATATTCTTCTGCTACATTATTCAAATTTCTTATGGCATTATTGTAAGAATTTCTAGCTGTTCCCCAACTATCACCACCTAGTGTTACATCTGTTACATTTTTATCAGATATAATCTGTAATCCATATTCCGAATTTTCCGGATATAGTACTCTACACATAATAATACCATTTTCTCCTACCTCAGTATTTCCTGTGTCATATTTAATATAATCTCCTGCTTTAAGTTTAGAAATAGCAATTCCTAAGGTAATTTCATTTGATTTTTTTCTATTTCCCTCATTATCTTCTATCTCAAAATAACATTTCCTTTTTTCTTTTGCTAATTCAATTTTCTCTATTTCTGTCTTAATTTCTCTCTGATTCGTATCATATTCATATGTTTTATATGGTTGTTCATCTATCATTAATGTTAGGCTTTTTATTCCTGTCATTTTACTAACTGCATGCATTTGAATATTTGCAAACTCTCTACCTTCACCTATTACCTCCAATTTTAATATTTCGCCTAACTCTATTTTAGTACTTTCTTCTGGTATTGTATAATACATCTGGTTATCAAACTGAATTCCCTTTATATAATAAACTGTATGACTTCTTGCATTAATAACATATAAATCTGTTAAAATTGTAGATGGATTGCTTTTATATTTTTCGTAATCTTTTCCATATGCTAATGTTATATTTTCTAATGCTTCTAAATCAATTACATAGTATTCGTCATTATCATTTGGATTAATTGATACAATATTCCCCGTATTTTCATATTTTTGTTTTAATATAGGAATCGAACGATATTTTGAATAATATAAATCCACTTTATCTTTTATCTTTTCAATATCATGATACATATCATTTAATGCTTTTACTTTTATTCCAGTAGAAATATTAAAAATTAAAGTACTTGTAATAATGATCATGATAATAATTGCAATCGATAACGTTACTAATGTAATTCCTTTTTTACTTTTTATGTTTTTCTTTATCATTTGCATTTCCTCCGTCTTTTTCTTACGTATATCTTACTATTAAATTGAATTTATTTCAACTGTTTTCGATAATTTTATAAATTCTCTTTTGCAAACGATATCGTCTATTTTCAATAATGACTATACCCCATAAGTAACAAATAATAAATAAAATAGCAATGTTTTTATAGTAATAAATAGCAATACTTGCTAGCATGGTAAACAGAATCATCGTAATATTAGATATGTAATTGGTTAATTGGGTGGATTTTTTTCTTCCTTTTGCTATATGCATACAGGCTTTTATTATTCTTCCACCATCTAATGGATAAATTGGTAATACATTGAAAATAGCAATTAATAAATTAGCGTAAATGATTTCTTGGTATCGTACTATCTCCATATTTTGCCCAAATAACATAGTAATGGCAATGATGATTAGGTTCATTATTGGTCCTGCAATCGCAATGCATAATTTTTTGATTTGTAGAGTATTTCCTTTTGCAACCTTTTGGTTATATTCTTTGGGAAGTACTTCGAATTCAACACTCAAGCCTAGTGGCATGATTTTTAATGCCTTTGGTTTTAGTCCCATAAAAATGCCACAAACGAGATGTCCCATTTCGTGCCAAAACGCAAATAACATAAGCATAGCATAGAGGTGAATTTGTTTGGTGACATAGAAAATAATGGCAAATAGAAATATTTTTAAATTGATTTTGATATTCATGTAAATTCCTCTTTCTTTGTTTTGTAGGGGGCGATGTGGACATCGACCCCTACATTTAAAATTCTAATATCCTTCTGGGATTTATGTAGGTGTCGTTTCGGATGATTTCAAAATGCAAATGGGGGCCTGTTGATTTCCCTGTTGACCCTACTTTGGCAATTTCTTGTCCTTGCGTAACGACGTCCCCTTCTTTTACATATAATTCACTACAATGAGCATATAAGGTGCTTACATCATTGTTGGTAATTTTTATGTGATAACCATAGTCTCCGAACAGTACTTGATACTGTTACCGTTCCTTCCATTGAGGCTTTAATAGCGGTTCCTGTGTTTGCTGCGATATCAATTCCTGTATGATTTTTGCTAACAATTGGATTGGCTACATCTCTTGGTCCAAATTCAGAAGAGACGATACCTTCTACTGGCTTGATAAAAGAAAAGTTCGTTTTTATATATTCTTCATCACTCATAGGAATCTGTTCTTCCGTTGCCACTTTACTACCTTCTAGCATATCTTCTAATTCTACTCCGCCCATGCCTTCTTCTAGCTTTGTTTCATTTTGCTCTATTTTTCCATTTTGTCCAGCTAATGCTCCTATTTTTATTCCATTTTCCTCTTGAGTACTTTTCTCCACTTGACTCACATTCTCTTTGCTTTCACTTTCTTCTGTTGTATTTTCTTTGTTTTCATTATTTTCTTGACTTTCTTCTGCTTCACTTACAATATTTTCATTTTCCTGTTGTTCTTCGTTCTGTTCTTGGCTAGGAGTAAGTCCCTGTATCTGTTCTAAAATAAATTTGCTTGTTTGTTCATATAAACTTGCTATATCAATATCATAAGAAAGAATTTGCTTGGTTTTTTCTAATACTTCTTCTGAAAAAATATAGTTACTATTTTGAATAAGATAAAAGATAAAATAAATAACAAGGCAAATCGCAATTTGCAAAAACATTTTTTTAAATAAATAAAAATTTTTTTCTTCTTTTTCCTCATTATGATATACCCTTGTGGTTCTACTATAAGGATTTTCTTCTCGTCTTCTTCTATAAATTTCTTCTGCTCTTCTTATTCTTTCTTCATGGGACAATGCTCTTTCCAATTAAAAAAACACCCCTATCCTTTCACATATTATTTTGTAATATATATGTCCGTTAGACGTGTTTTATTCTAAATAAATTTTCACTTTATAATAAATTAACAGCAATTCCTAAAACTCCTACCACTGCACACACAATGCTAATGGTTCTAATTCGATTATATTTCGCAATTAATTTTTTATTGGTTATTTCTAATTGTTTTGGTTTTTCTAATTTTGAAATATATTGGCTTACAATGTCTTGGGCTTCTGTTATAATATATTCTTTTGTATCTCTTGCTCCTTTTGCCCCTACTTTTACATTTTCTTTTTTCTTTTCTTTATTTTGTGGTGGTTTAACATTGGGCTTTAAAATGACAATTGCTTCTTCTACCATATTAGATGGTATGTCCTTTAATACTACTATGTTTTGCATATTTTCGATATTCATATGTACCTCCTAAAAAAACTGGATTTCTTTATATAAATTTTTTCCATTTTTTTTAAGTTTATACATGATTCTTTTGTTCAAATGCATTTGCCTATTTTCTTTATTTTTCTCTTAGATTAGCGGTATTTCATGGCATCATAAATTCCGGTTTGCTGTAATATCTGCAAGTTTCATAACATTGCCCAATGGGATACTTTGTAGTCCCGAAAAATTGTATTTTGGAATTTTATAATCTTTTCCTACTACTCCTTTTATGCTAATATCACCAACATACAACATCTTTTTTCCAGTTCCTTTTCCACATTGCATTTTGGTATTTGAAACAAAAATATTGCCAATACAATTTGGAGCTCCCAAAGCAGAATCAATTGCAATGATACAAGGATTTGTAAATTTCTCATAAATTTCTTGTACCGTTTTTTCCAAATTCATAGCGGATACTGGCTCTTCTAACGTGCCATATACTTCAATATTATGATACATATTTTTAAAAGCTTCTTTTAATTTTTCACCAACTAATGGTCCATAGGTATCACCAAGAATTTTATCGCTACCAACACATAAAAATATATAATCAGAAAATGGATTTTCCATTTTTAGATTATATAGACCTTGGCTAAATTCATTCACAAAATTATTATATTTCTCATTTTCTGAAAGCATGATTCTTACCACCTTTTGTTTTTCTTTATTTTTATGCAAAAGGCTTTTGTCCTATTCCTCTTTATTTGGTGCAATAATAATTCGAATATCTTCATTTTTATGATACTTCTTAATAATATCCTCTGAAAATCCTGCCACTTCACTGGTAATGACAATAGTATCTCTGTGTTTTCCGGACAAGCTCTCGAATGGTTTCATCTGTTTTTTCTAAATCTTCTAATTCTCTTACATCAAACCCCATATTTTGAAAAAAGCGAAAACTTTTGTTATCATCTTTTGCTTTTAACCAAGAAATACTCATGTTTAAACCACCCTTATTTAGGGTGGCTGTTTTTTCTTAATTTATGCAAAATTTGTTGACCGCTGTCAAAAATTATTTTTATGTTGTAGGGGCGATTTTAATCGCCACTACATGTTCACAATTAATCGTTGGAATTTTGATTTAATATAATTTTCTAATTTTCCGCATAAATTCGCTTGGTGGTATTTCTTTTTTAGCTACCATGTCTAGTCCTTTTTCCCAACTGGCGGTTAGTTTTGGGTTTAATAGGTCTTTCATAGACGCTGCTACGATGTCGTAAATGATTTCTCCATAGTTGGTTGGCGTGATAATTTGCGTTTTTGGGTTTATTTCTAGGTATTTGATTTTTTCTAGTTTTTTGATGATTTCCGCTCTTGTGGCACTAGTGCCAATTCCTGCACCTTTTATTTGTTCTCTTAGTTCTTCATCTTCAATTAATTTTCCGGCATTTTCCATGGCTAAGATGATGGAGCCTGAATTGTATCTGGTTGGTGGTGAGGTTTCTGCGTCTTTTGTTGTGTAATTGATGGTGGGAAGGGTTTGTCCTTTTTTTAGGGTGTTTAGGATGTCTAGATTGGTTTCTGGTTCTCGGGCAGACACAAGACCTGCCCCTACAGTATTTTCTGGCTCGTTGACAGACATTAACCCTGTGTCTACGTTTTTTTCTTTTGGCTTTTCCACATTTTTGGGTTTTAGGATTTCTAGATATCCTTTTTTCGTGCATACTTTTCCACTTGTGTTAAAAACTTCATTTTCTACCGTAATACTGACTGCAATTTTGTTAAATTCGGCTGGTGGATAGAAGATTGCTAAAAAACGTTTTACAATTACTTTATAGACTTGTTTTTGTAAGTCTGGTAATTTGTCGTAATTTTCATAGCCTTGTCCTGTTGGAATAATGGCATAGTGGTCTGTTATTTTACTGTCATTTACATATTTGGTTTTTACCAAATTAGTAGAATATTTTTCTTCTATCATTTTTTTCATATAGCCCTGTATTTCTTCATCCACAAACCCTTTCGCAATTCCATTTAGGTTTTTGGAAATTTCTTTGGCAACTGCCGTAGATAGTACTCTTGCATCGGTTCTTGGATAGGTTACTAACTTTTTTTCATATAGGTTTTGGATGATTTCTAATGTCTCATCTGGTTTTATTTTAAAGCGTTTGGTACATTCATTTTGAATTTCTGCTAGGTTAAATAGCAAAGGGGCATTTTCTTTTTGTTTGGATTTTTTTACTTCAGTTACTTTTGCTTCTTTTCCTACAAGTGATAAAATAAATTCTTTTGCCTCTTCTTCTTTTTTGAATCCTGTTTCATTATATAGTTTTGGAGATTGGTACATAGTAGAAGTTTCGGTCATTTTCCATTCTGCTCCAAAGGAGTTTCCTTCCTTTCCAAATTCTCCAACGATTTTATAGTATTTCGTTTTTACAAAATTTCGAATTTCTCGTTCACGTTCTACAATCATTCCTAGCACACATGTCATGACACGTCCTACAGAAATAGAGGCTCTCTCTAAATTTGCTTGTTTTGCTACTCTTCTTCCTTGGGTAATGGATAATAGTCTTGAAAAATTGATTCCAATTAAGTAATCTTCTTTGGCACGTAAATATGCGGAATCGGATAAACTATCGTATTCCGATAAATCTTTTGCTTCTTTAATTCCTCTTATAATCTCTTCTTCGGTTTGCGAATCAATCCAAACACGTTTCATTTTCGCTTTTGGATTTGGCTTTGCCATCATAAATACTAGTCTTTGAATATATTCTCCTTCTCTTCCTGAATCGCCTGCATTATAGATTTCTTCTACATCTTCTCTTTGCAAAAGCCCTTCTACAATATGAAATTGATTTTGCACAGCTGGTATAAGCTCATATTTCCAGTCCGTTGGAATAAATGGCAATGTATCTAATCGCCACTGTTTTAGTTTTTCATCGTATTTTTCTGGATAACTCATGGTAACAAGATGACCAACACACCAAGTAATAATCCATTCTTCCGATTCTAGATATCCATTTTTTCGTACTGCATTGGCTTTTAGTGCCTTTGCAAATTCCATTGCTACTGATGGTTTCTCAGTGATTAATAATTTTTTTGACATATCTTAACATCCTTTTTTGATTCGTTCTTCTATATAAGTATTGGCTATATTAATAATCGTTTGCATTTGTTCTTTTGTATTTTCACAAGTGCAAATGGGTTCCATAGTTCTTTCTATGTAATGATTTTGCTTGATAATCTTTAATCCAGTTATAAAATTATAATCAAAAATAAAAGCAATTATATTTATATAGCTATCAATATCTCTTTTAAACTCATTTCTGTTTACTTGCTCATATTTTGCAAATTTTTCCATAATCTTAGGGCTAACCGTTTGTTTTGCCATTTCTTTATAATCATATAATACATTTTTGCATAGTTCAACATCAAGCGCAAATCTTGCAAATATATCTGTTTTATCAGCATCACGTACAATTTTGGCTTGTAACAATTCTTCTTCCTTAAGTCCTTCTTCTATTTGGAATTTATTATGGTTTTTTACAGCTTTATAGATAATATCATCATACTTTGTATCTTGAATAAATTTTCGAATTTTTCCATCTTCAAATAGAATTTTTACTCCTAAATCGGCATGGTCAATGCTCTCATCATCTCGAAAGGTATTATAGATACGTACTTGCTCAAACCTTCCAATATCGTGGAGTAAGCTTATTAGCTCTGCAAGTAAGCATTGCTCTTCATTTAAATTTAAATCCTCAGCTATCTTTTTGGCTACTTCTACTGTTCGGAAGGTATGCTTTATTTTTAATTCTATTTTTCCATTGGTTATATCATATGGTTTCACATAATCACGAAATGCCATTTGGGCATGTTTTATATCAATCATTTTTTTCACCTACTATTTTTTTAAACTCACATTTTTATTTTCTATTCATATATTATATGCCTTTACTTATTTTTCTGCAACAAAAATAGTTGCACTAATTAAATATTTATTTAAAAAATTCGCTTCATTTAGGAAATGAAACGAATTTTTATTTTTTAATACTCTATTTTATTCTAAAATTGGATCAATTTCTTCTTTTAGCATTTTCGTTAATAATTCACAACTATTATCAAACTTTTCTTGGTCTTGTGGTTCTAATTTTAATTCCATCATTTCCTTTACTCCTTTTCGATTAATAATCGCTGGAACTCCAATGAACATTCCTGTATGACCGTATTCGCCATTTTGGTAAATAGAAACTGGCATAATTGCATTTTCATCTCCTAAAATAGCCTTTATCAATCTTGTTAGAGCAATCCCTATTCCATAATAGGTCGCTTTTTTCTTATTTATAATTTCATAAGCTGCTTGTTGTACTCCTGTATAGATTTTATCTAAATCACTTAAGTCTTTTCCATTTTCTTTCATAACATCTATTATCTTTTTACAGCCTACATAACAATGGCTCCATGGAACAAACGAAGAATCTCCATGTTCTCCCATAATATAGGCATGCACATTTTTGCTTGCTACTTTTAAATATTCTCCAATTAAGAAACGAAGCCTTGCAGTATCTAGTACTGTTCCGGACCCAATTACTTTTTCTTTTGGGAAACCAGATGTTTTATATACTACATAAGTCATTAAATCAACTGGATTACTTGCTACTACAAAAATTCCTTTAAATCCGCTTGCTACTACTTGTTTTGTAATGTCTTTCATAATTTTGGCATTGGCTCTTGCAAGTTCTAGTCTTGTTTGCCCTGGTTTTTGGTTTAAACCTGCTGTAATAACTACAATATTCGCATCTTTACAGTCTGAATAGTCTCCTGCCTTAATATCCATTTTTGTTGGAGCAAAAGGCATACCATGTGATAAGTCCATTGCTTCTCCTTCGGCTTTTTCTTTTACTACATCAATTAGAACAAGTTCATTGACTCCTCCTTGGTTTAATAAAGAATATGCCATACTCATTCCCACAAATCCAGTTCCTACTAATACAATTTTTCTTCTTTCTACCATAAACGTTCCTCTCCTTTTTTATGAAATTATTCTTAAATAGTATATCACACTTTTTCTAATTTATCTCACTTTTTATACTTTTTCCTATCATTTTTGCATATACAATTAGATAAGAAATGGATAAACAAAAGCCTCCAATGACATCACTTGCATAATGTACTCCAAGATAAATTCGGCTTACACCAATTAACAAAATAAGAAAAGTAAGCCCTATACAAAGTCCCCATTTTAGAGATTGCTCTTTAATATTGTGATAAACTAAAATAATCAAGAATCCATAAAACGCCATACTTACCATGGAATGTCCGTGATGGAAAACTATATCCTGCTTGGTCAATAATTCTATGTTCAATTGGTCGTGGACGTTGTACAATGTATTTTATCATTTGATTTAAAATAAGCACTGTTCCTAAATTGAATACAATATGAAATTTGTATTTTTTGTTTTTCATAAAAATAAGTATTAATATTGTCGTTGTTACAACTCCAATGGCTCCTCCTAAATTGGTAATTACCATAAAAATCGAGGTCACTGGATTTGAAATCAAACTAGAAATTAAATGGTAAGCCTCATCATCAAATCGCCATATTTCATTTTCTAATACATCTTCAATAATCGCAAAAAATGCAATCATACATAGTAGTACGATTACCCATATAAAATTCTTTTTCATGGTTAAAATAATTTTTCTTTTTATACTTTGCTTCATCTTTTTCTTTCCATTTCTTTTGTTTTTGCTATTGTACTACAATTTTTAGAATTATGCAACAGAACCCCCAGTCATCTTCTCTGACTGGGGGGGTCTTACATCACATATTCATTTAATGGTTTTACTTTGAAATTTAGTTCTCCGATTTGTTCAGTTGGAACATATCCTGGTTTTGCATTTATGACATCTGGAATTCGGTTTACAATAGTGGCACAAGTTAGTTCTACGGTTTGTGGTTTTGCTACTGTTATGGTAGTGGTTGGTTCTCCTTCGATGGTCCATTCGTTTTTGTCGTAGTCTTCACTTGAATATACTTTTCCAATACATTCGGTTTCCAAGGTAATTCCTTCTTGTGTTTGGGTAATTACAACTGCACTCATTCCAGTAGCATTTCCTGCTTTTACGGTCATATTTAATGTTTTTGAGAAGATGTCCTCTTTGTGGGTTTGTGGGATACATTTTTGTGTTTGAGATTTTACGGTTAACCCTAATTTTTCACAAAGCCATCCATTTACATTCCACATGTACGATGGTGCAAATTTTCCTGCTTCAATGATTTTGTTTCTTTCTTCTTGTGATATATTGTCAGCAGATGCCACTTGTTTGTCAAATTCTTCTAGAGTTAAACCTGCCCCATGAGCCTGAGCAAGAGCAATTCCATAGTCTTCTACATTATAGCTTGAACTTCCTTTTATTTTCTTAATGGCTTGAGTAGACCCCGCAATGGAACTAACGAGTTGTCCCCAATAAATGTCTTGGTATCCACTTCCTGTAATGGTGCAATTGTTTTGTTTGGCTAACTCATCAATTTCCTTTGTTGCTACTGGGTTTGAATTCATTGGGAAGAATGCTTCTTCACACGTTGTAATTGCATTAATTCCTAATTTTGCACATAATAATAATGCATTTTGTACTTCACTAAACAAACTTCTCGTTTCTACCACACAAATATCTGGTTTTACTTGTTTTAACATTTCTTCTGCATTTTCTAGTGCCGTTACCGTTACTCCCTTTTTCTCTTTTCCCATAATCTCACCAATGTCTTTTCCAATAACTTCTGGGTTTACATCAATGGCACCAACAACTTCTCCTCCTTTTTCATAAACATATCGCATGGTATATACTGCCATTTTTCCTGTTCCATATTGAACCACTTTTACTTTTTCTTGCATAATTTCACTCTCCTTTGTTTTTATTACTTAGATTATATACTTAAAAAAATTATTTATTCAATACTTTTTTCTTCTTTTTTTGTGGTATAATGAAAAATAAAATGTACAAAGGAGACGTTCATGGATTATAAATTTTTACTTGATATTGGATTAATTATTTTATTTGTCAAAATTTTTAGTATGATTACTGGCAAAATTCATATGCCAAAAATGCTTGGTGGATTGATTGCAGGCGTTGTATTAGGACCTGCTGTTTTTAATATGATTCCGTCGAATACTATTTTAGAATTTTTAGCAAATTTAGGAATTATTTTCATTATGTTTTTGGCTGGAATGGAAACTAGTCTAAAAAAATTTATGGCTGGAACAAAAAAATTTGTGATAATTGCTAGCCTTGGAGTTGTAATCCCGCTTTTATTTGGATTTCTATTTAGTAAATGCTATACACTTAACACTTCTTTAAATTTATTTTTTGGTATTGTGATTACTGCTACTTCTGTTAGCATTACAGTAGAATCCTTAATGGAAATGAAAAAACTAAAAACCAATGTTGGTACTGCTATTTTAGGTGCAGGAGTTGTGGATGATATTATTGGCGTTATCTTTTTAACATTCATTTTAAGTAATGGTAATTTTTCTTTTGTTTCAATTACTAGCCTACTTCTTAAAATACTCATTTTCTTTGCACTTGCTATTGGTATTCGGATTTATTATGTTCCGATTTTTAGAATGGTTAGAAGCAAAACTTCCTAGAACAGAAGAACTGCCAATCTTTTCTCTTGCCTTTGCACTGTTACTCTCTTATTTAGCGCAAAAGTTTGGGGTTAGTGGAATTATTGGTGCCTATATTGCAGGTCTTGTTGTTGGTAATACAAAACAAGGAAAATTTATTAAAAATAAGATTGATGTATTAGTTTATATGTTATTTTCTCCCATGTTTTTTGCAAGTATTGGATTAAAGCTTACCACTTTATCATTCCCAACCTATATTTGGCAGTTTATTATTTTATTTACATTTATTACCGTTGTTAGCAAAATTATTGGAAATGGTCTTGGTGCCAAATTATGTGGTTATAAAAAGAAGGAATGTTTACAAATTGGAATTGGAATGGCAACTCGCGGAGAAATGGCATTTATTATGATTGATGAAGCAAAACGTATCGGTCTTATTAATGAAGAAATCTTTTCAATTATCGTTATTACCGTATTCTTAGTCACCTTTATTACACCAATTCTATTACACCTAAGCTTTAGAAAGCAAAAAGAACCTATTACCACATAATATCCTATTTAAAAAATCGCAAGGCGACTAGCAGACCCCCGTCACTTTTGAACTATACTCTAATTTATTTTTATCGATATTTCTTAGAAAAACGGGCGTCTACTAGACGCCCCTTATATAAAATGTTTTATCATTCTTTTCTTTGTTCCAATTTTGTAATCATTTTCAATGCCTTTGGGCGTTCTACTAGAATTTCGTGTCCGCATCCTTGGCATTTTAATTTAAAGTCAATTCCGACTCTTGTAATTTCCCATAATTTACTTCCACATGGGTGTACTTTTTTGGTTTTTACGATATCTCCTATTTGGTATTCCATTTTTACAATCATCCCTTTCCTAAAAGGCATAAATTAAAATGAATCATTTTCTAAATTTTTGCATGTTAACCTTTGCAATTTATTTAATAGCATGTTCTAAACGTTTCATGACAGACTCTTTTCCAAGTACTTTCATGATTTCATACATATCTGGTGTGTTGGCTCTTCTGGTTAAACAAATACGAATAACAGTACTAATATCGCCTACATGTCCTTTGTAATTTTCTGGGTTTTGTTTGTATTCTTTTACTTCTCTTGCATAACCAAATTCTTCTGCCAAATCTTTCATTTTGTTAAACCATGTTTCTTTGTCATCTTCTATGTTAAAGTATTTTGCAAGATAGGTTTCAATGATGTTTTTAATTTCTTCTTTGTCATTAATTTTTTGGAATTCACAGGAACTATCACTTTTAAAGAATTCTTCATCATATAAATAGATGATATTTTCTTTTAAATCACTCCATTTTGCAATATCTTTTCTTGGTTTGGCATTTCCTCTTTCAATTCCTAATACTTGTAATGTATAAGCTTGGTCTTTTTCTAAGATTTCTTTTAGATTGGTATCGTATTTACTTGCCCAAGCAATTGCATCTTTATATACTTTTTCGGCACTATATTTTGAAATCACTCTTTTGGAAATATCCAATAATTTTACCATATCAAACAATGCTCCACTTACACTCATTTTATTTAGTTGTAAGTCAAATTCCTCCATATTAGCATCTGGATTTTGTTTTCTCCATTGTTCAAAATTGGAATTGGCAATATTTAATAAATACTCATCTACTGCAAGCTCTGGAATTCCTGCTTCTAAATAATAGCTAACCGCTGCTTCTGGGTCTTTTCTCTTACTTAGTTTTCGCTTTGCACCATTTTCTTCTTTCATGATTGGGGCAATATGTGCATACTTAGGTGCTCTAAAACCTAACGTTTGAAATAGTTGCAAATGTAATGGAACAGAAGATAACCATTCATCACCACGAATAACATGAGTGGTTCCCATTAAGTGGTCATCTACTGCATGAGCAAAATGATAGGTTGGAAGCCCATCGGATTTTATAATAACAATATCTTGGTCATTTTCTGGAAAATCCACATTTCCCTTTATGACATCATGATGTTTGATTTTTTTTTCTGGATTTCCGTGAAGATTTAAAACGTAAAATATAACTGTCTCCATTTTTTATTTTTTGAACTGCTTCTATTACTGGAATATTTCTACATTTACTCCATACCCCATAATATCCTGTTCTTTCTTTGGCTACCTCTTGTTTTTTTCTTGTTTCTTCTAAATCTTCTGGTTTACAAAAACATGGATATGCACATCCTTTTTGTACTAAGAATTTGGCATATGCTTGGTAAATTTCTTTTCTTAAGGATTGTTTATATGGACCATAATTTCCTTTTTCATGAACATCATCAATCATTCCTTCATCTGGTGCCATACCAAAACCTTGCAAAGAAGTTACAATATCCAAAACACCATTTTCTACTTCACGTTTTTGATCCGTATCTTCAATTCTTAAAAAGAAGACTCCACCTGTTTGGTTTGCTATTTTCTTTGCAATAACCGATTGATATAATCCTCCAATATGCACAAAACCAGTTGGACTTGGTGCAAATCTTGTTACAATTGCTCCTTCTTCTAAGTCTCTTTTTTTGTATTTTTCTTCGTAATATGAAATATCCTTTACTTCTGGAAATATAATATTTGCTAAATCGTTATAGTCCATATTGATTCCTTCTTTCTTTCTATTTCTGTTTTGTATTATAGCAAAGTTTGCATTTATTTGCAACTTCTAGGATTTTAATTTTTCACAATTTGGATTAATCTTGCCATTCGCAGTTCTTTCACATTAATCCTTTGTAACACTTCCAAGCAAGAATACGTTTGACAGATTGATTAAGGCTTGCCTCTTGAATCTCTCCATTTTGAACTACATTTTTTACATATTCCATTATATTTTCATATGTTACCTTTTGGTTTGTTACTTTATCTATCGTACTGCTATCAATTGATAAAATAATCATATCGTTTCCTGCTAGTATTGCTTTTACCACTGCCTCTTCTATCTTATATTCTTCTTTAATTGCTCCCATCTTCATATCATCGGTTATAATAATCCCGCTAAAAGCTAAATCTTCTCTAAGGATTTTATGAATTGCTAACGAAATGGATGCTGGCATTTTTTCATCAATGCTTGTTATAATATTATGGCTTACCATAATAATTTCTGCCCCTTCTTCTATTCCTGCTCGAAAAGGCTCTAAGTCATTTTCATAAATTTCCTCATAAGTTCTTGTATCAACTGAATTTCCAATATGAGTATCTTTATTACTTCCATAGCCCGGAAAATGTTTTAATGTATAGGATACCTTCCCTTTTTTGCTTACACGAATTACTGTTTTAGCATATGTTGATGTTAGCTCTTTTCCTTCTTGCAAAGCTCTATTGTACATATAATCATTTGAGGAAGTCGCAATGTCGACGACTGGTGCAAAATTTAGATTAATTCCTAAATTCTCTAGCACTTTACTTTTTTGAAGCGTATCTTGCTTAATTGCCTCAAATCCACCATTTTTATAAATTTCACTTGGTGATGGAAACACTTCTTTTGTAAGTTTTGGATTACTACTTACTCTTACGACCGTTCCGCCTTCTTCATCTACTGCAATTAAAAGTGGAATTTCAGAAGACTCTTGAAGGTTTTGAATTTCTGTTTTTACTTGTTCTTCTGTTTTATTTTCAAAAAAATCTTTAAAAAGTAGATACCCACCAAACTGATATCTTTTAGTTCCTTCTTGGTTCTTACTTGCAGAAATATCCACAATCAATAATTGTGCTATTTTTTCTTCTAATGTTAGTGTTTGTAGTTTCTTTTCTGCTTTTTCATAATATGTTTCAAAAATTTCAGTTGCTTTTTCTTGCGTTTGATTTACTTTTATCGTATTAGCTTCTTTTGTAGGTTCTTTATGTTGTTTTAGCACTAGGATTCCCCCTATTAACATTCCTCCTATTAAAAGAATTCCAATTATAAAATTTTTCTTCATTTCCTTACCTCTTCTTTCTATTTTGATGTATGATGACAATTTTACTTTCCTAATCTTGGATGCATTGGGCAATTAGAATCGCCCCTTGTATATACATTTTTCAGATTTATAAAAACGAATTTAAGAATTCCCATATTTATACTGTATAGAGCTTTCCTTCCACAGTAAGAAAATTCCTATCGTATAAAAAAATTGGAGTTTATTTTATTTACTCCAATTTTCTTATATTCCCTATTTTTTATAACCTTCTACCATTTGCTCCATTTGTTCATATACTAAATTCGTCCATTTTTTAATTTTAGGGCAGAAACCTTTTCGTACATCTTCTAGTGTTTTCCCTTTATAATAGGTTGCTCCTTCTGTTAAATACTTATTATGTAATAATTTTGCTGCTACTTCTAATCCTTCTTCTGGAGAGTCATAACGAATTAGCTTTCCTTTTGACATCATACTAATATAGTTACACTTTTCTCTATGATTTTTGCTAATACTCCATCCAGATTCTGCTGCAATTAATCCACAAAAGAATATTTCGTTTAATTCATATTTTTTGCATACTTCATATATTGTATCACTATTTTCATAAAAGAATCCTGTTTTATCGCATGTTAAATTCTTTATTAGTTCTTTAAATTCTTCTTTTGTTAGTCCACATCTTACGGTCAAATCCATATCTTTTGCGATTTCAATTTTCTTGTCCTCTTTGGTTCTATCAACAGATGACCTTGCTGTTGTTTCTATATTTCTCTCATAAATTTCCACAGCTAGTTCTTGTGTTCCTATTTCTTTATGAAATAAGATTCCCCCCATGCTACTTGTAAAAAGTATTGCTACCGCACTAATCGTCGTAATACTTCCTACCATAATAGCTCCTTTACTCTGTTTCATGTATGTAACATCCCTTCTTGTCTTTTTTAAGACTTTTTTATTGTAGCATATATTTCCGATTTCGTCAAATTTGATATAATGAATTTTAGTCTTTTCGTTTCATAGCACGTATGATTTCTTTACTTTCTTTACTCACTCGGCAGGATTCGATTATTTTTTGCAAGGCTTTGTTATAGGTGAAAGTATCTAACTGATTATTTTGTAACAACTTCATGGTTTCTTTTGAAAATTTAATATAGCAGATAGAAATTGCCCATGCCACTGCCATTTTTACATAATAGCCTTCATGCTTTATTTGGTTTAATATTTCTAATACTTTTTCTATGTAGTTTTGCGTTATATAGAAATCTAGTAGCATAACCACTCCGAATCGAATTTCAAATTCTTTTTTGGATTGAAAGTATGGCATTAGAAAATCCCATACTTCCTCCATATGTTTCTTCGTAAACTTTAAACCTGCACAGGTTACATCACATACTGCCCAATTATCAATTTTAGGAATAAAATGCTTTAAATATGTTAATCTTTCTGTAAGCTCCATTTTTGCAAGTCCGATTACCATCCCTTGTAACATAATCTCTTCATAATATTCATTTTCGGCATATTGTAAAAATTCTTTACAGTCAGACCTTACAATTTCTTTTGCTACATTTCGAAGAACAGGTACTCGAATACCAATGATGTTATTAGTACCTGGACATAGAGCACTATGAAATTCTTGGTATTTGGAATCTCGTAATTCAAATAGTTTATTTGTTATTTTTTGCATTTACTTCCTCATTTCTTTTATTTTGATTTATTTATAGTATAGCATATTTTTTATACTTTGTATTCTTTTTTTGTTTTTTCGTAAGAAAAAAGTATGTGTCAAGTGTTTGTTGGCAAATTTTTAACTTTTTTCAAAATTTTAAAATTTACTGTATTTCTGCATGATTTTGTGTGTTTGTTCGCATATGTCCTGTTCTGTAAATTCATTTCCAATGTTTTCGCCCCAATATTTTAGTATGGCTTTTTCTTGCTTTGGTGTTACTTTTACAAAATTTTCTTTCATTTCTTGTATTAGTTTTCTTGTTTTCACTTTTAATTCCCCCTTGTAATAAAAAGTAACGTCGTTTTTTATAGTCGTTCGCGTTTTTCTGGATAAACTTTTTTCTTAACGGTCGTCCGTCACGACCTAAAAAAAGTATATCTAAAAAAACTAACGAACTCCTTAAAAAACTTACTTTTGTTCTATCTGTACATTAATGCGGTAGGCTCTGCAAGTTTCAATAACTCTTGCAATTTCGCTGTAATTCCTATAACCGTACCTTTATTATATGTATATTTTTCGGTTTCTTTTAGATTTACTCTATGTATCTTTTTATTTTTTCGCACATTTTCTTCGATTTCTTTTATCCATTCTTCCACACTATTGTCTATTGGTATGTCATTCTCTATTTTCTCAATCTCAATTTTTCCGTTGGTTTCATAGTATTCTGCACATATTTTAGCAAGATAGCTTGCTCCTAGTTTTAAAAATGCTTTTCTTCCACTGCACAAACGCACCTTTAAAACTGTAAAAATTTGGCTTTCCATTGTTCCCATGTCGCGATATTCCACACCTTCTGGTGCCTCTGGCATTTCTCTTTTTTGGTCTGCAAGTATATCTTGATAACGTGGAAGTCCTTCCTTTAAATAGCTTTTTAATGTATCAAGTTTTTTTACAACTTTTTCTTCGCCCCCTAATTCCTTTTTCAAATTATCAATATATATCGGTACTTCCTTATATCTTTTTTGTTTTAACAACTCAATTAATGGCTCTCGATATTGTTCTTCCTTAATATCTCGAATAATTTCTTGTTGTATATGGAAACTGTCTTTTTGCCTTATTGTGTCTTTAGTAGCAAGATTGTTAATCCACCTTGCTCCGTCCCCGTTACTTGCTCTTAGTTTTATACTGCTTTCGTCATATTTCTGGAACACTCTGGCATTGCGTAGCTTTTTCAATTTCTCGATTGAAATCATACCTGCAATATATGACTTATTTATTAAAGGGTGTCTTTGATTGTCTTTTTCCCAACCTTCATACATTACATGCAACTTTAATTCGGTCTTGTGTTTATGGTGGGGGTTAAATTCTTTGTTTTTCTTTTCGCATTGTTTTCTATATTTTTCGACTGATTCTTTCCTATCTTTGCCTTGTAGATTGAACCAAATGCCATCTGCTTCCTCAAAAAGTGCATTTATTTGTCTTGTACCCTTTACTAATTTTTCTTGTTTATACAGCTTTACTTCTTGATTTTCTGTTTCTTCAATCATTTTTCCGACTTTCCAAACTAACTCATTAAGTGCTTGATGGCTTATTGTCTCGTTTGTAGTATTTTGTATTTCTATTGCCCCTTTGCGATATGAAGTTGTGTTTACAACGGTTTTCATCATAATTTCGGCTAAATTTGAAGAGATTTTTCCTATTGTATCAATTGATATTGTCTCATCTAATAGAAAAACGGATTTATTGTCTTTTACATATATTGCCCTTTTATATTCAATTTCTCCCATGACTGTTTTTATTGTATTATTTCTATATCCTTTATGGCGGTACTCTTTTTTGTTTCTTGAAATCATAATTTTCTTATCTTGTATTTCAAGTATTTGTTTTATTATTTCACAACCTAATTCGCATACTATCTTATACACTCTTTTTTCTAATTCATTAAACTTTACAACATTCTCGTTTTCTTCCAAAATAATATACCCCTTTTAAATTAAAACTCTTCTATTTTTAAATGTTTGAAATCGCTTAGTAAATGCTCGCAAATTTCAATTTTACTTCTATATACATTTCTGTAAAAAGTTAAAGCGTTTTTCAATACTTCCATCTCTTCCTCGTCAAATTCTAATTTTCCCACATAAATTTTTTCTTTCATAAAAGCACTTCCTTTCCTATTATTATAGACCATACGTATGTGTTTATGGTATTATGGTATCATATTATAGACCATATGTCAATACTTTTTTTCTACTTTTTCAATCTTATGGTCTATATATATAGGAATATAGCCGTTTTTTTGTGAAATTTCTACTTGAATTCTATATTTTTTTATGATATATTGTTAAAAATAAGGAGGAATTAATATGTTTTCTTATAATCCTTTATGGAAAACTCTTATTGATAAAAATATAAGTAAATCAGACTTTCGCAAACAATGCAATATTCCAAAACAAACATACACAGATATGAATAAAAATCAATTTGTTAGTTTAAAAACAATTCACAAAATTTGTTCATTTTTAAATTGCACTATCGATGAAGTAATAGAATTTGTACCAGATGAGGGTCAAAATACATTTTAACGCAAGTTTACATAATTTTGAGATTGAATGGAAAGAAATGTAAAAACAAAGACAATATATGTAGTCTTTGTTTTTATTATAGATATAATTTTTAAATTACTTACTAGTATTGGCAATATTCGAATTTTTTTCTGCACATTTTGAACAAACTAATTTTCCATTATATGAAATGAGTTTTTTTGATGATGAACAAAAAAAACAATTAGTTTCATACTTTTTGAAAATAACCATAGAACCCTCGACAAAAACTTCCATTGGTGTTCCTTCCATTATTTCTAATATCTCACGGATTTCTTTTGGAATAACAACCCTTCCCAATTCATCAACCTTTCTTATAATTCCTGTACTTTTCATTCTTCTCTTCCTCCTTTGTTTGAATTACCATATATTGGTTATACTGTTATATGTTATACCATAAAATGGTAAATGTCAAATCGGTTATTTACTGTTAAAATATTCTTGAAGGTGAGGAAATGGAAAGAGCAATAATACAAACTAGTACTGTAAATTATGGGAAAATGGTTTTAAAAATTGATAAAATGATGATGAAAAAATATAACGAAAATCTTGATAATGACATGACAATTAACAAATTAGCCGTTTTAACTGGAACAAAGTTTGAAACTATGAAAAGATATGTTGCTAATCAAATAACAAGAGCCGATTTTGACTTATTATCTCGAATTTGCTATGTATTAAATTGTGATATATCAGATATAATAAAATATGAAAAATAAAGTTATAGACATATCATTATGATATGTCTTTTATACTACTTCCTTATATTCGAATGGGTTAAATTCCACAATTTCTTTTTTTAAATCTATTTTGTACGTCTGCGAAAAATCAATATTTGCTTTTTTTAATTCTGCAAGGTTTCGATAATATGTAGGTTTTGTGGTACGTTTTCGTACTTCCTGCAATCCGTCCACCATAATTGATAAATAAAAATTGTATAATATACTCGCTTTTCGTTCTTTATATAAAGTATATAATCTTTGTTCGATTGCTTTTTTATCATTTATAATACTCAAATCTGTATCAAATAGTTTTAATAATTTCATAAATTCCTCACACCACACTTTTTTCAATTCTTTGTAATTTACATTCCTTATACGTATAAATTTTTTGTTATATAAATTGGTCAATTTTTTCTTTTTAATTTCACACTCAAAACGCACAAATCCGTCGATTTCTTTTAAATATGAGAATATGTCAAAATTTGTGTCCTTCATTTTTTTCAAATCATGCTTTTTGAATTCTAGTAGTTTATTGTATATTTTTAATGTTGTCGTACTTCCTGTAAGGTAAATACTTTCGTCTTGGTATGTTTTTATATTTCGTCTGGGATATTGACACTTAGAAAGATTGTTGATATATTTTCGCACATTTTCGTTGTTCTGCAAGTCATAACAAATTGCAATGTCTACTCTTTGCAAGAACCAATGTTGTATACTTGGAAGAACTATATCATAGTAGTTATTTACAATTTGTATAAGTTTTTCACAAATTGAATAGATATTGTAATATCCATTATGGCTATTGTAACCATTTACCAACTTGTGATAACTACCGTTCAATTTCAATGTAATATTGAACTATAAACTTATACTTAGCACCTTGACCAACTCTTACACTAAGACTAGAAGAATAAGAACCGTTCTAAATGGTCGTTGACAATTTCGTAAAATATCTCTTTGGTACTCTTTTTATAGCTTGTCTTTATTATGCTATTATTGGATATTTTATCATAGGTATCTTTATTTATCATGGATATGATTTTAATTGTATCTATCATATTATAACCTCTTTTTTATAAAATAGTCTCATATATGAGACTCTCGTAGGGTGTTACTAAGAACCCTACCGTTTTTTATTATTTTATTTTCCACATGGAACAAATTTGTTTTCTGCTAAAACAAATTTGCTCTAGGTAGGAAAACATGCCTTCGAAGTTTCTACACTCAAACGCCGTTTGGCTGTAATTTGTTACTGCATATTCAAATCTCTTTCCTTTTTCTAATTTCTTTCTTTTATTAATTTTCAATGTACTTTTAAGCATTTTCAGGGTAACATGTTTTGACTTTGTGAAAAATCAAGGTCATAAACCCAAAGAAGTATTGTTTGATTTTTCGTCAAAATATGTTGTTTCAATGTTAGCTTAAAAGCACATTGAAAATTGAATAAATCCAGAAAGGAAGTGAAGAAAATGTCAAAAAAGATAATAACAACTACCTACATGGTTCAAAAATTTAAAGAAGAAAAAACTAGACAAGAAAAAGCATTAAAAGAAGTTAACAATCCAAACTTTGAAATGTATTACAAAGGCGGTATTGAAACCATGGATTTCGTCCTAAAAATGCTCAGTCTAGCAATCGATATAGAGGATTAGTCCTCTATATCTTTTTTTGTCTCAAACGCCGACAGCTTGCCACTATGGGGGCTATCCCCCATCGAGAAGACGGAAGAACAACATAGAGGTATTTTCCGTCTAATCTCTTCCCCCGCATATCGGGGCTTTTCTTTGTAGCATTCCGCCTCTAAAACACACTATTTTAATTTTATTTTGTTAATTGGTATATCAATAGAAATTGAATTTGTGCTATCATTTCTTATTTGTTCTTCTTCACTTTTGAAACCTTCTTCCGAAAGGCTTTCAATTTTTCGGTATGTGTCAAATGCATTTCGTAATTCTTCGTTTTGTATGAAAAAGAAACAACCACGATATTTTTTTATATCTGCCAAGCCGTCTGCATTGGTTTCGATTTCATATTTTCTCACAAACGTCAAACAACCGAATAACGTGTTAGGTTCGTATAGCATATATGTTTGCTCTCGAATTGGTTTTGCTAATCTAGTGAATACTTGGCTAGTACCTAATATCATTTTTGTTTGCTTTCTTTGTTGCGTTATTTCTGTAAGCATTTCTGGTGGGAAGTCTTTGCTTTGTAAACTGTTAAACCAATTTTGTATCTCATCTAATACGTCAATCTCTCCATATATGCCATTCGTTCCGTTGATTACATCTTTCCAATGTCCTATCCTTGCATCTTCAAACTCATAATAATAATTTGTTTTTATTTTTATCTTAGGATACATTTTTTGATATCTCATAAGCATATACGTTAGTGTTATGCTTTTTCCTTTGCCGTTGCTTTCCTGCAATAATATGTACTCCATATTCTGTGAAACGGTCTGGGTCGCGATTGAATCTATCAATCACAAGTTGTTTAGGAAATTGAAGTATTAATCTTTTAAGAATAGAACCATGCGATACATATTTATATTTTCCTTGTTTAAATCGCATATTTTTCACAAAATAGTAATAAAGAAAATGTATGATATAACTTATCAAAAACGGACTTAATATTATGAAAATCCATTTTATAATAAAAAATATAAATCCCCACATATTAGCACTCCTTTGTATTTTTTGTTTTTGGTATTAGCTTAAAAGCAAATCGAATTGTTATATGTGCGTAAATGTAACCTAATATAAAAAAAATCAAATAAATATATATTCTTTCCATTTTCAAATCCTTTCTGCAAATACACTTGAATTTTGCACGACCTACGGTTCGTTTCCAAAATTCAAGCGTTTGCGTTAATTTCCCTCTGTTGGTATAAAACTTTTTATTCTTAGTATTAATGCCCAAACAATATGGAATAGTTTTATTGATATTGATGTAGTAATAATGACAAGTAATCCTTTTACAGGAAATACAAAACCAAGTAATCCAAGAATATTGTTTAAACTATTGAATACACCGTCTGGAATTGCTATTTCCAAATGTGGTACTAAGTCCAACAAGGCATTGGGAAGTAGCAATAAAAAATCGATAATTAATTTTGTAATCATTTTACACACCCCCAATAACACTTGGTAACTTATTAAATAATCGTCTAATAAACAAAAACCAAGAAATTGCCAAAATAATGCCATGCAACCAGACACGGTAATCCATAAATAAACTAAAGTCGATAATATTAAGCGTTTGTCCGATAGTAAGTAATCGAAAATGTAGGCGGATTTCCTCCGTAATTTACATTTCCGAGTAAACTTGAAAACATATCGCTTATCTGGTGTATGAAATAAAATTTGTCGTTTACTTTGCTTTGCAATTGCTCGAAACTGTTTTCGGTTGGCACAAATAGCCATTTCAATAAATCGCCTAGTAATTCGATTAATTTGTATACAAAAAAATTTTCGCTAAATGGGTTTAGGTAACTTATTATTTGTCCGAAAAAAGTCAAGTACACCTTTTAAAATAAAGTCTTCGCTAAATGGATTTATATAGTTTAAAATTGTTCCAATATTCACAAATAAGCCACTAAATAAATTTCCCAATAGTTGTATCAGTTTGTAAACAAAAAAATTCTCACTGAATGGGTTTAAGTAACTTAAGATTTCCCCTAGAAATTTTCCTATTGCGTCTAAGCCTTCCTGAAATGCTTTAAAAGGAACTGCCAACCCTTCCAAAATGCTACTACCAAGATTACAAATGCTATTAAATATTTTAGAAAACCAATTATCATTGTTTTCATTGTCCCCATCATGTCCGCCGTCTTGAACGTTGTCCCCATTATTTTCCCCAACGTCTGTGGCGGTACTGGAAAAAAAATTGTACCATCTTGATTATATATTTTTCCTTTTATCGCAATCGTTGGATTTTGTTCGAAATCTTTTGGTATTTGAATGTTATTGCTAATCAATTCGTTCTGGTAACATGTAGCCTGTCCTCTTAAATACGGGTCACGCCCACCCCATATGTAGCACTGAATTCGTTTTCCTTCTTTATTAAAAAATCCGAATTCGTAATATTCATCTGTTTCATTAATTAGTATCATTTTATCTGTTTCGTTTGTTGTATAATACACCCTCGTCCAATCCTGCCAATTATTAAGCCAGTCGATATAATAATGTGGCGGTTCTTGTCCTTCTTCAATACCTACTAAATTTCCAAAATTGTATGTTTTGTATTGCGTATTTTCGTTCGTGTATGTAAAGGCTTGTGATGAAATACAATAAAATGTCGAAATTATTGTAAGTAAAATCATAATAATTATAAATTTATTTTTTATTTTCATGACTTTATATATATGTTTAAAGAATATTGAAAAGGCTTAGGCTATTAACCTAAGCCTACAATTAAGCCTTTTTTACTTCGCCTTTTAAGAAAGACCAACCTTTACGAAAAGCCACGAAACCGACAACGGCTGGAATGACAATAGGGATTAAATCCTTAATTGTGTCTAATACACCATTGAAAGTTGCTGCTGTAATTCCTTCAAACATATTTTTCCTCCTTTCTCTTATTTTTAAAAAAATAAGTTGAATAATTTATATAGGACATAAAGTACAATACCCACAATAAGAAACTGTAATAATCCTGTAATTAGGTTTACAACTGGAAATAGGGTAATGTAACAAAAGTCATATATACCTTGTAATAATTCCATTTGTGCCATTCTATAACACCTCTTTATGTATTCTGTCGTTTATTAAGTCTACACTGATTTTGACTTGATATTTTTGTCCTATCTGCTTGTTGTTTATAAACTCTTTGTATTGACTTTCTGTAACAAAAACATTTGTAACACCAGTTTGCATTTGTGTGTTAGTTTCATTTTGTTGGCAAATTAGGAATTGTAATTGGTAATATGTTTTTGTTTTGTCTTTAGATACAAAATATCTGTATCCTACGTATTGTAAGTCCATAATCATTGAATTTTGCATAATACTTCCTCCTTTCCATAAAAAAATTAGTAGGCATTTTTGCTTACTAATTTCTTAAAAATTAATATCAAAAATTTGCCTACTAAAATTTTACACTAACTAAGAAAAAAGTATCAAGATTCGTATTTTGATTTTTATATCTTTTCTTTTACCTCTTCTTGTTCTAGCTTGTCCTGTACTTTTTCTACAATCGTACTAATAAAACGTTTTGGTGTTACTTCTTCTATGTCTATCACATAAAAATATGATTTCATTAATCTTGCATTTGTATACCTTTTAATAGAACGAATCATTTTTTCAATCGTCCATTTTACATTATCCCCATCAATATCTCCTCTTTTTTCTGCCATAACTTTGTATAAGCCATTTCTCATGTCCTTTAGTAAAATTTCATTTTCTAAAGAAAGCAGAACCGCTTCTGCAATATACTTATATCCTTTTGTTGTTGCAATTATGTCGAATTTACGTAGTTCTGCCTTGATTAAATCTTCTGTTGTTTTTGGCATAATTTCATATATAATTTTTTCAATCATATGAATCACTGCATTAAATGGAAATGGCTTGTTAAGACTAGCATAAAAATATGTACTATATTTTCGTAACCTTTCTACCACCTTGCCTTGTCCACTCATTGCAATTATGTATGGTAATGGTCTTTTACGCCTTTTTATATTTCGAAATAATTCAAAAGCATCCACACTTTTTATGTCGAAATCTAATAGTACAATATCCTCTTGGTCTAGCTCAGACATTTTTTCAAGAGCTTCCTCACTATTTACTGCTATACTGGATAAGTACAATTTTTCATCCTTTGCCATTAAATAATTCCATACCTTCCTTGTAAATTCCAAATTTTCTTGCAAAATAATTAATCGACTCATAAAAAATCCTCCTATATTTTTTCTTCACTATATAAGAGTCATTTTTTTACCATTTCGTTACAAAAAAATGCAATTTTTTTTAATTTTTTACAAATTTTACGTTTTTCGTATTATTTTTACTCTTTTTTTGCAAAAAAAATGTATAAAATTCTATTTTTATTTTATACATTTTTCATCTATTTTCTTACATTTTCTTTTCTTGCATTTTCATACAAATTCTTGCTACTAGTTTTTCTGGCGATATTTTTGCTAAAAATCTTGCTATTTTTATTTTTCCTCCTGGTAAAATAATCGTTTTTCCTTTGAACATTTCATCAACCCCATATTTTGCTACAAACTCACTTGATTGTCCTTTTAAATTAAATTTTACTTTGGCCACTTTATTAAAATTCGTGTTCACTGGACCTGGGCATAATGCACTAATTTTGACATGTGATTTTTTCTTTTTTAATTCTGTATCAATACTTCCGCGTTAATCTTACAATATATGCTTTTGTAGAATAGTAGGTTGCCATTAATGGTCCTGGCATAAACCCTGCAATAGATGCTACATTTAGAATATAGCCTTTATCCTTTTTTACCATATACCTCAAAAATAGCTTTGTTAAAATATGAACCGCCTTAATATTGACATTAATCATATCCAATTCTTTTTCTAAATCCGTATTGGTAAATTCTCCAAAATCGCCAAAACCTGCATTGTTTACTAATACATCAATTTTTTTATGTTTTACCGTTTCATATAAGCCTTTACATGCTTTTTCATCGGATAAATCCACACTTATCACTTCCACTTTGGTTGGCAATTCTTCCTTCAACTTACTAAGTGCCTCTCCCCCTCTTGCTACTGCAACAATGTCATATCCTAAACTACTTAGATATCTTGCTATATCTCTTCCAATTCCAGAAGATGCTCCTGTTACTAATGCTTTCATACTCCCTCCAAAAATATATTCTTTATTGTTTCTTCATTTCCTCTAATGCCTTTGCTAACTGGTCTGGACAAGACGTTCCTTTACTTCCACAAGGTATTCCTTTTAATCGCTTAATCACTTCATCCACTTTCATTCCTTCTACCAATTTACTAATTCCTATTGTATTTCCAGCACAACCACCAACAATGGTTACTCTTTTTACAACATCTCCTTCCACTTCAATCATCATCTCTTTTGAACAAGTTCCACTTGTCCTATAACGATACTCCATTACCTTTCCTCCTATCTATTACATTGCAATTTTTTCAAACGAATATTTTTATACTACCTTCAAATATTCCATATAAATTTTCGCACAACATTCACAGTCAAATTCTGCCCTATGGAAACCATCTTCTGTAATTCCTATATGCCTTGCAATGGTTCCTAATTTATGGTTTGGAAGTTCTGGGTATAATTTTCTTCCAATTGGTACTGTGTCAATTACTTTATTTTTTGAAAACCCATAATTCGAATAGTTTTGTATGAATTTGTAGTCAAAATCCGCATTATGTGCAACAATATCCACTCCGCCTACAAATTCAACTAGTTTTGGCATAACCTCTTCTACCATTGGTGCATTTTGTACCATATCATTCGTAATTCCTGTAATCTTTGTAATATGATATGGTATTCGTGTTTTTGGTTTGATTAATGTCGAAAAGGTATCGATTTTTTTACCCCCTTGATACTTAATCGCACTTACTTCAATTAACTCATTAGCAAATGGTGAAAAACCTGTTGTTTCTACATCAATTGCTACAAATATTTCTTCTTTATCCATGATAATATCCTCTTTTCTCTTTGTTTACTATATCACATTGTCACCAAGTTGTAAATATTTCAAAGATGGTATATAATATAAATGATTGTCTAATCGCCTTTGGCGATTAAAAAGAATGGCTATGCGTTAAAAGAAAACAGAAAAGAGGGAAAAGCATGCGTGCAAAATATATTGATGTAACAAAAAATCATGATGAAAGTATTTTTGATGAGTTAGGACAAGCCATCCGAGAACGGAAAGTTAGTTGTATTTCCTACAGAAACGGTCTATGGTATTGGTACCAATGGACTTGATGGTAATGCTTGTAAAAAAATTTATGAGGCTAAAGGAAGAACTTCTGATAATCCCCTTATTTTACACATTTGTGATAAAATGATGGTCGATAAACTCACAATTAACCTATCTTCTGTGGAAAAAAAATTAATGGATACTTTCTTTCCTGGACCTTTTACTCTAATTGTAAACCGCACTAGTTTAGTCCCAGATACCGTAACAGCTGGACTTGATACGGTTGCTATTCGTATGCCAGAAAATCAGATTGCAAAAGAGATTATTAAAAAGGCAGGTGTGCCAATTGCTGCACCATCTGCTAATATTTCTGGAAAACCTAGTGGTACTATGATTTCTGATATTATAAGAGAACTTGGTGATAAAGTAGACTATATTGTAGATGGTGGTCCATGCCAAATTGGGTTAGAATCTACTGTCGTAAAAGTTATCAATGACGTTCCTCATATTCTTAGACCTGGCGCTATTACCAAGGAGCAATTATTGGCTATTACTGGAAAAGTTACTTTAGATTCTCATCTTTTTACTGATTGTAATGAAAATGATACTGTTTTATCTCCTGGTATGAAGCACTCTCATTATGCTCCTAATAGCAAATGTCTCTTAGTTTATGGAAAAGATAACGATATACTTGTTGATAAAATAAATGAACTTGCCAAAAATTATTCAAATCCACTTGTGATTACTAACAATGAAAATGTAGAAAAATATTCTGGAATTAGCCATGTTTTAACAGTTGGCTCAAAGTACGATTTATTAGAAATATCTCATAATATCTTTTCTATTCTTAGAAAAATAGATTCTTATCATGCCGATATGGTACTAATTGAGGGAGTTTCAAAAAATGGAATTGGGCTTGCCATTATGAACCGTTTAATTCGTGCTTGTAGTTATCATTATATTGATTTAGACGAAGAATAAATATCTATTTCATGGAAGGAGAAAAAAATGAATTTTATAATAAACTCTTCTAACAAAAAATATATGTATATTGGTGTGGCAATTCTTGCCATTGTTGTTATTATTACTTGTATTCTTATTTTGTCTTTAAAAAAAACAGAACTTACTTATACAACTCTAATTGCAACAGATGGGAGTTTCCACGTTGACTTTCCCACAAATATTTCATATGTCATAAATAATCAAGAAAATAACGAATTTGTGATTGATTTATACTCTAAAGAAGATGAAATGTTTTTCTATGCAACCAAAATTTCCAAAATCCGTGAACTTGATTTTGCTTCTGTTATTCATAAAGATAAGGAAAACTATTTAAAAGACAAAGAAAATATTCATGATGACTCTGGTATTATTCCATTTACACTTCCCAATACTACTGCCTATGAATATCATTTTATTTATACTGATACGTCTTATGGTAAGGAATTTTATTGTAATGTGTTATGGGTTGAGACAGAAGATCATTTATATGTGCTAAACTTAGAAGTTGTAAATGAGAATAAGGAAAATTTCGAAGAGATATTTGAAAAGATTAAAAGCTCTTTTGTGGAATTGTAAGAACCACCAGTCGCCCATACGGGCACCAGCCCCCTTGTTAAAGGGGCTTTTTTGTATAGCTTCGTAGTTTTTTATGAGTATAGTCTGAACTGTAACAATAAATTTTAAAAATTATGGATAAAGAATGGACATATTTTACTAGATATAGTAAAATGTGTTTTAATATTGTTAAAGGAGATTCGATTATGTTTAAAAAATATGCTATTGTTTTTCTAATATCTATGGTTCCACTTATTGAATTAAGAGGTGCCGTTCCTGTTGGGTTTAGTAATGCTTTTGGAAACCCTCTACCTCTTTTACCACTTTATATTACTTGTATTATTGCCAACATGCTACCAGTACCTTTTATTTTCTTTTTTGCAAGAAAAGTATTAGAATGGGGAGCTGACAAAAAATTCATTGGAAAATTTTTTACTTGGTGCTTAGAAAAAGGGGAAAAAGGTGGTAAAAAACTACAAGAAACCGCCGGTCGTGGTTTATATGTAGCACTATTTATTTTTGTAGGAATTCCACTTCCTGGAACTGGTGCATGGACAGGAACACTAGCTGCAAGCTTTTTAGATATGGATTTTAAAAAGAGTGTGATTGCTATCATGGCAGGTGTCATCCTAGCTGGTATTATTATGGGGCTTGCCTCTGCTGGAGTTTTTGGTGCACTTGGTGCTATGTTTCAGTAAGATAAAAAATGATTTTTTCTCTATTCCTAAACATAAAAAATGCAGACAATATCTGCACTTTTTATGTTTAGGAATTTTTATGTTTCTATTTCTTCAAATTCGATCACTACTTTAAATAAGTCTCCATCTAAATGTATATCGAATTTTCCTTTTTGCAATTCTGTTAAGGATTTTGCAATGGAAATTCCTAGTCCTGAACCTTCTTTGGTTCTTGCTTCATCTCCTCTTACAAAACGCTCCATGAGTTCATCAACGGATATGTTTAGTTTGTCTTCTGATATATTTTTAAGGGATATTTGTACGTTTTTATTTTGTTTGGTAACATCTACATAGACTCTTGATCCTTCTAAGGCATATTTCGCAATATTAACATACATATTTTCCATGACACGGTATAAATACCTGCTGTCTGCTTGAATATAGACTTCCTCTTCTGGGAAAGTTTCAATTATTTGTAATTTTTTTTGTAAAAAGCGATCTTCAAATTCTCCACTAACTTGTTTTACGAGTTCTTTTACGTTTAGTTTCTCCATGGTTAATTTGATGTTTCCTGAAGAGGCTTTGGAAGCTTCTATTAGGTCTTCGGTTAGTTTTTTTAGTCTTTGTGATTTACTATCTAATACGTTTAGATATTCTTGTATCTTCGGATTTTTAATTTCTTCTTGTTTCATTAAATCAACATAGTTAATTATTGAAGTTAGCGGTGTTTTAATATCATGTGATACATTGGTAATTAATTCGGTTTTTAAGCGTTCACTTTTGGTTGCTTCTTCAATAGCATTAGAAAGTCCACCAGATATATCATTTAACTCTTTTGCTACTTGTTTTAATTCACCATATAATGCATCTTCTTCTAGTGGCTCTTTAATATCACCACGATACATATTGCCAATTTTTTCTCGAATTTGATACATTTGATTTTTATAATTTAATATTTTCTTAAAAACATAGTACCAAAAACCAAGTAGCACCAAGATTAAAATTGGCATTGTATTCATAGCAAGTATGGTTAGTATGAAAGAGGCTAGGATAAACCCTCCATATTCTATTACTAATTTCATTGTTTCATTAAAATTCGTAAATAGCCCTCCTAGCACAAATTTCATAAAACGATATGTCAGTGTATTTTCCCAAAAAATGTGTGCTTTTATTCTTCGAATTGTCGTAACTAATGTAACAGCAAGGGTAGCA
Source organism: uncultured Clostridium sp. (assembly GCA_948470025.1). GTDB lineage: Bacteria > Bacillota > Clostridia > TANB77 > CAG-508 > RGIG8482. Next base: position 28,249 of record CAOKNG010000002.1, on the reverse strand, counting down.
TAAATAATAACTCCTACTAAAATAGAAATCGTTATTCCACTATCAATCGCCATTTTACTAGACATATGTCCTACTAATTCTATAAGCCACCATAATAAACATCCTTCTATCATTAGTAATATTCCTACGATGATTCCTACCACTTCATAGGGAACTTTGTCTAGTGCATTTGTATAAATTCCTTCTTTTCCTTCTTTATGACCAATGCTAAGAACAAGATACACAATACAAGCCATCAGTAGTGCACTAGCAATTGCAATTACCATTGGTGCGGTTGCATAGGTATTTCCTACAAAATCATAAATTGCATTATATGCGTAAAATTCGCTACTATTTTCTTCTTTAAAGGCAGTATATATTTCATATCCTAGCTCTTCAATTTCCTGAAAACCTAAATAGGCAATTTTTTCATATTTTAATTTTTCAATACTGGTATCAATTTCGTTTAAATCATATTTCCAATAGTATTGTTTAGAAGAAATATATTGCTTAATCTCTTCTACAGTATCTGTCTCAATTGTTTTTTCCACATTGGTAATAATGTATCCTTCTGGTGAGATAACCAATATATCATATTTTCGAATGGTAGAAAAGTTGTATTGAATTGGGTCAGCTGTTTGTGCTATTATTTCTACTTTTTCTTTTATCCTATCATAGGACTCATAATCAATACCGTCTGCCATCATACTAATCATACTATTTGTACTTTTCTCTATATACTTTTTCTCATTCTCACTAATGTGAATTGCTCTTACAATATTGGAAAGATATTGGTTTGCAAATCGGTCTGTTTCTACATAAGAAATATAATTTTCAAAATCTTCTTCATATGTCGCATAATATATAACAGAACATGCTTCTACGATGATAAGCAAACTTAAAATTGGTACGAGAGTATAACCGATTATTTTTGTTATTTTTGAATTTTCAAAATGTTTCACCTTTTTCTCCTTATTTCATATTTTCTATTTTATAACCAATTCCCCAAATTACTTTTAAATATTTGGGTTCCTTGGGATTGATTTCAATTTTTTCTCGAATGTGTCTTATATGAACAGCAATAATATTTTCTGCTCCATATGCTTCGTCTTCCCATACATTTTCATAAATTTGTTCAATGGAAAAGACCCTTCCTTTGTTCTTGGTTAGAAACTTTAATATGTTATATTCCGTTGGGGTTAGTTTAATTAGTTTTTCATCTACATAGACTTCTTTTGTATCATCATGAATCTCAAGTCCTCCTGTTACATACTGTTTTCCTTCTTCCTTTTTGATAGACCCTAAGGTCGTATATCTTCTAATTTGTGAATTGACTCTTGCGATTAATTCTAATGGGTTAAATGGTTTGGTCATATAATCATCTGCCCCCGTATTTAAGCCATTAATTTTGTCGTAATCTTCGGATTTGGCTGAAAGCATAATAATGGGAATGCCTTTGTCTTTCCTGATTTCTCCGGCTACTTTAATTCCATTTAATTTTGGCATCATAATATCTAAAATCATTAAATGAATTTCATTGTTTTTTACAATTTTTAATGCTTCTTCGCCATTGTAGGCTTTTAGAATTTTGTATCCTTCTTTGCTTAAATAAATTTCAATGGCTTCTACAATTTCTTTGTCATCATCACATACTAAAATATTATACATGTTTTTCTTCCCCTTTTATTTTTTCTAAATTATAACATCAAATTAAATTTTTTTAAAGTTTCTTCCCTTATTATTTATACCATAAATTTATTAAGAAATAAGTATATGGATTATTAAGGTTTTATTAATATGGTAGGGGGCGATGTGGGCACTTTTTTAAAATTACATATATTTCTTTATATTTTCATATAGTGTACAAGGTGATGTTTGTTGAAACGCTTTTATGTTTTTTTACTAAATGGATTGTTGTTAACTGCTACTGCTTTTTTGATGCGATTAGTAGGATTTTCGTTTTCGGTTTATATTTCAAAAAAAGTAGGCACAGAAGCTCTTGGTGTTTTTGGCTTAATTATGTCTGTCTATTTGTTTTTTACGACCTTTGCTACTTCTGGAATTAATTTATCTGTTACTCGTATTGTAGTAGAAGAAACGGCTTTTTGTAAAGATACGAATACGAAAGTAGCTCTTCGAAAATGTTTTTCTTATAGCCTCTTTTTTGGAGTTTCGGCTTGTATCCTATTAATGGTTTTGGCAAAACCAATTACTAGGTATTTTGTTCATGACCAAGTGCCCTTTTATTTATTTTACCTAATTGGATTAAGCCTTCCTTTTATTAGCTTGTCTTCTTGTTTGAATGGGTATTTTACGGCACTTCGAAAAAATGGAAAAAATGCTATTTGCCGTATTTTTGAACAAATACTAAAAATGCTTTCTACTGCATACTGTTTATCTTTATTTCTACCTTCTGGGGTTAGTTATGCTTGCTTATCCTTAGTGCTTGGCGAAATGATTTCAGAAATCGGTTCTTGTTTTTTTGCTTTTGTTTTATACCGATTAGAAATACGAAAGCATACCATAGGGCAAGAAAACCACCAAAATTACTTTAAAAAAATCGCTTCCATTTCTCTACCTGTTGCAATTACCTCTTATCTTCGTTCTGGTTTGTCTTCTTTAAAACAGTTGCTTATTCCAACATACTTAGAAAAATCTGGGCTATCCTGTACAGATGCTATTTCTAGCTATGGTATGATTTCTGGTATGGTAATGCCTGTATTACTCTTTCCAGAAGTCATTATTTCTTCTTTTAGTAATTTGGTCGTTCCTGAATACGCTTATTTTGATACGAAAAAAGCTTACAGTCGCATTACCTCTATCACACAAAAGATTTTTCGTATTACGTTTTTATTTTCTTTTGCCGTATTTGGTGTGTTTTTCTTTTATGCAAAAGAAGTTAGTTTTGCCGTTTATCAAAATTTTGAACTTGCAACTTACCTAAAAATCCTATCCCCTCTTGTTATCTTTATGTATTTAGATGGCATTGTGGATAATATTTTAAAAGGTCTAAACCAACAAATAAATGTTATGAAATGTAATATCCTAGATTTATTTACCAGTATCGTTTTCATTTGTAGTTTTCTTCCTATTTGGGGACTATATGGCTACCTTGTGGTCATTTACATTAGCGAATTACTAAACTTTAGCATTAGTCTATACCAACTAAAAAAAGCAAACTCCTTCCGAATCGATATTATTAATTGGCTCCTAAAACCACTTATGCGGAATTGTATTTTCTTCACTTGTCACAAAACTATTGGTTCCAAATGTACAATTTGAAACCTCTTCGATTGTCTTACAAATTGCTATTTTCCTAGGTGGATATTTTGTATTTCTCTTATTTAGTCGTGCATTTGAGGTATAAAGGTTGATGTCGTTTATCGTTCTTTCTCATTTATCGGGTCGATGTGGGCATCGACTCCTACAAAAAAACAATGCACATTTTGTACATTGTTTTTATTTTACTTCTCTTGCTTTTACAACTAGTCTTTGGGTTCCATAGTTAGTACAAGTAATAAGAGTTATTTCTCTTTTTCTACCAGTTAATTGACTTGTACATGCAGTATCATCTGGATTTACGACATATTTGTCATATACTTCATAGGTAACCGTTTTTCCGGTTAAATCGGTTAATTCTACTGAATCTCCATTTTGAATTTCAGATAATCTTCCAAACATTTTCTTGTTTCGATAATTGTGTCCTACAATAACATAGTTTCCAATTTCATTTGGATCTGGACCATAAAACTTGCTAAGGGATAATTTTAATAATTCATTTGTTGTTTTATCTAATACTGGATAGTTGATTCCTAAACGTGGAATATTGACAATTGCATCGGTTGAATAGGTATCTCCACTTTCTGTGGTAAAGATTTCTTTTTCTTTTTTCTTGTTTTCAATTTGCATTTGTACGGACTGAGCAAGTTTGGTAATATCAATTTCAGAACGGTTTTGGTTGTTGTCGTTTAGTGTTACGATTAAGACATTATCTTCCATACGTACCCCTGAACTAGTAGGTTCTTCCTCAAAATATTCTAAATCGATACTTGCTAAAATCTCTTGGGATACTTCTTCATTTTTGTTACGGTCATATTCTGCATAGATGTAATAGGAAAATAAAGAACATACTAAAAAGACCGACAAGAAAAAATTTAATTTATACATTTTCTTTTTTCTTCTCAGCTCAGGAGTTACATATATTTTTTGTGTCACTAAAATCTGATTTACTACCATATTTTACTCCTTTATCTTTATTCTTCATTTTCATTATATCATGTGTTTTCCTATTATCCAAGTAGTTTTTCAAAAAAAATTATTAAGATTTATTTACAATTTCTTTACAAGAAAAAAACCAATGAAATTATTGGTTTTCTTCTTGTCTTATTTGATTATTAATTCCATTTTGTATCATCTCATTTGCTCCTATTTCATTTTGGAAATATTCGCCTAAACCTGCTCCATTCATTTGATACTTTAAGTTTAACAACTCAATATCATCCTCAAAATTAAACTCACGTTTTAATCCCATGGGCTTCCCCTCCATTTTTAATCTACCCCTATTATACAATACTCTTTTCCAAAATACAAGTGAAACCCACCATTCTTTCGATTAGTGGATTTCTTACTTGCAATAAAAGAAGGACCATCGCCCCTTTTGGTAGGGATGATGGTCTGTTACAGTTAGAAAGCTAAGCTCACGGATTGGCACACATCGTTAATAACGATTTTACGTGCATTTAACTCCATTCCTGCCTTTTGTACTTCATTTTGTAGATGGCGGATGGCATCGCCTGATTTTCTGAAATCTCTTCCATCTCCATAGCGATACCAAAGAACTACTGGTTCCGTTGCTGTTTCTTGTAACATTATTTTGTCCTCCTTTAAATACTTGGGTCGATGCCCTTTTCCTTTCTAGTATACCATATTTTATGCGTCTTTTCAATTCAAACTTTCATAATACGAATTATATAATTTGCTATAATATCCACCCGTTTTTAAGAGTTCAATGTGATTTCCCATTTCTACAATTTCACCTGCATCTAATACAATAATTTTATCTACATTAACAATGGTAGCTAAACGGTGGGCAATGAAGATGGAGGTTTTTTCTTTTGAAATGGCGTCTATGGATTTTTGAATTAGTTGTTCGGTGTGGGTATCAATGTTGGCAGTGGCTTCGTCTAATACAAAAATGGATGGGTTATGGGCAAAAATTCTGGCAAATGCTAGTAATTGTTTTTCTCCTGCTGAAAAAGAGGAACCTCTTTCTTTGGCAATCTCATCGATTCCATTTGGAAGTGAAGAGACAAATCCGTCTGCAGAAGATAATTTTACTGCCTCTATAATATCGTCTTCGGTTACATGACTATTATTTAATTTTATATTGTTTGCAATACTTCTTGCAAAAATAAATGGGTCTTGTAAAATAATGCCAATATGTGCTCTTAGGCTTCGTTTATTGATATTTTTAATGTTTACTCCATCTAATAAAATTTCTCCTTGTTGAATTTCATAAAAGCGATTGATTAAATTGGTAATGGTTGTTTTTCCACAACCCGTTTTTCCCACTAACGCAATACTTTGACCGAGGCTCAATGGTAAAACTTACATTTTTTAATACCCATCTTTCATTATCATACGAAAACCATACATTTTTAAATTCAATTTTTCCTTTTACTTCACTTAAATTAACCCCTGAATCTAAGTCTTCTAAATATTCCTTTTGGTCTAAAATATTGTAAATTTTGTTAATCGAAACAAAGGCTTCTTGTACGGTTTCAATATTATCAATGGTTCTTGTGATTGGCTCAAATAATTGCCTAATATAGCTAATAAACACATAAATAATTCCTACATCTAGGGCTTGTTCTAAGATTCCACCAAGACATACCCATATAATAATACAAATTGCTAGGTTTTCTAATATTGTCATAAGCCCTGGAAGTAGCCCTTCTACAATCCCCCCTGGTATTCTGGAATTACGGTAGTCATTGGTTAGAACCTTGCATTCTTCTTCTTTTTCTTTTTGAATATTAAATATTTTTATTAATTTTGCTCCATAAATAGATTCTGCTAAAAATGTATTTAACTTCGTTTTAATCACTTTTGATTTATCATAGATTTTGTTTAATAATTTTGTTAATACCACAGAAAATACAATTACCAAAGGAATGACGAAAAATGCAAATAAACTTAGTTTGGCACTAAAATATAACATCATCACAATAATGGCTACGATTAAAATCATATCTTTAAAAAAAGTCGTAATAACATCTTTAAATAATGTTGAAACATCTTCAACATCATTGGTAATTCGCACAAATAATTTCCCTGCTGAAGTACGGTCATGAAAGGAAATATTGGCATATTGTGTGTACTTAAACAAACGATTTCGCATGGTATAAATAATCTCTTCTCCCATCATATTGGTTGCGGTACTTGCAATAAAATCAATCATATTTCCTAAGAGCACAATTCCTATGTAAATAGCACCAATCATGCTAATGGTAATAGCTCCTTTTTGGTAGATACCAAAGCTTAAGTAATCATCCATTACAATTTTAATTAAATATGGCTTCACCAATTCCCCTATGTTAATGAGTAACGAAAGAAAAGTAACAATGATAATTGTTTTTTTATGTGGTTTTGCCATTTCTAGCACATGTGTGATTGTGCTATGTTTCTTGTTTTTCATCTTTACTATCATTCCTTTCTTGCCTCTTCTATGGTTATGTATATAAAAGACATATATTTGTATAACAAATTTTTCGTATTTTTTTCATCTTCTTAGTTTAACGCCATTTCAGCTTTTGCTGTTTGTTCCTTGTAATAACGATAATATTGACCTTGTTTTTTTAGTAATTCCTCATGTGTTCCTGTTTCTAGTATTTCTCCATTATCTAGCACCATAATGTTATTGGCATCTTTTATATCAGAAATACGATTTGAAATGATAATACACGTTTTGTCTTTTACTAATTCTTTTACATTGTTTAATACTTTTTGTTCTGTTTTATTATCTAAAGCAGAAAACGTATCATCAAAAATAACAATTTTGCTTTTCTTTAAGAACGCTCTCGAAATAACCACTCTTTGCCTTTGCCCACCGTGAAAGGTCTGCTCCCCTTTCTCCAATGACGGTTTCAATTCCATTTTGCATTTTTTCGATATCATCATAAATCATCGCATTTTTTGCACTCTCTCTAATTTCTTCTTCTTCAAATTCTTGTTTAAATAATTTAATGTTTTCTTTTAGCGTCGTGGAAAATAGGAAATTGTCTTGTGTAATGTAGCAAATATGCTTTCTTAGTACACTTAGCGGAATATCGTTAATATCTTTTCCATCGATAAAAATTTTCCCTTTTGCTACTGGGTATAAGTGTAGTAATAGATTCATAAGAGTCGTTTTCCCACTTCCAATACTACCAATAATTCCAAGCATTTCTCCTTTTTTTACCGATACATTAATCTGTTTTAGTACCATTTCTAAATGCTCTGGATAATTAAAATTCAAATTGCAAATTTCAATATTTCCTTCGAAGTCAGTATCTTCTTTGATGGTTTTTAAAGTAATTTTTTCTCTTTCTAGTAAAAAAACTTGTTCTAACCTTTGGTAAGAGATTTTTGCTCTTTTATACCTTGAAATAACACTAGGAAGCCATGAAACTGGACCTACAAATAAGGCAATATATCCATTAAAGGCAATAAAATCTCCAGTGGTAATGCTTCCTTCTAATACTAGTTTTGAGCCATATAATAGGGAAATTCCATAACATAGCCCAAAGCAAATATTAAGACTAGTAGAAAGTAAGGTAGAATGAACATCTACTGCATTATTAGCTTCTTTTAATTTACGGTTTTTTCGAATAAACTCTTTTAATTGGTTCATTTCACCTGTATATGCCTTTGTGGTACGAATCGCATCGGTACTTTCTTGTACATATTCAGAAAGTTCTGTAAAGTAAGTTTGTGATTTTCGAAAACTGCTTTCTACATATTCTTTAATTTTGATAATTAAAAAAACGGTTACCACAATTGGGCATAAGGTAATTAGTGTAAGGGATAGATTGACTCCACTCATCATGGTATATGTTGCAATAATAGCAGTAAATACAAACCTAGTTCCATAAGAAAGAAGACGATAAATAAAAGCTCGAATTTCGGTTACATCTTTTACGAAGTAGGACATTAATTCTCCGTTTTTAATATTTTGAAGATTGGCTAGCTTTATTTTCATAAATTGCTCGAATAACTTATCTTTTAAATCTCTTTCTATGCTCCTTGGTGTGTAGCCTGTAAGCCATCGCCATGGCATACGAACAGCTAATATCACAAAACAAATACCAAGTAAATACCATACTTGTAGGAAAATGGCCCTACGGTTGTTTTCCATATCATATAATAAGTCGATAATATGACCTATGATTTTTGGTGGATAGGTTAAAAAATACATATTTAATGCAATAAATATGATTTGTAACAAAATAGCAAACCAGTATTTTTTTATTATGTTTGATAATATTTTTTTCATTTTCTTGTTAGCCCCTTTTTCTTGTGTTTTTGGTTAAAGTTTCTCTTTTTATCATACACCAAAATTTGCTATCTAAATATTAAGTTTTGATGACATTTTCATAACAAATGGTATTCTTTTTCTTTTTTTAGTATAATAGATTTGGTGATAGTATGGATATACGTTTTGAAAATACAACGGCTTATAATTTACAGGAATATAAAAAATTTGTAGAATTTCATGAAGAAAAAAATAATTTGAAATATCATTTTTATACCTTGTTTATGTCAGTATTATTTATTTTTTGCATGATCACACAGTTTTCCTATGGTAGAATTTTATTAGGAATTGGCTTTATTCTCATTTTTATTATTTTTCTTGCTTATCGTTTTTTGCACCCTTTGTATCTTGTAAAAAAAGAAGCCTCTAGTAAAAAAGTACAAAAAAAGATGAAAAATACTTATACCTTTTATGATGATTTTGTCACTATTTCTAATGGCGAAGGTCATGTAAAATTACGCTATTCTAAATTTTACAAAATCTTTGAAGAAAGTGACCGTTTTTATTTGTATTTGGATAAAACTCATTCCTATGTGTTATTGAAAAATAATTTTTCAATCGGAAAACCAGAGGATTTTTATGGTTTTATGAAAAAGAAGTTGTGGAAGAAAATATAAGTAGGGATAGGATTCTTATTAACTAAAAAATGGCTTCTTGCAAGCCATTTTTTATATTTCTTATTCCCCTAGTCCAAAACTAACACCTAATGCATTGTTAATTTGATCCATAATCTGATTATCTTCAATATGCCCAATTTTTTCTTTTAGGCGACTTTTATCAATGGTTCTTATTTGTTCTGCAAGTACAACTGAATTTGCTTTTAGTCCACTCATTCCGCGAGTCTAATTCTATATGTGTGGGTAATTTGTTTTTGCCCGTTTGTGAAGTGATTGCTGCTGCTATTACGGTTGGACTATATTTATTTCCCATATCATTTTGAATGATAACAACAGGACGTATTCCTCCTTGTTCAGAACCTACTACAGGGCTTAAATCTGCATAAAACATATCTCCTCTTTTGACTACCATTTTCTTCACTCCTGTTATTACTGTTTTTTCTTCTTTTTTGTTTGATATATTTTAAACTTAAATGAAGAACAAAATAGAGTAGCCCATAAAGATTATATATTATCTTGTAACAATTTTAATTTGAATGCTAATGTGTCTTCTTTACCGACTACTTTTTATTGTTATCTCATTATATAATATGTAAATTAGCATTTTTTGGTTCTTGTCTTTAATGGTAAGTTTGGTCGGTTTGGCTGTTTTTTTATCAATATATAATGTTTTTAAAAACTTTTCTTCTCCTGATTGATTTTCCACTTTGGTCTCTAGGATTATTTCATTTTCTTCCTCTTTTAACACTGCTTGTGTGTCTTTTTTATATTCTTCAATAAAAGTGGACAACCATAATTGATTTTCTGTAGCATATGGATAATTTTCATAAATCTTACTTAGGTTTAGTTTGGTATTTTCTATCTTTAAACTATTTCCATCATACTTCGTTATTAATCCTTTTATACTATCTGGTTGTAATATTTCTTGATACGATAAATTGGGAGCCTGATAGGTTTGCTTCATTTTATATTGATTTTGGTTTTTGTTACTATGAACCTCTATTTCTATTTGGGCTTCATAAGACTCTAAGTTTAAAATATATTCTTTTATATTGTCAACTGATTTACTATTAGCATTCCCAAATTCCATCGTTTTATAATTATTTTTTAGGAAAAATCCGATGATTCCTATTAACATTAAAAGAAAAATACCCATTATCAACCATTGTTTTCGTTTCATTTTTCCACCCTCTTATAATTAAACTAAAAATTGTTTGCCCCTTACAATTCAAAAGAATGATACAAGCTTTTTAAGAACCCACAGTCGCTTCTGGCAACAGCCCCCTTGTTAAAGGGGCTTTCTTGTATGTCTTTGTAGCTTTTTCTCAATATAGGCTAACAAAAAAAGAATAACATGTTGCTATTCTTTTTTTATATATATTCTTTTGAATTAAAAACATTCTTTTAACGCCTGTACCAATTCATTTTTTGTATTAATTTGATTTATTTTTTGTCTTATTTTACTTGCATTTGGTAAGCTTTTTACATAACAGGCTAAATGTTTTCGTATTTCTGGAATTCCTACTCTTTCTCCTTTTGTTTGTACTTCTAATTCAATATGCTTGATGACGGTTTCTAATTTTTCTTTGTTTGTGATTTCTTCTAGTTTTTCTCCTGTTTGTAAATAGTGCAAAATTTTCTTAAAAATCCATGGATTTCCAATTGTGGCTCTTCCAATCATAATACCATCTACTCCCGCTTGTTCAAACATTCTTTTTGCACTTTCTACGTCTACAATATTACCATTTCCAATGACTGGAATTTTTACTGCTTCTTTTACTTTTTTAATTGCCTCTATATCGACTTCTCCACTAAAAAATTCTTCTCGTGTTCTACCATGAATGGTAATAAGACTGGCTCCTGCTTGTTCAATAATTTTTGCCGCCTGAACTGATACGTCATTTGTTTTATTCCAGCCTTTTCGTATTTTTACACTAACTGGCACAGTCGAAGTTTTTACCACTTCTTCTACAATTCGCCCTACCAAATCTAAATTTTGTAAGAGTTTACTACCATCTCCGTTTTTTACTACCTTTGGTGCGGGACATCCCATATTGATATCTACAATATCAAAATCTTTACTTACTTTTCTTGTAGCATAGGCTAATGACTCTATTTCACTTCCGAAAATTTGAACTCCGTATGGAACCTAATTCACCTTCTGTTATTAATAATTTCTTTGTTTTTTCATCCCCATAAAAAATCGCTTTAGCACTTGCCATTTCTGTAAAGCTAAGTCCTGCACCATTTTCTTTACAAATGATACGAAATGGCAGGTCTGTAATACCTGCCATGGGTGCTAGTAAAATATTATTTTTTACTGTAACATTTCCAATTTGTAATGGTTTTATATACATTTTCTTTATTCCTTATAATCTTTCATCCATAAATATCGTTTTTTGCCTTCGACCACTAATATTTAATAATAGCCCTATACAAATAAAATTCGTAACAAGGGAACTTCCTCCATAACTAACAAATGGAAGTGGTACTCCTGTAATAGGAAGTAACCCCATAGTCATACCAATGTTTTCAATCATATGAAATAGGAAAATCCCAACAATTCCCATTGTTATATAGGAACCTAAGTCATCTTTTGCAGTTTTTGCAACATAAATTGCTTTGGTAATTAAAATGACATATAGTACAATAACAGCTCCTGCTACCAAAAATCCCATTTCTTCTCCAATGACTGAAAAAATAAAGTCTGTGGTTTTTGGATATAGAAATCCTAATTGAGTTTGGTTTCCTTTTAATAATCCCATTCCAATAAGTCCACCTGAACCAATCGCAAGTTTCGATTGAATCACATTATATCCTGCTCCTCTTGCATCTAAATTAGGATTTAGGAATACATCAATTCTTGTTTTGGCATGGTCTGGTAATACAAAGAAGTACACAAGTGGTAATGCAACTGCTATAATTAAAATTGCTCCTATAATGTATCTTTTATCAATTCCTGCTACAAATAGCATAAGAATAGTTGCTATCATAAATGCAATTGCTGTTCCATAATCAGGTTGTTTAATAATGAGTAATACTGGCACAATAACAACCGCTAATACAGCTAGTAGTTTCAATGGTTTATTAATTGCATTTTTGTCCTTTTTTTGAAATATTACCATTAAATAAGCAAATGTCATAATTACAAATATTTTTGCAAATTCACTTGGTTGAATTTGGACACTTTCTTTAATGGTAAACCAGCTTGATGCTCCATTGATCGGTTTTGTAAATAATACAGCGATTAGTAGAATGATAAAAATTCCGTAAAAAATTGGTGCGATTTTTGCAATTGTGCTGTAATCAATACAGATGACAGCAATCATAATTGGAATACTAACTGCAAGCCATATGATTTGTCTTTTTAATTCGACATAATTTGTCTCTTGTGTTGCAGAATATAGAGAAATGCAACCTATTATAAATAGTGCCATACAACAAATTAATATTCCCCACTCTATGTTTTTTAAAATTCGCGCTTTCATGCTTCACCCTCTTAATTTGCTTTTGTTTCATTTATCTTCTTTGATTTCGGTTGCGTCTTTTTTTCTTATTAAACTTATTTTTTTTCTTATTAAAGTTTCTTTCATTTTCATGATTAGTCTGTGTTGAATTTCCTTCTTCAAATGTAGCGTTTGCTCCTCCTACTAACAAGTTTGTCTCTTCCTCTTCTTGACCATCCATTTCTTCTAATTCTTCATCCTCTTTATCAAATGTTTTAGAAGCTTCTTCTTGTTGTTCTTCTATTTTCTCATTTTGGCTATTATTATTTATACTATCTACTTCTACCATATCACTGTTTTGAAAACCAGTTTCTTCGCCTGTTGTTTTTGTATTTTCGTTATTCTCAAAATTATTTTTTTCTTCTACTATTCCTTCCACATTTTCACCATTTTGAAAATTATTATTTTCGTTTGTTCCTATTTCTATATTCTCAGTATTTTGAAAATTAACTTCTCTGTCAGTTTCCTTTTCTATATTTTGAGAATCGTTTTCTTTGTTTGCACTGTTTACAATTTCTTCACTTACCATATCATTTTCGAAAGTGCTTTTTTGATTTCCATCTATTGGTTCTTCATTTAGTATTTCTTGATTTCTTTTTTCTACTTCTTTATTTAATTTTTCAATTGTTTCAATGTCATTCTTATTTTGTTCTTCTGTATAAGCTTCTTTTTTGGCTGATTCATTCTCTATTTTTGCTACTTGCTCATTTCCTTTTTCCTCTTGTCTTGCCATTCCACTTTTTACATCTTCTTTAATACTAACAATTGGAATATTCGCATATAAGGCTGGTGCTCCATTGGTGCCATCTCCATTTTCCTTATTGGTAAGCCTAACATCAATTTCATTTTCATCGACATCAATATATTTTTTGATTACCTCAATAATTTCTTGCTTCATAAGATCTAGGAAATCGGCAGATACATTTGCGCGGTCTTGCATAAGAACTAAATGTAGTCTTTCTTTTGCTGTGTCTTTTGATTTTGTTTGTTCTTTTTCTTGTTTTTTGATTTTCTTAAAAATGTTCATGAACGTTTCAAACATTCTTATTCCCCCATTTCCTATTATTTCTTTTTAAAGAATCTTTTTAATTTCGCAAAAAATCCTTTCTCTCTTCCTGGTATACTTACTTCTATTGTTTCTCCTAATACTCTTCTTGCAATTTCTAAATAGGCTTTTCCAGAAGGAGCTTTACGATTTGATACAACGGGTTCTCCTTTGTTTGTTTGTGTAACAACATATTCATCATCTGGTACAACACCAACTAATTCAATGGATAATAAATCAACAATATCGTCTACATCCATCATTTCTCCACGTTTTACCATGTTTGGTTTTAAACGGTTTACGATTAATTCTGGATTTTTAATTTCGGATGATTCTAATAATCCAATAATTCGGTCTGCATCACGAATGGCTGAAATTTCTGCTGTTGTTACAACAATGGCACGGTTTGCTCCTGCAATTGCGTTTTTAAATCCCTGTTCAATTCCTGCTGGACAGTCGATTAAAATATAATCAAATTCTCCTTTTAATTTGTCGGTTAATTGCTTCATTTGTTCTTCATTTACTGCTGTTTTATCTCTTGTTTGTGCTGCTGGAAGTAAGAAAAGTTCTGTATAACGCTTGTCCTTAATTAATGCTTGTCTTAATTTACATTTTTCCTCCACTACATCAACAATATCATATACAATTCTGTTTTCTAATCCCATAACAACATCTAAGTTTCTAAGTCCTATATCGGTATCCACTAACGCTACTTTTTTACCTTGCATAGCAAGAGCAGCTCCTAAATTTGCTGTTGTGGTTGTTTTACCTACTCCACCTTTTCCGGATGTGATAACGATAACTTCTCCCATAAATACCTCCTAAAAACTACGTTTGGTTTCGTAATTTGTTCTCTATATTTTTAATAGTTATATCTTATCTTTTTTTTTGGTAAAAGTCAATGAATTGAAGATAAAAATTGATAATTCCTTAAATTACTTTTATTTGTACTATATTTACCTTACCTTTACATTTTTTCCTCAATACTAGCAAATTGTTCCATTGTTAAGGCTTCTCCTCTTATTTTTATATCGATATTCAATTCTTGTAAAATTTGCTCTAATCTTTCTTTTGAAATGGCAATCCCTGAATTGGAAACCGCATTTAAAAACGTTTTTCTTCTTTGCATAAATGCTACTTTAATGAGTGCAAAAAATTTCTTTTCATCTTCTACTTTTACACTCGGCTCTTTTCTTACTTTTAAATGAATCACTGCTGATTCCACTTCTGGTTCTGGAATAAATGAATGTTTTGGTACTCTTAGCACTTCTTCCGAAGTAGCATAATAATATACTGTATAGGTAATCGCTCCACAGTTTTTTCCTCCCGGAATTTGGGTTAATCTATCTGCTACTTCCTTTTGCACCATTACAGTAATACTTTCAATTTCTAGCTTTTCTTCTAACAGTTTCATAATAATTGGGGTAGTAATATAATAAGGAAGATTTGCTACAATTTTCGCTTTCTTTAATCCAAACTTTTCTTTATTTTGCTTAATCAATTCCACTAAATCTACTTTCAATACATCTTCATTTATAATTTCAAAATGTTGCTCCATAAAAAATCGGTCATTTAAAATACGAATCATTCTTTCATCCAACTCAATTGCAATCACTTTTCCAGCTTTTTGTAATAATTCTTTTGTCAATGTTCCAAGCCCTGGTCCAATCTCAATCACCAAGTCATCTTTAGCAATATTAGCTGCTTCTACAATAGAAGTAACAACATTTTCATCAATCAAAAAATTTTGCCCCAATTTCTTATTCGCTGTAATTCCATACTTTTTCATTAAAAATTTAGTTTCTTCATATACCCTATTCATTTTTCCCCCTAGAAATTAAAATCAAAATAAATATATTGTTTTGTATTGTATTCTAAAAAATTTTCAATTTGGTTTTTTGCTTGTTTCGATAATTTGTTAATTCTAATTGCTTCTTTTTCGCATTTAACTAATGGAATAATATATCGTTTTTTTGCTTCAATACTTACACAATATTTTCCTTCTACTTTTTCATCACTTTCATATACTTTAGTTGCATTTTGGAATTTTTGAAATGCCTCTTCTATTCTTTTGTCCCCACAATGTTTTATTTTTTCAATAATTTCTTGTTCGGAATAGGTGTATAAATCTTGTTTTGTTACAATTTGTTTTTTACTTAATTCTTTTAACACATCTGCAAAAAATTGCATGGTTAATTTATCTTCTTTACTAATCCATAAAGGCCACAACTTACTTGCTTTTTCTACAAATTCTTCTGCTACTATTTTACTTTTAAAACCTAATTCTTGGATTCCTTCTTCATTTATTAAAATTTCAATATTATCATAAATTTGTTTAATTTTTCTTAAATCCCATACTTCTTTAAAAAAGATACCATTCATAAAAGTATATTCTAATCGGTCTGCTGAAAGTTTTGGTGTATCGTTATCTGCAATTGGATAAACATGATAGTCCTTTACTTCTTCCACTGCTATATCGTCTCGTTTTAGAAGTGCCATAATTTCTTTTGAATTTCGAATGATTTCTTCTGTTTCCTCTTCTGTGGATTCTTGTGTTTTGGCATCTCCATTCATAAAATCGATACAATGTTTAAAGGTTGGTGTTGCAATATCGTGAAATAGTCCTGCTAGCGTTTGTTTCTTATCTTTGGTAAAATGCCATACAATTAAAGCAACTCCTACACTATGTTCTAAATTTGACTGAAAAAATTTATGATGAAATAAGTCTGTCCAATCCGTTCCACATGCTACTCCTGTTCCTTTAAGTCTTTGCATTTGTGGTGTTTCAATATAGTCATATAAAAATTCTGGAAAATCCTCATTTACAATTTTGAAATATTCTCTTATTGTCTGGTTTACTTCTTCTAAGTATGTATGTTTCATCTAAAATCACTCCTCTATATTTCCGAATTAGAAAATCAAAAATTGCTTTATTTTTGGTTTGCTTTCCTTTCTCAATTTCTTCCTTGGTTAATTCGGATTGATATTTCCCAAGCTTAGGATTTATGCAAATTGAATCTAATGGGTATCCTTCATGTCGTATGTTACTTACGGTATCTGTTATTATCATATCACTTCTTTTTTCAAAGGTTTTTACTTCTCCATTTTTACAAACAGCAATTCCATGTAGCCAATAAGCATTTGCTTTTCCTCCTATTTGTTTTACAAGGTTGGTATAATGTTCAATCATTTCATCATCTGATAAATATTTTCCATCTACTCTTCTTACATGGTCTTTGGGTTGTTGTTCTTCTGTTAATCCTTCAATAAATAGATTGTCATCAATTCCAATAGAAATGATACCTGTCTTTTTATAACATGTTTCTGCTTTTATGATTGCATTTTCAATACAATCTTTTCCATTTTCTATCATTTCAATTTCTTCTTGTAAATCTTTTAATGTATATACTTCATATCCCTTTTGTTCTAACTCTTTGGCATAAAAATTAATTTTTGCTGGATTTTTAGTTGCAAATAAGATTTTCATTTTTTGCTCCTTTTTACTTTTATTTATCAATTTGTATCTACTATATCATAAAAACGCGATAAAAACTAGCTTTATTTGTTAAGTTATGTTCTCTTTTTATCTTATCTCATTTTCTTTTGAATAATTTATATATTTCTACATATTTTATAAATATCATTATGTTTCTATTGACTTTTTCTAAGAAATGCAGTAATATAATGATAAGATAGTCTTCTATTATAGGAAGATGCATAGAGGTTTTGACCACTGAACCAGTTAATCAGTGGTCATTTATTTTGCCATTTGGGTGCTTGCCTAATATGTTTTGCTGTTGTATAACTTGCTGGATATGCTGTAATAAATTTAGCTTTATCTTCTAATACTTCTTTTATCCATTTCATTCTTTTCGCTCTTTCAATTGAAAATATAGATTTATCCCTTTTTTGATGATTCGCACTTTCAAAAAATGCATGTTCAAATTGATTCTTATAAAATTTTACTAATATTCCAGAAAACGTGTATATCTGTTTATTGCAATACTCTTTTATGTAATATTTTTTATATTCTTCTTGTGTTTTTAATTGTAATATTGTCAACTCGTCACCCCTCTTTTTTATATAATTTGTTTAATATGATTTACTTTGTACTTATGGTGGTATAAATAAATTTCAATAACATCAATTCGAACAAATTCGTTTTCTAGTTTTCTGGAGTATAGATAGTATTCTACGGTTTTTATAAGATGTTTTTGTTTGTTGTGGTTTACTGCTTCTGCTGGTTTTCCATAGCTTATGTTGGTTCTTGTTTTTACTTCAATAAAAACAAGCTCTTTTTGTTCCATGGCAATAATGTCGATTTCTCCTTGTCTGGCTTCAAAATTTCGTTCTAGAATTTTATATCCTTGTTGTTCTAAATATTGACATGCTAAATCTTCTCCTAATTTTCCGTACTTCGTGTTTTATATACATGGCTTTCTCCTTTTATATTCATTCGAATCTAATCGCTCAATATATCCTTCAATTTCCATGATGGTTAGCTTTCCATTTAATTCTGAAATGGATAAGGATTGTTTTTTGGCAATTTCGTTGATGTGCATTGGTCCGTTTTCTAAAATGGAATAAATTTTTTCGTATTCTTTTGGGATTTGTATGTTAGAATTTGATTTGTTTTGGTTAAAACTTTCTTTTGAAAGAATGGATTTTGTTTGTGTTTGAAAAAATTCTTTTTGAATTTGAGAAGCTTTTGTTACTAAGGTCGCTCCACTACGAATTAAATGATTGGTACCAATACCAGTGCTAACATCGATGTTACTTGGAATGGCATATACGGTTTTTCCTTGCTCTTTTGCATAGTTTGCTGTAATCGAACTTCCGCTTCTGTATTCTGCTTCTACAACAAGTACAGCATTTGCAATTCCGCTAATAATACGGTTTCGTTTGGGGAAATTTTTTGTATCTGGTGGCACATTGGGTTCATATTCACTAATAATGCATCCCTTATTTAATAAAATTTCATGAAATAACCATTCATTTTCCTTTGGATACATATGATTTAACCCACATCCTAATACGGCAATGGTTTTTCCGTTTTTGTGCCATAGAGCCTATATGTGAGGCTGCATCAATTCCTATTGCTAATCCACTAATAATGGTAATTTCTTTTTTCGATAATTCTTTTGCAAACAAGTTGGCTACTTTTCTACCATATTCTGAACAATTCCTCGAACCTACCATTGCTAAAATATGGGGGGTATTTAATAAACTGGTATTTCCTATTACATATAGGGTTTTGGGATAATCCTTTATTTCTAACATTTTTTTCGGATATCTTACATCCTCAGATTTGATTTCTATGATTTTCATTTCGATTTTTCCTTTCTAATTCTTCCAATACTTTCGGTCTAGGCTTCGGTAGCCAATGGCTTCGGCTAGATGTTTTGTTTCAATGTTTTCTTTATTATCCAAATCGGCAATGGTTCTTGCTACTTTTAGAATTCTCGCATGTGCTCTTGCACTAAGCCCTAATTTTTCAAATGCATTTTGCAGTAATTTTTTGCATTTTATATCTAATTTACAATACTGTTCAATTAAGACAGGAGTTAATTCTGAATTCGAAAAAATCCCATGTTCATGGTATCGTATTTGTTGTATTTTTCTTGCTTGGTCTACTCTTTTTTTGATTTCTTCTGATGTTTCTGTTACAGTTTCTCCTTCTAATTTTTGATATTTTACGGGAGTTACTTCAATTTGAATATCGATTCGGTCTAATAATGGACCACTAATTTTCCCCATATATCTAGCAATTGCTTGTGGCGTACAGCTACATTCCTTTTCTTTTGAACCATAAAACCCACATGGACATGGGTTCATAGAGGCAACAAACATAAAATTGCATGGATAGGTTAGGCTGGCATTTACTCTACTAATGGTTACAATACGGTCTTCTAGTGGTCCCCTTAAAACTTCTAAAGTTGTTTTATTAAATTCTGGTAATTCATCTAAGAACAAAACACCAAAATGAGCAAGGCTAATTTCACCGAGGTTTTGGAATTCGTCCTCCTCCTACAAGTGAATTGGCTGAAACAGTATGATGTGGTGCACGGTATGGTCTTGTGGTTAAAAGGGGAGTACCTTTTTTTAGGGTTCCTGCTATACTGTGGATTTTGGTTACTTCTAATGCCTCTTCAAAGGTTAAGTCTGGTAAAATAGAAGGAATTCTTCTTACCATCATGGTTTTTCCTGAACCGTGGTGTTCCTGTAAGAAGTAGATTGTGTGAACCGAGCTGCTGCTACTTCTATAGCTCTTTTAATATTTTCTTGTCCTTTTACTTCTGAAAAATCAAACGGATATTGTTTGTGTTTATGAAAAAATTCTTCTAGATTAGCGGTTTTGGGAATAATGGTTTCTTTTCCATTTAAGAATTCTACAACTTGTTTTAAATGTTTCACACCAATTACTTGAATTCCTTCTATTATAGAGGCTTCTTTGGCGTTTTCTTCTGGTAAAATAATGCGTTTCATTTTTAGATTTCTTGCTTCAATACACATAGGCAGTACCCCATTAATATGGTTTAATTTTCCATCTAAAGACAGTTCTCCAATAAATACGGTATCCTCTAAATTTTGTTTTTTAATGTCTTCGAAATTCAACAAAATACCAACTGCAATGGGTAAATCAAAAAACGAACCTTCTTTTTTCGTATCTGCTGGTGCAAGATTAACAACAATTTTTCGGCTTTGAAATTCATAGCCAGAATTTTTAATGGCAGTTCTCACTCTCTCAGCCGATTCCTTTACACTCGCATCTGGAAGTCCTACCACCGTCCAACTTGGCATACCGTGCCGAAACATCTACTTGCACATCAATGAGATAACCATCTAATCCATGCAAGGACATACTTTTTACAATCGATAACATACACATCCCTCTTCTGTTTTATAAATTTTGATTGGAAATATCCGATTTTCAGGAAAAAAATCGAAATTTTAGAATATTTGTGAATCAATACTCCTATCTTAGCAGTCAATTTTTTATTTGTCAATCCTTTTTCAAAAATTTGTTCCACTTGTATTTCGCTAGGCGCAAACTTTTTGTCTGTTTTTGTCGAAATATTTTTCTTTACATTTGTCGTTTTTTATGTTGTAATGTAATCATTCATTTCGACATAATTTTTCCCCGTGGCTTTATCTGCCACCTATTTTTCCAAAATTTTGAAAACGAGGAAAGTCCATGAAAAAGTTATTAAAAAGAAAAAATATCCGTCTTAATGGGTATGATTATTCCCAAAAAGGTTATTATTTTATTACCATATGTACCCAAAATAGAGAATGTCTATTATCAAATATTACACCTTGTAGGGGCGAGCATTGCTCGTCCGATTCGTCTATTATTTCTAATTCACTAATTCTAACTCTTGAAGGAAAAATAGTAGATAAATATATAAATGAAATACCTAAAATTTATAAAAACATTTTAGTTGATGAATATATTATTATGCCAAATCATATTCACTTCATTTTAGTAATAGAGCAACAAACTATGATCACAATCTCAAAAATTGTACAACAATTTAAAGGAAAAGTTTCTAAAGAACTGAAATTTCCAATATGGCAAAAATTATTTTATGAACATATTATTCGAAATGAAGAGGAATATTGGTATATAAAAGAATATATTAAAAAGAATCCAGATAACTGGGAATTAGATATTGAAAAATTCCTATAGGAAGCACCTATTGGTCGTCCATTCATACCATACATTTTCTCTAAGAATTAGTTTTGGGAATTTCTTTGAAGACGGACGAGCAATGCTCGCCCCTACAGAATGAAAAATAATTTATTGACTTGCTAATTGGAGACTTGTATAATTGTTTTAAAATAATATCGTTATGAGGATTGTATATGGAAAAAGCATTATTGTTATTAAAAAAATATTTTGGTTACGATTCGTTTCGAATTGGACAAACTGAATTGATCGAAGCTATTTTACAAGGCTCTGATTGTCTTGGCATTATGCCTACTGGCAGTGGTAAGTCTATTTGCTACCAAATTCCAGCTCTAATACTTGGCGGTACAACATTAGTCATTTCTCCTTTGATTTCACTTATGAAGGACCAAGTAGATAATTTAAATGAAATGGGAATTCCGGCTACTTTTATTAATAGTAGCCTCTCTAACCATGACTATATGCAAACACTTGAAAATGCGAGTTTAGGAATGTATCAGATTATTTACGTGGCTCCTGAGCGTTTAAATTCGGAATCGTTTTTACGTTTGTTGTCTTCTATTGAAATTCCTCTTATTGCTATTGATGAAGCTCATTGTGTATCACAGTGGGGGCATGATTTTCGTCCAAGTTATGTAGAAATTGCTAGTATGATTGAGAAATTAAAAACACGACCAATTGTCGCTGCCTTTACTGCCACTGCTACTAAAATGGTAGCAACTGATATTATTTCTTCTTTGAAGCTTTCTACCCCCTTTACTTTAACAACAGGTTTTGACCGTGAAAACTTATCCTTCCATGTTGTCCACTCGAAAAATAAAATGCATGATTTAACAAGTTATTTAAGAAAATTCTCTGGTAATTCTGGTATTATTTATTGTTCCACTAGAAAAAACGTCGATTTATTATATCAAGAGCTTTCGAAGCTTGGTTTTTCGGTATCAAAATATCATGCTGGTATGGGGGATTCCTATAAAGCTGCTTCTCAAAATGATTTTGTTTATGATCGAACCACAATTATGATTGCAACCAATGCTTTTGGTATGGGCATTGATAAGTCCAATGTTCGTTTTGTGATTCATTTTAATATGCCAAAAGATTTAGAAAGTTATTACCAAGAGGCTGGTCGTGCAGGAAGAGATGGGTTGCCTTCTGAATGTATTTTGCTATTTTCTAGGTCAGATATTGTTACTAATCAGTTTATTATTTCACAGGGAAATTCTGAAATAGACCATAGTATTGAATATAAAAAATTAAATGATATGATTGATTATTGTAATACCGATAAGTGTTTACGAAAATATATTTTGGAATACTTTGGAGAACTTCCTACCTTTTCAGTTTGTGAAAATTGTAGCAATTGTAATTCTGATATTGAAGTAACTGACATTACAGAAGATGCTCAAAAAATTATGTCTTGTATTAAACGAATGGGAAATCGTTTTGGTACAAATTTAGTAACCGATGTATTAAAGGGCTCTAAGTCTTCTAAAGTACAAAGTTTGGGTTTTTATAACCTGCCTACTTATGGTCTCTTAAAAGACTATTCAAGAGATACCATTAAAGAATTAATTTCTTTTTTGGTAGCAGAAGGGTATATTGTTTGTATCGGAAAGCAATACCCTGTTTTGGTGCTAGATGCAAGAGCAAATGAGGTGTTATTTGGAAATAAAACAATTACCATGAAACGAAAAATTGAAAAAGAAGTTTCTCCAAAAGAAACTACTCTTTCCAATACCCCTTTTGACTCTTCTTTATTTGAAAATTTAAGAATTCTTCGAAAAGAACTAGCCAAGAAAAATCATGTTCCACCTTTTGTCATCTTCACCGATGCCACTCTAACACAAATGGCTACTTTGTACCCTACCACAGAGGCTGAATTTTTATCGATTTCTGGTGTAGGTGCCGTTAAATTTGAACGATATGGAAAAGAATTTATGAATTGCATCTGTTCTTATTTACAGGAAAAATCGTAGGGCGTCTACTAGACGCCCCTACAAATACATTTATTCTTTCAATTCCCTTCTTGCTTCTTTATAATTTGGCATATAGGTTTCTACTAATTCCCAAAATTTTTTACTGTGGTTCATGTATTTTAAATGGCATAATTCATGTAACATAACGTAGCGGATTGCTTGTTTGCTGTGGCAAATTAGTTTTTGGTTAATGGTAATATTTTTGCCACTTGAGCAAGTGCCCCAGGCGTATTTTATCTGTCTTATTCTTACTCGATTTGGTCTTAATCCTGTAATGGCAATTAGATTTTTTGCATTTTCTTCTACCATTTGTATAAATTCTTCTAACTCATATTGTGGTTCTTTTTCCCTCTTTTGAAGACTTTTTTGTAGATTTTTTTCAATCCATTTTTGCTTTTTTTGAACGATATTTTCGATTTCTTCTTTTGAAAATCGTTTTGGTGCTTTTACAATAACTGTTCCGTCTTTTATTTGGATATATAAATTTTTAATATTGCTTTGAATGATGGTGTACGGTATTGGGGTTTGGTTCATGTTTTGTCTCCTTTTATATTTATATTTCAATTGATAGGAAATTGCCTGTCCTATAATCCTATTTTTTTGTATATCTATGAAAGGGTTGCATGATATGCAACCCCTACAATTATATCATTCCAATATCGACTGGTGTTAAATCTTCTTCTTTTGTGCCTTTTTCTAAGGCTTCGTATAATGCTTCTACGGTGTCTAGTGCTGTGAAGCATGGAATTTTAGATTCTACTGCTAGTCTTCTTATTTTGAAACCGTCTCTTGATTCATGTTTTCCTTTGGTTGGTGTGTTGATGATGAAGGATAGTTTTCCTGAACCAATTAGGTCTAGTATGCTATTTTCTCCTTCCCAAATTTTTTGTACAACTTCTGCTTCTACTCCATTTTCGTTTAAGAAAGCAGCTGTTCCAGAGGTTGCAAAAATATGGAAACCTAAGCTGTCTAGCTTACTAGCAAGTGGTAACATTTCGATTTTATCTTTGTCACGAACAGTGATTAGGACATTTCCTTTATAAGGAATATTAACTCCACTTGCAATGAAGGCTTTTAGGATTGCTTCGGAAAATACTTTCGATATCCCTAATACTTCTCCTGTTGATTTCATTTCTGGACCAAGGCTCGTATCGGCATTTTTAATTTTTTCAAATGAGAAAATTGGCATTTTTACTGCAATATAATCACTTTGTTTATAGACTCCTGTTCCATATGGCATGTCTTTTAATTTTTCTCCTAATATAACATGGGTTGCAATATCGATGACTGGTAGGTTTGTTACTTTACTAATATATGGAACAGTTCTACTAGAACGTGGATTTACCTCAATAATATATACATTTCCTCTATTAATAATAAATTGAATGTTCAATACCCCAATCACATTTAATTCTTTTGCAATCTTTTTGGTATATTCAATAATTGTTTTTTGGTTTTCAATGTTAATATGTTGGGTTGGATATACCGAGATACTATCTCCTGAGTGAATTCCTGCTCTTTCTAAGTGCTCCATAATTCCTGGTATTAAAATATCTTCTCCATCAAAAATAGCATCTACTTCTAATTCTTTTCCAAGCATGTATTTATCTACTAAAATTGGGTGTTCTTGTTCGGTTTTATTGATTTCATTAATAAAATCTTTTACTTCGTTATCGTTATAGGCAATTGCCATTCCTTGTCCACCTAATACATAAGATGGTCGAACAAGTACTGGATATTTTAGTTCATTTGCTACCTTAATTCCCTCTTCTACTGTATATACAGTTT
This sequence comes from uncultured Clostridium sp., assembly GCA_948470025.1. Taxonomy (GTDB): domain Bacteria; phylum Bacillota; class Clostridia; order TANB77; family CAG-508; genus RGIG8482. The sequence goes on along the minus strand of CAOKNG010000002.1, from coordinate 3,076 downwards.
CTCCTTTTGGACGTGGAATACCACATTTTTCTAATGCTTCATCAAATAATTCACGGTCTTCTGCTCGGTCCATGTCGACTTCCTGTGTTCCTAAAATTTTAACTCCCATATCAGTTAAAGCTTTTGTTAGCTTGATGGCAGTTTGCCCTCCAAATTGGACAATCGCTCCATATGGTTTTTCACATCTTACGATGTTTTCTACATCTTCTTTGGTTAATGGTTCAAAATATAGTTTGTCTGCAATATCAAAGTCGGTACTTACGGTTTCCGGGTTATTATTGACAATAATGGTTTCATATCCTTTTTCTTTTAGTGCCCACACACAATGTACACTACAATAATCAAATTCAATTCCTTGTCCAATGCGAATTGGTCCAGAACCTAATACAAGGATTTTCTTCTTATCGTTTTTATCTTCTGCTTCATTTTCTTCATCATAACTAGAATAGTAATATGGTGTGCTTGCATCAAATTCAGCGGCACAGGTGTCTACCATTTTAAAGTTTGCCGTAATTTTATTTTCTTGTCTTAATTGTTTTATTTCGCTTTCTGGTTTTCCACAAAGAGTGGCAATTACGGTATCTGGATATCCCATTTTCTTTGCTAATGTTAATAACTCTTTGGTTATGTTTTCTTCTTTTAATCTTTTTTCTACTCTTACTAATCTTTGGATTTTGTTAATAAAGAATTTATCAATGGTGGTAATTTCGTGAATCGCATCTACACTAATTCCTCTTCTTAATGCTTCTGCAATTACAAAAATTCTTTCATTATCCACTTGTTTTAGTGTTTCTCTTATTTCTTCATTGGTTAGTCCTTTTAGCTTTTCTAATTCTAAATAATTCACATTTTCCTCTAAGGAACGAATGGCTTTCATAAGGGCTTGTTCAATGGATGGTGCAATTGCCATTACTTCGCCTGTTGCTTTCATTTGCGTACCAAGTTGTCTTGATGCGGTTAAGAATTTGTTAAATGGCCATTTTGGAATTTTTACAATAACATAGTCTAATACTGGTTCAAAACATGCATAGGTTTTGCCAGTTACTTCGTTTTTGATTTCATCTAAGGTATATCCAATGGCAATTTTAGCGGAAACTTTTGCAATTGGATATCCTGTTGCTTTTGAGGCAAGTGCTGAGGAGCGACTTACTCTTGGGTTTACCTCAATAACCGCATATTCAAAACTGTTTGGGTTTAGGGCAAATTGAACATTACAGCCTCCTTCAATTTTTAGGGCTGATATAATTTTAATGGCTGACGTTCTTAGCATTTGATATTCTTTGTCTGCTAGTGTTTGGGATGGTGCAACTACAATACTATCTCCTGTATGTACACCAACTGGGTCAATGTTTTCCATGTTACAAATGGTAATGCAACTTCCGTTTTTATCACGCATGACTTCATATTCAATTTCTTTCCAACCAGAAATACATTTTTCAATTAATACTTGGTGTACTCTTGATAAATGAAGCCCACTTTTAGCAGTTTCTTCCAATTCTTCCATGGTATAGCAAATTCCGCCACCGGTTCCACCTAGGGTGTAGGCTGGTCTTACAATAACTGGTAAGCCAATTTCTTTTGCAAAGCTTTCTGCATCTTCGTATGTATTTACTACTTTACTTGCCACACAAGGTTCTCCAATTTCTTCCATGGTATCTTTGAATGCTTGCCTATCTTCTGCTTTTTTGATTCCTTCTGGTGAGGTTCCAAGTAGCTTAATTCCATGAGAAGCTAAGAAACCGTCTTCATATAATTCCATTGCAATATTTAGCCCTGTTTGCCCTCCTAAATTTGGTAATATGCTATCTGGTTTTTCGATTTCTACAATTTTTTCGACTGTCTTTTTCGTTAGTGGTTCTATATAAATTTTGTCTGCCATGTTTTTGTCGGTCATAATGGTAGCAGGATTGGAATTGACTAATACAACTTCAATTCCTTCTTTTTTTAATTCGTGGCAGGCTTGTGTTCCTGCATAGTCGAATTCTGCTGCTTGTCCGAATTACAATTGGTCCTGAACCAATGACTAATACTTTTTTTATCTCCCTATTTTTTGGCATGGTTTCCTCTCCTTAACTTTAAAATTTGTTCTATGTTTAAACATGCAAGAACCCTCCGTCAGGACTTCGTCCTGCCACCTCCCTTAAATAAAGGAGGCTTTGCTAGGGTTGCACTTCGAAGAAATAACATATATAACGACCCCTTTACCTAAGGGGGCTGTCGCCGCAGGCGACTGGGGGTTCTTACCCTCTTACTCTCTCTAAAAATTCATCAAATAGATAACTGGAATCTTCTGGACCTGGGCATGCTTCTGGGTGGTATTGTACGGTTACGATGTCGTGTCCAATGTAGTGTAGCCCTTCTACGGTTTCGTCGTTTATGTTGATATGTGAAATTTCGGCAATTTGTGGATTGATGCTTGCCTCATCGATTGCATAGCCATGGTTTTGTGAGGTAATACATACTCGTTTGCTTGCGATGTCTTTTACTGGATGGTTTGGTCCACGATGACCGTATTTTAATTTATACGTTTTTGCCCCTGTTGCTAGTCCCATTAGTTGGTGTCCTAAACAAATGCCTAAAATAGGAATTTTGGCATTTTCATATAATTTTTTAATATTGTGGATTGCTGTTTTGCAATCTTCTGGGTTTCCTGGTCCATTGGATAAAACAATTCCTTCATATTCACCAGTTAAGAATTTTTCATAAGACGTATCTTGTGGAAATACCGTTACGGTACAGTCTCTTTTTAATAAAGATTCAATAATATTTTGTTTTGCTCCAAAATCAAATAATGCAATTTGAGTTTTGCCAGTTCCACAGGTGTATTTTTCTTTTGAACTAACTTTTTCTACTAAATGAGAAATGGAATATTCTTTTATTTCTTTTATGGTTTCTTCTATATTCGAAATACTGCTTACTAGTTTTCCTTTCATAGTACCAACATTTCGTAATTCTTTTGTTAATTTTCTTGTGTTTACTCCAGTTAATCCTGGAATATCATATTCTGTTAAAAAATCTAGCACATGCATTTTGCTTCTAAAATTGCTTTCCATTTCTGCAATTTCATGTACCAATA
>CAOKNG010000001.1 GCA_948470025.1 uncultured Clostridium sp. | reverse complement strand
TTTCTTTTCTCGTTAATCCAAAAATAGAAGCATTAAAATAAATATTTTCTCTTCCCGAAAAGTCTGGATGAAAACCTGCACCTAATTCTAGTAAAGAGGTTAATTTCCCATTGGTTTCTACTTTTCCTTTATTTGGATAAATAATTTTAGTCATTAATTTCAGTAAGGTCGACTTCCCACTTCCATTTACTCCAATTAATCCAACTACCTCACCTTTTTTTATTTCTAAATCAACATCTTTCAAAATCTCTCGCACTTCTTTCTTGCTTCGATTCCAAAATAGTACTTTTTCTTTAATGGTATTTGTTCTATCATAAAACACATTAAACGATTTATAAACATGTTCTACACGGATTGCAACATCATCCTTTTGCATTCTTTTTTCCTCCCCATTGGTTTTTTTTGCAATTATATCATTTCAAATATAAATTTTCAAGTTATAATAACATCTCTATATGAGTTAATTCTGTAAGACCCCCCAGTCAGCTTCGCTGACAGCCCCCTTAAGTAAAGGGGCCTTTTCTCCTGTAGGACTTTGTAGACTATATATGCGATTTCTAGCCATTTTCAATTATTTCTACTAATATGCCATCTGGGTCTTTCAATTCGTAATCATTCTTTCAATAAATTTGTACCAAATTCTTTCAATATTTTCCATTTTGTATTTCTCTGAATCTTCTCTTGCACCTATTCCAATTTGCTTTCTTAAACCTTGTTTTTCAATTAGTTCATTGATGCGATTTGCCATTAGTTTTTTGTTGCGGTTTGGTACTAAAAAGCCATTTCTTCCAGTATGTATAATTTCGTTTGGTCCTTTTGCTGAATCAAACGCTAGGATTGGAATCCCATAGCTTTCTGCTTCAATTAGAACCAAACCAAAACTTTCATATAAGGATGTCATAACATAAAGCGAAGATTCTAACATAATACTTGCTAATTCTTCTTCTTTTTTTAGTCCAACTAATGTAATTTTATCGTATAGGTTCTTTTCTTTAATTAGCTCTTCTAATTTTTCTCGCTCTTGTCCTTCTCCTACAATGTTTAAACGCCAATCTGGATGTCTCCTACTTACTATTTCAAACACTTCAATTAAATCCGAAAATCCTTTTTCTGGTGATAGCCTTCCAATCGATACAATGTTTTTTTCTTCTAAGTTAGAAACTGTTTCTGGATAGTTTTTTAAACAATGTGGAATATACACACATTCCGTTTGCTTTTTTTCTAATTTTTCTTCGTATAAATCCGCTAAATGCTGTGAAACTGGCATAAGATAGTCAATATTCTTAAGTGACCTCACTGTTTTATGAATATAGCTTTTTTTACCATTATCATTATGTTCTTGTGCCACTTTAATGATACGCTTACTTCCATATTTCCCCAATAGCTTCGTATACATATATCTTGTTGAAATTGCAATATCACAATCCAAATTCTTAATTTCTTTTTTCATAAGTGCTCGTCTTAAATATAGAATTCGAATGGCTTTTAGCCCTTCTTTTAAGGCTGTCCACAAATGAAAACTCTTTAGAGCCATTTTAAATTCCTTTGCATTCGGCTTTAAATTTGGCATTAAATATCGAATTTTTACTCTCTCATCTATTTCAAAAGCTGGAGTTTCTTCTAATTTGTAATTCGCAATAATTTCTACTTCACATCGTTTCGTAAGCATGTTACTAATAGTAGTAACCGCTTTTTCCGTTCCTCCTGTTGATAAATGTAAGGCTAATATTGTTATTTTTAACATTTCTTTCTCCTTTTTTTACTTCTTAAATTTCTTCTTTTTGTACGTCTTGCCTAATATCAAAATCATATTTTAGTAAAATAATTACAAGATAAATACTAACTGCTGGTGATACAATCACATGTCCTGCAAGTAATGCAACTGCTATTGCCATTCCAATTGAATAAATGAATTCTAGTTTAATCTTTATTCTATGAAGCATTGTGTAACGAATAAAGTTAATAGCAAAAATCAAAAGTGGTACTGCAAATAGGATAGTTCCTAGAATACCATTACAAAATAGAATATCGTAATAATCCATTTCTGTTAATTTTAACTCTTGTGGTTGCCTATCTTCCTCTTCTACAAAACTAATTCCAATCATTTTACCACGTAAGCTACTATTAGCAAATTTCTCTTTATTGGCTTTTAAGTAATCATTTCTTCCACTAACGGTTGATGTCTTTAATTCCTCAAAATTCTTAATCTCTACAACTTCAGTTGGTTGCTTTCTAATATCCGCTAAAGTAACTGGAAAGATATTTCCATAAATTTTCGTTAAATTTTCGCCTACTGGTGTTAATCCTGTAATACCATACACCAAAACAAAGCACACAAAGAACATAACGGCTCGTTTATACAAATATGGAGTATTTCGTATTTTAGCAAAAATGATACATACAAACACAAGAAGTATCATTAATATCATAAGTCCCCAATATGGTACTTTGGTTCCTATCTGTAAAATAGCATACACAAATAGTAGGAAAAAAATTCCTTTTGCAATATGAAATTTTTCTTGAAGAAATTCTATCATAAAAAATGGTGATAATATACACAAAATTGCTCCAATTTCATTGGCTGAATGAAATAGTCCTACGGTTCCTGCTCTATCACCAGTTCGATAAGTTGGAAAGGCAATTCCAATGATACTACATACAAAAATTGTGATAACATATATAAATAGTGAAGTATTTAGTGTATTGTTTTCAAGTTTTATTTTATAGGTTTGAAACATTGGTACTAATGCTACTAGTGTAATTGGTAAATAAAAGTTTTTCATAAGACCTTTTATTTGCAACATTATCATATTGGTCCCATAGTGCATATAGTGATTTGCCAAAAATCCTACCATATACAAGAATAATACACCATAATAAGTACACATCGCAATTCTATATTTCTTGTTTGCTTTTATTACACCCATAATTACGCAAAATATCATAAATATCGCACGAACCACAACGCCAAAAGTAATCGAACTTTCGGCATACTCTAAGTTTAATCCTGTTATGATATCAATGATTGGTTGTATTATAATAAAGACCATCATAAAATTTTGTAATGTTAGTTTTTCCTTCCATTTTTCTTTCATTTTTTGTTCCTTGTATTCTATATAATTTAGGTTTTTTATGGATTTTACCTATAAACCATTAATTTCTTTGTTCTTACTGTGTTTTATTCTTTGTTTTAGTGCTTGAAAAAGGTAAATAAGCCATTTTTGATTGGAATAGAAAATATTGCAATTTAGTTTGAATAACCAATTTTGCTTTTTGTAATAGGGATTTTTTCTCCAGTTTGGGTATTGTTGTTTCATAATCGAAACAATTTTATGAACTTGGTTCATTCCCTCTTTATACTCTAAAAATCTTCCTGTTCCTGCATATAGTAAATGTCGAATATAGATATATTCTAATTCTTCTTTAAATTTTTCCTGCTTATTTGCTACTTGGAAGCCTTTTGTTAAGGTTTCCATTACCGTATAAATTGATAATAGCTTGTTATTAAATTCTTTTTGTCTCATCGTAGAACCTTGTCTTATGTAATAGTTATAATATGGTTCACTTAAGTATATCACTTTATTTGCATATAGTCCAATTAGTGGTATCATGGCAATATCTTCATAAATTCCTGTTTCTAAAAAACGAAGGTTGTTCTCTTTTAAAATGCTCGTTCGTATTAACTTATTACAAGGTCCTGCAACAGAAACAACATAGTCTTTTTTTAAGTCTTTTGTCACTTGTGGAATTGCTTTCTTTCGTACTTTTTTTCCTTGTATGATTTCATAATAGTCACATAATATCATATCTGCTTGCTCTTTTGTTGCTTGTCTATACATATTTTTTAACATTTCAGGCTCAATCGTATCGTCTGCATCCACAAAGGTTACAAATTCTCCGCAAGCCGTGTCAATCCCTATATTTCGTGCCTTTCCTTGCCCCTCATTTTCTTTTGTAATTACTTTTATAGTGTTTGGATACTGTTTTTGATACTTTTCTATTTTTTCTTTCGTACCATCGGTGGAGCCATCATTTATAATAATGATTTCAATTTCCTTCAAGGTTTGGTTTACAATACTATCGAAACAGGCTTCTATATAATTTTCCACATTATAGGCTGGTACAATGACACTTACTTTTACCATGTTTTTCTCCTATTTTTTATTTACTAAATACCAGTTGATATTTAGTGTTAGTAGTATTCGTTTTACTAATTGTTTTGCATTTTTAGGTTTAATATTTTGTATCATCTTTCTTTGCTTTATTTTTTTTATATATGGTTTTCTATCTTCTTTTTTTATGGATGCTAATTTTAATAAAATTGCATTTGTATAATAGGTTATTACATTTTCTTTGGTTTTGGTATTTAATTCATTTTGACTTATCCATTGTAACATATTATCATAATGGAATAAAGCATCTTCCCATCTTTTTTTCATTTTTTCATAATCGTGGTTTCTTGTAATACTTTCATCACTTTGCACATATGAATAGCCATAAATATCGAGAGATACTACTGTTTTTGCTGTTAATAAAATAAGTGGAATTAGTCCAAAATCTTCGTGATAGGTTCCTGTTTTAAAAAGCATGTTGTTCTTTAGAAATAAATCTTTTTTAAAAACATACACACATGGGGAATCCATTAATACATCTGTAAATGCTAATCGATTAAATGCTTCTTTTCCCTCTATCTTAGAAAAATTGGGTCCCATAATCTTTCGAAGTTCATTTCCGTCATTGTCTACATGTTTTGCTTTAAATTTAACAATATCTATCCCTTGTTCTAAATATGTTTGTATATGTTCGATTAAGTCACAATTCATATAATCATCAGAATCTACAAACATGATGTATTCGCCTTTTGCATGCCTAATTCCAAAGTTTCTTGTGGCTGCAATCCCTTCATTTTCCTTTTTATAATAGGATAGTTTTTCGCCATATTTTGAAACGCATTCCTGTATTACAGTCTCTGTGTTATCTGTTGAACCATCATTTATCACAACACATTCCATATTTTCTTGCAATTGTTCTACTACTGAAACAATTGCTCTTTTTATTGTTTTTTCTCGGTTATATACGGGAATGATTACCGTTAATTTCATGATTATATCCTTCCTCTTTCTCGATTGATTTTCGATTTATTGAATCCATTTGGGTTGCATGATATGCAACCCCTACCGGCATATTTCCAATTGTTTTATCTTATTTCTATTATATTTTCTAGCTTTTCAATAATTTTTTGGTTGTATTCTTTTGGGTTAAACGTTGTTTTTATTTCGTATCCCTCTTGTATGAACTGTTTCATAGCTTTATAGATTTCTTCTACTTCTTTGGATACTACTTTTCCAAATTTATCTTCTACATCTAATTTAGCATCAGATACATCTGTTGTAATAATTGGTTTATTTAGTACAAAGGCTTCTTGGAAGATAACAGGATATCCTTCATAATCAGAAGTTACTAAAATTGCATCTGCTTTTTTAAAGTATGGATATGGATTTTTCTGTATGCCAAAAAATTTAATCTGTTCTTGCAAGCCTTTCTCTTCTACCATTTTTTGATACATGTCAGTATCTTTTCCGCCACCAACAAACCAAATTTGAAAAGAAAACCCTTCTTTTTTTAACTTTTCTGCCGCCATAATTGCTCGTGTTAATTTTTTTTCAACTTCTGAATGTCTACCAACCGTTAAGAAAGTATATACATGACTATGTTCCAAAGTAATTTCTTTATTTGCTAACATTTCAATCTTATGATAATTAATTAAATTTCCTGTACAAACCATTTTATCTTCTAGTTCTGGATACACCTTTAAAAAGGATTGATACGAAGACCTTGATACAAAAATAATATGTGTAAATTCTCCACACTTCAACATATCAAAAAACTGCTGTACTTTTTCCCTATTCTTTTGATAAATTTCCATATAATCCGAATGTACCCATAAAGCATTATGCTCTGATGCTATTCTTGCTGTAAATGATGCCATTTGCGAATACGTTGCATACGATGCCGCAAAATCAAATTTATTCTTATATCGTAACAAAAACCATATACGTTTTGCTAAATTAATCCCTTTTCGAAGCACTAGCAATTTATATTCACAAGGTCGATACTCTACAACATGAATTCGACTATCTAGTTCATTTAAAAATACCCCTTGTTTTTTCTCTAATACTAAAGTAATCTCATATTCTCTATCCACTAATGTATTTAGTAAAGTAAGCAAAGAAGTCTCAATCCCTCCCACATTCATATCATAAGCAGAAAACAATAATTTTTTCATACTCTTCTCCTATATATTCTAATTTATAATCATTAGAATATCATAAAAACAAACACCTATCAATACATTCTTTACAATTTTATTACATTTAGAGATAAAAAAAAGAGATGTGTTTCATCTCTTTTAAAACCTTATGCAATTCCATATTTTTTCTTAAATCTATCTGCTCTACCACCTGTTGTATTTAATTTCAAGTTACCTGTCCAAAATGGATGACATTTTGAACAAACATCTACTTTTATATCTTTTTTTGTTGATTTTGTTGTAAACACATTTCCACATGCACATGTAATTGTTGTTTCTGTAAATTCTGGATGTAATCCTTGTTTCATCTTGTATTCACCTCTTTCTTTTTTTAATAAATTTGCTAACCAATATTTTACCACGTTTTAAAATTTATTTCAACCTTATGTAATTATTTTTTTACTTTTTTTCATTTTCTTGTTCTACCATGTATTGTGCTGATGATTGCAATTCGTCTTTAAATGGTATTTTTTTAACCAATTTTGTTATAATATTAAACAAACATGCAACAATCAAAATAAAAAATAGAACTTTTTTCCAAATTTTTGCAGCCATTTTATTTCCTCCGTTTTTCTAACTCTATAAATAATTATACTATATTTTCACGTTTTGTCAATATTATTCGTTTTTTTGGTTATATTAATTTTATACATATAAGGAGGATTATGATGAATAAGGCAATATTGTTTTTAGTAATATGTGGTTTATTGATTAGTACCCTTAGTGGTTGTGGAAATAAAGATTCAAATACTACGCCAGAATCTAACCAAGCCGTTCAAGTTCGGAAGAATTAGTACCGAACTTCCTATGCGGAAATACCGTAACAAACTCAGTTGAAAATTCTATCACCAATGAAATTCGCATTGGTGCACATGAAGCAGATGGCAATACAGAAATTGAACTTGCTTCCTTTTCTACCAATCTTAATGGAAGAAATACCCCCAGAAGCCGTAATATAGGCATTACAAGTTCTACTCTAAATGAAACCATTGTAAAAAATGGTGAAACTTTTTCTTTTTGCGAATTGATTGGAAAACCAAGTGCAGAACAAGGGTATGAAGAGGCAGATTCTTTTAATAAAGATGGTGAAACAGTAAAAACTTTAGGTGGTGGAAATTGCCAAGTAAGCAGTACTTTGTATAATGTTGTTTTACAAATTCCAGATTTAGAAGTAAAAGAAAGACATGCTCATAGTAAAGATGTCCATTATGTGCCAAAAGATAAAGATGCTGCCGTTTCCTATGGTAGTGTTGATTTTAAATTTAAAAATAACACGGGAAGTGATATCAAAATTTATGCTAATTCTGATTTATCCAGTGTCAATATACGAATTGTAAAAATGTAGGAATTGCATATCTTTCTTTCACAAATTTATCATTACACTCATTATATTTCATACCAAAAGGGTTGCATCATATGCAACCCCTATGTTTTTTTATTTTTTAATTGATAAAATTTTATATTTTACAACACCTGCTGGTACCTTTATTTCAACTTCTGCTCCTTTTTTTGCTCCAATTAATCCTGCACCAATTGGTGATTCATTTGAAATTTTATTTTGTGCTAAATCCACTTCTGTCGAACCAACAATAGTATATTCTTCTTCCTCATCAAATTCTAAATCCTTTACTCGAACCGTATTTCCTACTTGAACGGTTTTTGTATCAATTTCGGATTCATCTATAATTTTTGCATAACGTAGTTTTGCTTCTAAATTTGCAATTTTAATTTCATTTTCCGCTTGTGCATTCTTTGCTTCATCATATTCTGAATTTTCCGATAAATCTCCAAACCCTAAAGCTACTTTTATACGTTCTGCAATTTCTGCTCTTTTCTCTGTTCTTAAATACTCTACTTCCTTCTCTAAATTATCATATCCCTCTTGGGTTAATAATACTTCTTTCTCTTCCATGTAACAAGTCTCCTCTCATATTTACATTGACACTATCTTAAGATACTTACGAACTTTTGTCAAGAGGTTTTTGTGAAATTGTAAGGGATTTTATTTCTTCACTTGGTACTATTCTCATTTTGTATGTAGTTATCAATTTGATTAAAATATCTTGTCTTTAATCCACATATTTGTCTTGACTAGCTATTTGTCGTAATTCTCTTAACAAATCATTTAGATGCAAAAATTATATAAATGATTGAATTACTTCTTTTAAAATTTTATATAATATATTTAGCACTGTAGATTATTTCATTTATATATAACTTTTTGCTTCTTAATCATTTCTTCCATCTTTCTCTATTTCTTTTAACTTTTTTAGTATCTTTTCATGTATTATATTTTTTATTGCTAATTTTAATCTCTCTAAATATCCTCCATTTTCTAAACATCGCAATATATTCTTGTAATTTTTTATTTTCTCTTGCATAAACATGTGTTTGTATGGTATAGTATTAAAAAGAATTTTTGTTTGGGTGATTTAAGATGGAAATAATGGATAAATTAAAAATATTAGCTGATTCAGCAAAATATGATGTATCATGTAGTTCAAGTGGTAGTAAACGTACCAATACTAAAAACGGAATTGGTAATGGTGAAGTTTCTGGTATTTGCCATAGTTGGGCAAGTGATGGTAGGTGTATTTCTTTATTAAAGATTTTGATGACGAATGCGTGTATGTATGATTGTAAATATTGTATTAATCGTTGTTCTAATTTGATTGCACGTGCTACTTTTACTCCAAGAGAAGTAGCAGACCTTACCATCGAATTTTATAAAAGAAACTATATTGAAGGGCTCTTTTTAAGCTCTGCGGTAATTCAGTCACCAGATTATACTATGGAATTACTCTATAAAACTATATTCATTTTACGAAATGAATATCACTTTCATGGGTATATTCATGCAAAAGCAATTCCTGGTGCTAGTACAGAATTAATTACTATGCTTGGAAATCTAGTAGATCGTATGAGCATTAACATTGAGCTTCCTTCCCAAGATAGTTTAAAATTACTAGCTCCCCAAAAAGAAAAAGCTGGAATTTTAACACCGATGAAATACATTTCTACAAACATCGCTCTTACCAAAGAGGAAAAATCAAATTACGCAAAACGCTTTGTTCCAGCACGGTCAAACCACACAACTGATGATTGGTGCTACACCAGAATCAGACTTAAAAATCCTTCGTTTATCGGAAAGTTTATACCAAAAATTTTCTTTAAAACGAGTATATTATTCTGCTTATGTATCCATCAATAACGATTCAAATTTACCTATGCTACAAACGCCTCCCCTTCTTCGTGAAAATAGGCTTTACCAAGCCGATTGGTTACTTCGCTATTATGGTTTTAAAGCAGAAGAATTATTAGACGAAACACATCCCAATTTCAATCATTTATTAGACCCAAAATGCGAATGGGCTTTACGCCATTTAGAGTGCTTTCCTGTTGATATCAATCAAGCAGATTTTTACACTCTTCTTCGTGTACCTGGAATTGGAGTTACTTCTGCAAAACGCATTATTCGTGCAAGAAGACAGTTTCGTTTAACATTTGAAAATTTAAAAGGTCTTGGAATTGTATTAAAACGTGCCATTTATTTTATCACTTGCAGTGGAACTTATTTTAACCATGCTCGTTACTTAAATGCTTCGTTTATTGAAACTAATTTACTCTATCAAGAAAAACGATCGGCTTCTATCTTGCAGCAAGCAAAACAATTATCTCTATTCGACACATTAGTACCTACAAAGGAGGATACGAAAAAATGCCTAACTGGAAATCTATAGATACTTGTTATATTTATGATGGAACTTTTGATGGTTTACTTACCATTGTATTTGATTGCTACCTTGCAAAAACAATTCCTAGCCGAATTGTTTCTTCTGAATTTGAAATGGATTTATTTTGTTGTGAACAAACAATTGAAACAGATGAAGAAAAAGCACGTAGAATTTATCATGGTATTGTAAAAAACATTTCTTACCACTCTTTATCTACTGCCTACCATGTATTTTTATCAAACTTGCCAAATAAAGAACTAGATATTGTCAATTTTTTACTACTTGGTTTTGAACTTGGGAATAAAATTGACCATTTACTAACCAATGACCTTGTACTACGCATGGAAAAAACAAAAAAGCGAGTTTTTGGAGAATACCATCGTTTATGTGGATTATTACGTTTTATGAAATTACAAAATGGCATGTTTTATGCCAAAATCCACCCAGACAACAATGTGTTAGAATTACTAGGACATCACTTTATCGCCCGTCTTCCAAAAGAAAATTTCATCATTCATGACCCAAGCCGTAAACTTGCTTTGTTATACAATACAAAAGAATACACTATTATAGAAGCAAAGCACCTAAAAATAACCTCTATCCCCGAAGAAGAACGCTATTACCAAGACCTATGGAAATGCTTTTACCATTCCATTGGCATAAAAGAAAGAAAAAATTCCAAACTACGAATGCAATTTATGCCAAAGAAATATTGGCAAGATTTAATTGAAGATGTAGAACAAAATTGGTTCTAATTGCCATGAACGATTGCAATTTTATGTGAAATATTGTATAATTTTCATATCAAATATAACAGGAGGAACTAAAATGGAAGATGTAGAATTATACCAAAATCTTATTATCTTTAGCGATTTTTCTGTTTTTTCATCCTATTCAAAAGAAACCACCTTAACCTATTTGCGGAATTCAATTGCTTTCTTAAGTAGTTATGAAGGCATATTTTCCATTTGTTTTTCCCAAAGAATTTTAGTTAGTGTTATAGAGGGCAAAAAAGCTATTCTTACTTCCCCATTACCACTCAAAGACACAATTGATTTCTTAGAAGGGGTTATTATTTTACTGGAGTGGGATGAAACTAATTTCTTTTGTCCAGATAGTTTCTAAGTGTTGCTTCTGTTTTGAAGCAAAAAAAGGTTTAAACAATTATCTTTGTTTAAGCCTTTTCTTCATTTATTTTAAGTTAATCGCCTCACGTGCCATTTCGTCACAACGGTTATTGTATTCGTTGTCACTGTGTCCTTTTACTTTAATGAAGGTAACCTCATGAGCTTTGGTTAAATCATATAGTTCTTGCCATAATTCTTTGTTTTTAACTGGTTCTTTGCTTGCATTTTTCCACCCATTTTTCATCCAACCATAAATCCATTTTTGGTTAAACGCATTTACTACATAGGCACTATCACTATATACACTTACCTTACATTTAAATTTTAGTAACTTTAATGCCTCAATAACAGCTGTTAATTCCATAACATTATTGGTGGTATCTTTTTTTCCTCCTGAAATCTCTTTTTTATGCTCACCATACATTAAAATACTTCCCCAGCCTCCAGGTCCTGGATTACCTGAACACGCACCATCGGTATAGATTATTACTTCTTCCATTTTTCCTCCTAAAAAAGCGGATTAACAATTTCTAAAATGCGATGCATTTAAGAAATTGTAACATTCGCATATTTATATTGTATGGAGCTTTTCACCACTTTCGTGGCGAAAATTCCGACAATATAAAAAATTTTTTTATATATTTTTCTATAATATTTGAAAAAAATTATTTCTTATGATATTATAACAGTAATTGTTTTTTAATTGCAATACACGAGGGGGAAAAAATATGAATAAAGTTTTAGGAATTATCGCTGAGTACAATCCATTTCACAATGGTCACTTATATCATCTTGCAGAATCCAAAAAAGCGGTTAATGCAGGTTACACTGTTGCTGTTATAAGTGGTAATTTTGTACAACGTGGAAATACTTCTCTTACTAATAAATGGATAAAAACAAAAATGGCACTTCAAAATGGAGTTGACCTTGTTATTGAGTTACCTACTATTTACAGTGTTTCTAGTGCTGAAAATTTTGCAAGTGGAAGTATTAAAATCTTAAATTCCTTAAAAATAGTGGATTATCTTTCTTTTGGCACCGAACTTTGTGATGTCAATTTATTAAACGAATTTGCAGAAGTTTTATATACCGAACCAAAAGAATATGTATCCATCCTAAACCATGAATTAGGAAAAGGCTTTTCGTTCCCAAAAGCTAGAGAAAATGCCCTTTTAATGTATCTAAACGATATTCGTCGATATGCTAATATTTTATCTAGCCCAAATAATATTTTAGCCATTGAATACCTAAAAGCACTAAAACAAGAAAGTAGTAGTATTATTCCATTTAGCATTAAACGAAATAAAGTAGATTATAACAGTACCGAAATTGTTGATGGTTTTGCAAGTGCTACTGCTATTCGTAAAATTGCCTTAACCAATGATGTTTGGAGTTTACGAAAAGCAATGCCAATGTCTTCTTTTGACTTAATGTATGACCAACTACGTGCTGGAAAAGTAGTTCCTAACCTATCTCGATTTGAACATGAAATTATTTATAATCTAAGAAAAATGTCTTTAGAAGAAATTGCCGATTTACCAGATGTTTCTGAAGGATTAGAAAACCTAATCAAAAACGCAGCAAATTCTTGTAATACCATTCAAGAGCTAGTTGGCATTATCAAAAGCAAACGTTACACAGAAACTAGAATTAAAAGGATTTTAGTATATTGCCTACTTGGCATTACCAAAAAAGATATGCTAAATTCTAAAAAAGTAAGTCCATATGTACGTGTACTTGGCTTTAATGTAAGAGGAAAAGAATTAATCTCTGCGATTGCTCATAGCAATCCAAAACTAGACATTATCACTTCTCCTCGTCGCTATTTAGATGAATCCAACAATAAAGTATTAAAAGCCATGTTAGAAAAAGACATTTTCGCAACCGATATCTACACTCTAGGCTACGACTTCGACTCCTTTAGTAACCTAGACTTCACAACACCAGTTATTGATTTATAATAAAAAACGACACCTGAAACAATTTCAGGTGTTTGTTTTTTTATGCACCCTTTCCCCTATTTTGTCATATATTGTAGTATAACCTAAAATAAGGAGGAATTATAATGCGTAGAAGATGTAACTGTCATAAGTGTTGTTTAAGTAATTATTCAAATTATACCGACGACCTTATGGAAAAAGCATGTAATAATGTTGATAATACCGTCTGCGATTGCTGTGATAACGACGATTGTGGCTGCGGATTTGATGAAGAAGAATCAGTATTTCCTACCAATCCTATGCTTGCCCAAAGTTATGTGCCTTGGCAAACCATGGACAAAACCTTTAAACCATGTGTTGGTTTAAAAATGGGAACCATTTTTCCAGAATTAGTTAGCCCATATGTTCCTTGTCAAGATATCGAAGAAATGGAATATATTAGACAAACAAATACCATTGGAGAGGGGTGTAACAAATGTTAGAAGAACAAAAAGAAAATAGAAATCATTGTGACTGTGATTGTTCCTGTGAAAATGAATGTGAACGAAACAATTCGTTACGAAGCGAAATGCTAATGCAACTAAGAGCCTATAAATTCTCTATTATCGAGCTTGGACTATATTTGGACACTCACCCAGAGGATGAAAAAGCACTTTGTTTACACAAAGAATACTGCAAAAAAGCAAAAGAGTTATCCGACAAATATCAAAAAATGTTTGGACCTCTAACAATTTTTTATCCATGTAAAAAATGGAGATGGCTAGAAGAACCTTGGCCATGGGAAAGGGGGAACTTTTAATGTGGACCTATACAAAAGCACTCGAATATCCAATTAAAATAAAATGTGCAAATCCAAGACTTGCTAAATTCATTATTTCACAATACGGTGGACCAGATGGAGAACTTGCCGCTTCTCTTCGTTATTTATCACAACGTTTTGGTATGCCAGACCAAAAAGCAAAAGCGATATTAAATGATATTGGTACAGAAGAATTAGCCCATCTTGAAATGGTAGGTACAATTGTTCATCAATTAACCGAAGGTGTATGCCCTGAAGAACTTGAAAAAGCAGGTTTAGGTGCCTACTATACCGACCATGGGGTTGATATATACCCTTCTGCTGCCTCTGGTGTTCCTTTTACTGCTTCTTATATTGCATGCAAAGGCGACCCAATTGCTAACTTGCAAGAAGATTTAGCTGCAGAACAAAAAGCCCGAGCAACCTATGAAAAATTAATCAATCTATGTAAAGATGACCCAGATGTTGTAGAACCTCTTCGTTTCTTACGTCAAAGAGAGGTTGTTCACTTCCAAAGATTTGGTGAAGCTTTACGTGGAGTTCAGGATAAACTTGCACAGAAGAATTTTTATATGAAAGGCTGTAAGGAAGATAACAATTTAATGGAATGTACAAAGGATTTTAATATGGTAAATAATTATAATCCATGCGATAGTTTATGTAATTGTAATAATCGATAATTTCATAAAAAAGGCAAATATTATCGTCATATTTGCCTTTTTTCTATTCAAATTTGCGTTCTTATGTAAATTGTAGTATAATATAAGTAGATGTTTTGTATCGATTTTACTGGCTGTAGTATAGTCAGTGTAACTAAAAACTAAATAAAATTAAACAAAAAGAAAAGGAGATTTCTTATGAGAAAGACATTAGTAGCAGTAGCAGTAACAGTAGCAGTTATGAGTTTGACAGGATGTGGCAGTTCTTCCGATAATTCCGAAGTACTTGCTAAGCTTGAAAGTATTGAGGAATCAATGAATGGCGGTTTTGAACGGCTTGAAACAAAGGTAGAGAGCATTCATCTTACCTCTTCTGAAGAAGCACCTGCTGAACAGACAACTGAGTCAAGTCAAAAACAAACACCCGAACAGACCGTCGAAACTGAAACAACTCAGGAACAGGTACCTGCAGAGCAGACAAGTACGAAATTGCAGGTTTCGGCTATTCACTGCGAAAACCGGATTCCTGTTAAACTGGTAGAAGGTAAGCTTTCGGAAGATTGTATAAGCAATCCTACTGACCTTAACTCTCCTACTGGTACTCATAGGGATTTACATCTTCTCTTTATCGGGGAAAAAATCAAAGAAGTTTCTTGGATTTATGGAACCTCACAAGAACGTACTTGTAACCTTTCTCCATCTACTGGAGAGGACGGAGTTTCCTATCTGTACTTCAATATGGAAGAAGGAAATGGCATTTACCTTTTTGAAGTAGTTACTGAAACTGGTAAAATATATTCCTTTAGTGTGAAGTACTATGACGCTAATGTAATTTAGTTTTACCAAAACCGTCCACAGATTTCTTCTGTGGACGGTTATTGGTTTTATTCTAACACATAGCCAGTTACTTAGTTTTTTACTTGTTTACTTCCTCCAACACCTTCGCCAAATATTTCATACTGGTTAAGCATTGCTCCATTGTATTTCCTGTTGCTCCTACTTCTATAATGACTGCTGCTTTGGTTACGTGTTGGTTGTATCTGGAATTACGAATAATAATAGGTCTAAATAATCCTGGGTATAGCTCATTTGCTTTTTGTTGTACTTTTACAGCAAATTTCAAATTTTGTTGCCAGTTTAAGTGTTGTAATCCTCCCCCATCGGTTCCAATCACAAACATAAGTTGTGCTGCTGTTTCGTCACCTATTTTTACACTTGGTGCATATTCTGGTTTGCTTCCTACTGCATCTCGGTGTAAATCAATTACCATTTGTGTTTCGGGTTGAGAGGAAAGAATATTTTCTACGGTTTTCAAGGATTTTCCATAAGAACCACTATATTCTGGATAATCGTGGTAGGTTTGGTCATGGGTAACGTTAAAACTATAACCTGTTAATTGTTTTTCTAATTCGCTTCCTACTCTTGCTACACTGTAATTTAAGTCTGTGGTTCGATAGGTTCCTGTCATTTGATAATTGAAATTTTCCGTTGCTGTATAGCTTTCGCAGGTATGCGTATGGAAAATAAGTACATCCTTTTTATTTTCTAATTCGATATTAGGTGTTAAGATATCGGCTGTGATTTCCTTATTGGATTCATTTTTTACTTTTACTGTTCCGTATTCTCCATTAAATTTTGGTGTAATATTGTTTTCTTCCACTGGTGTGGTTTCTACATTCGTTGCTACTTGTTCTTGAGTATTAGTCTCTGTTTCTTTAGCAACAACTCCCTCTTCTTCTGTATCTTCAATAAGAGTATCCATCATATTAAGCTCTACTCCAAGCATTCTTCGTAAAGTAGAACCTCTTGAACTTATCATTCTCGAATTTTCTTCTAATCTTTGAATTTCACTTTTTCGGTTCGGTAAGGTATTTTCAATACATGAAATAAAACTAACATTACCAAATGTAGTAGAAATCTGGTTTTCTCTTCCACTTAAATTTTCTACAATTCCACGAATACTGCTAACAAGAATTACTAACACACAGACAATTGCAATATACTTTATAAGAGACCTAATATTAATTACCGTTACATTAATCATTTTTTTCTCCTTGGTTAATTGATTTTTATATGTATATTCGCATTTGTCCATTTTATGCATGATTTTAGGCGGAAATAAATTTTCCGCCCTTCTTGCATATTTTCTTGAAAGAACCCCCAGTCACCTACGGTGACAGCCCCCTTGTTAAAGGGGCTTTCTTGTATGCCTTTGTAGTTTAATTGTGTTTTTTATTTTAATATTTTCATAATTTTATCTGTTTCTAATTCTACCTCTTGTTCTTCTCCTGTTGCCATGTTTTTTATGTTTGCTTTTCCTGTACGAATTTCATCTTCTCCTATTACTAATACATACTTGCTTTTTATTTTGTCTGCATATTTTAGGTTTGCTTTTATGCTTCTTTCACAAATATCCGTTTCTACATAGATATTATTTTTTCGTAATGCTAAGGCTAGAGTTTGTACTTTTTTACTTGCCTCTTTTCCCATAGAGGTAATATATAAGTCTGGTGTGTTTCTTGTTAGGTCATCTGCTGTATTGTATTTTTCGAAAATATCGATTAAGCGGTCTTCTCCCATAGCAAAACCAATGGCTCCTGTTTTTTGTCCGCCTAGTTCTTCTACTAAACCATCGTATCTTCCTCCTGCAAGAACTGTATATCCTTCTTTTTCGGATACAAACTCGAATACTGTTTTTGTGTAATAGTCTAAACCACGTACAATCCCTGCGTCTACTACATAGTCTAATTTTAAGTTTTCTAATGCTTTTTTTACATTTTCAAAATGTGTAGAACATTCTTCGCAAAGGTAGTCTAAAATAATTGGTGCTCCTTGGTTTAATTCCTTGCATTTCTTTTCTTTACAATCTAATATTCTCATTGGATTTTTCTCAAATCTTGTTTTACAGGTATTACAATATTGTTCTAAATTGTTTCCTATAAAAGCTTTTAGTGCTTCTTGGTATGTTTTTCGACAAGTTGGACATCCGATACTGTTAATATTTAAAGTAACATCTGGTATATTGAATTTTCGAATAATTTGGTCTGCCATAGCAATTAATTCTACATCTGCCTCATACGCATCCGTTCCTAGTATTTCTGCTCCTATTTGTCTAAATTCTCTGTATCTTCCTTTTTGTACGTTTTCATAACGATACATTGGCATCATATACCACATTTTTATGGGTGATGGCATGGATGCCATTCCATTTTCAATATAGGCTCTTACTACTCCTGCAGTCCCTTCTGGTCTTAAGGTAATGCTTCTTTCTCCTTTATCCAAAAAGGTATACATTTCCTTTTGTACTACATCGGTGGTGTCTCCTACTCCTCTTTCAAATAATTCGGTTTGTTCAAATACTGGCACACGAATTTCCCCAAAGCCATAATTTTTTAATATCTGTTTTGCATTTTCTTCTACATATTCCCATTTATAGGATTCACTTGGTAATATGTCCTTTGTTCCTTTTGGTTTTTGTATCATCTTACATCTTCCTTTCTATAAAGGCCCCTTTATTTAAGGGGGCTGTCGCTGACAAGCGACTGGGGGTTCTTACCACTCTCTCTGTCTTAATTCTAGATAGATTGGTTTTTCTTCCCTTATCATGGTTGATTTTCCATGTCCGTGGATAGACAATGGTGTCTTCTGGTAATACCAATAATTTATTGGTTATGGATTCCATAATATCGACTAGACTTCCTGTTGGTAAATCGGTTCTGCCCCAAGTTCCATGAAACATCGTATCTCCACTAAATAGCATTTTTTCTTTTTCACAATATAATGAGGTACTGCCACAGGTGTGTCCTGGTGTATGAATCACACGAAATTCTAAATCTCCTAAATGAATGAAATCCTGATCATCAATTCGAGAATCTTCTTCTAGCCTAATATCGGGAATACCAATAAAGTAATTTAGCGTTACTTCTGGATTTCGTAAATTCTCACTTTCGCTTCGCTCAATTAATACTTTTGCTCCATAACGATTTTGTAGCTCTACCACTGCTCCTGTATGGTCTCCATGGCAATGGGTTAAATAAATATATTTTAACTTTGCTTGCAATACCTCTAGCATTTCACAAATTGTTTCTGGATGGCTTGCTGGGTCAATCACCATAGCTTCCTTTGTTATTTCATCTACAATCACATAACAATTAGTAGCATCTGCCAAATTCGTCTCTAATTGTAACCTTTTTAATATCATTGGTAACACCTTTCCTATTTCTTTCTTTTTACTTCAAATACACTATCCACTTTCCTTATGGATTTTAATGTTTTGTTTAATTCTTCTAAATTTTGTACCTCTATGGTAATATCCGTAGTTACGGTTCTATCTTTATTGGTTCTACTGTTTACTGCCACTAATTTGGTTTTCACATCATAAACTGCCTTAATAATATCTGCAAGTAAGCCTGTCCTGTCATTTGAATATACTTCTATATCAACATTATAACTTGAAGTCTTTTCGCCAATCCATTCAACATCAATCATTCGGTCTGGTTCTTGTAATAGTTCTTTAATATTAACACATTCAGTGGTATGAATGGATACTCCTCTTCCTTTTGTAATATAACCAACAATATTGTCACCTGGCACTGGGTTACAACATTTGGATAATTTTACTAAGCAATTGTCAATTCCTTTTACAATAATTCCACTTTTGGGTACATTGGTAGTTGGTTTCTTTTGATTAGCTAATGCTTCAATTTTTTGTTCAATATCATCATCTTCATGTACTTTTTTGTATTCTTCTAAGATTCTAGCAATAATTTTCCCTGCGGATATAGCCCCAAACCCAACTGCTGCATACATATCATCTACGTTTGCATATTTGTATCTTTCTAGGGCTGCTCCTATGTATTCTTGTTTATGAAGCTCGGTTTGGTTCATACCAATGCGTTTCATTTCTTTCTCAATTAATTCTTTTCCTTTTACAATGTTTTCTTCTCGTTGTTCTTTTTTAAACCAACTTAAAATCTTATTTTTTGCGGAACTACTCTTAATAAATTTTAACCAATCTCGACTTGGACCTTTGGCATTGTCGGAAGTAATAATTTCAACAATATCCCCATTTTTTAATTTCGTAATAATTGGCATCATTTTGGAATTAATTTTACAGCCTACCATTTTATGCCCTACTTGGGCATGAATACTATATGCATAATCGATTGGAGTTGCTCCATTTGGTAATACTTTGATATCTCCCTTTGGAGTAAACACATATACTTCATCTTCAAATAATTCGGTTTTTAGGGTATTTAAAAATTCTTCTGGGTCTTGCATTTCTTGTTGCCATTCTAGCGACTCTCGAAGCCATGCCAATTTATCTTCTTCTACTTTTACATTCATTTTCTTGCCAACACCAAAATTGGCTTCCTTGTATGCCCAATGAGCCGCAATACCAAATTCTGCAATACGATGCATATCCCATGTACGAATTTGTACTTCAAATGGAGTACCTTTGTCTCCTATTAGTGTTGTATGTAGCGATTGATACATATTTGGTTTTGGTACAGCAATATAGTCTTTAAAACGCCCTGGCATTGGGTTGTATAAATCATGTACAATTCCAAGTGCTGCATAACAATCTTTTACTGAATTTACAATAATACGTAGTGCAAATAAATCGTAAATTTGGTCTAAGGTGCAATTGTCTCGTTTCATTTTTCGATAAATACTATATAAGTGCTTTGCTCTTCCTTTAATTTCTGCTTCAATATGTTGTATTTTTAGTTGTTTTTTAATATCTTGCATAATGTTTTCAATAAATTTTAATCGTTCTTCTCTTTTTCTATCTAGCCCTTCTACAATTTCTCGGTAATCTTCTGGATATAGATATTTAAACGCTAAGTCTTCTAATTCCCATTTTAGTGAATACATACCTAGACGATTGGCAAGTGGTGCATATAACTCCATGGTCTCTTTTGCATTCGCAATTTGCCTATCTCGTGATAAATATTTTAAAGTTCGCATATTATGAAGTCGGTCTGCTAGCTTAATTAGAATAACACGAATGTCTTTTCCCATTGCCAAAAACATTTTTCGGTAATCTTCTACTTGTTGTTCTTTTAAGGAAGCATAATCTAATTTTCCAAGCTTGGTAACTCCATCTACCATTGTAGCAATTTCTTCCCCAAATTCAATAACAAGGTCTTCTCCGTGTTATGTTGGTGTCCTCTACCACATCATGTAATAATGCGGCACAAATGGTAGCATCATCCATACCAATATCTGCTAAAATATAGGCTACTTGTAAAGGATGAATAATATAAGGTTCTCCCGATTTTCTCTTTTGGTCTCCATGGTTCAATACCGCATAATTATATGCTTTTGTAATAAGTTTCGTATTTGAACGCCAATTATTTTTCTTCATTTTCGATAGCACATCACTAATATTTGCTCTTGTTTCTTCACTCATCCCTTACACCCCTTTATCTTTTAAATCGATTTCATAATATCTTTTAAATTGATTTGCACTTGCTCCATTCCATTAAAGCTGTTCATTTCTAGTACACCTACTACATCGATTTTATCTTCTATACGATAATCATTTACCAAATGTCCCATATTAAAGCCGATTGCGTCGATAATCAAATTGTCATCTTTTAATGTTAGTTTTAAATGTTTGCCATCGGTTAGGGCTCGAATTGAATTAATTTTTAGCCCCTTATACGCAAATAGTGGCACTTTATTCCCTTCGCCAAATGGTTCTAAATTGGTAAGTTGTTTAATAAATTCTGGTTTCATGTCTTCACTTGTTACCATACCATCAATATAAATGACTGGTAGAATTTCTTCTACTTTTTCTTCTTTTGCCACTTCTTCAAAAGCTTTTTTGAAGTTCTCAAAATTTTCTTCTTTTAAGGTAAGCCCTACCGCCATTTCGTGACCACCATATTTTTCTAGGTATTTGCTACATTTACATAGTGCTTCATGTAGGTCAAATCCTGGAACGCTTCTTCCAGAACCTTTGGCAATTCCATCTTCAAATGATACTAAAATGCTTGGTTTGAAATATAAGTCTGTAATTTTAGAAGATACAATTCCAATGACCCCATGGTGCCATCCTTCACACCCAAGAACAATTGCACTTTTTTCGTTTTCGTTATTTTGCTCAATTAAGCTCAATGCTTTTTCTACAATACTTTTTTCGGTTTCTTGCCTTATTTTATTATATTCATTTAGTTTTATTGATAAGGATTGTACTTCTTCTAAGTTTTCAGATAAAAAGATGTCTAATGCTTCGGTTTCATGTCCCATCCTACCACAAGCATTCACTCTTGGTGCAATTCCAAAAGAAACGGTAGTTGCATCTATTTTTTTATAGCCTGCTACTTCTAGTAAACATTTTAAGCCTAGGTTTTTGGTTACATTTACTAATTTTAGGCCTAGTTTTGCAATTACACGGTTTTCATCAACCAATGGAACAATATCTGATATGGTTCCTACACAAACTAAATCTAAGTATTTTAGGTATTCTTTTTCTTCTAACCCCAGTTTTATACCGAGTGCTTGAATGAGTTTAAAAACAACGCCCACTCCTGCTAATTGGTTAAATGGATATTGGTTGTCTTTTCGTTTTGCATCAATAACAGCTAGTGCTTTTGGCAATTCTTCTAATGGCTCATGATGGTCAGTAATAATTGTTGTTATTCCCAAGGAATTTGCATATTCAATTTCTTCTGTTGCCGAAATACCACAATCAACGGTTATCATTAATCGATACCCTTGGTCGTAAATCATCTTAACTGCTTCTTTATTTAATCCATATCCTTCTTCTAATCGATTGGGAATATGACTTGCTACTTCCATTCCTCTCTGTTTTAAAAACTTCTGTAAAACAGAAATACTTGTAATGCCATCAACATCATAATCGCCATAAATCATGATTTTTTCTTTTTGTTCCATTGCTTCTATAATACGGTTTACCGCTATTTCCATATCTGGCATCAAAAAGGGATTATAAAAATCCTCTCTTGTCGGTTCTAAAAATTTTCGAATCTTCTCCTCTTCGGTAATCCCGCGATTTACCAAAATAGTCGCAAGCAACTTACTTACCTTAAATTTCTGTTCTATTTGCTCTACCATTTTCTCATCACAACTATAATATTCCCATTTCTTATTCATCCTTTATCTCCTACTAATACAATTTAGATATAATTGTACACTATTTCTTAATATTTTAAAAGAGATTTTCCCTCTTTTCCCTAAAAAATTTCCACAAAAGAAAATAAGCGGTGGTTCCCCATCGCTATATTTTCCGAAGAGCGCGTGCTTACTCTTCTTTGATCAGAATTAATGGCAGATCTTCAATCAAATCTTCTACCAAAGTGCATCTACTGAAAACAATGTTTTCTTTAAACCCTATACTGTTAATCAATGTTTCATATGCTCTTGTGCAACACTTATAGTCCTTCGCAGATTTAATTTTCTCTCCCCGATAAATAATGTAGTAGTTTTCATTTTCTTCTACTATATTTAAATAGTTTACTAAATCGAGAAGTTTTTCTAAATCTTTCTGTGCACTTTCTAGGGCTTTCGAATATTTAGAAAACCGAGAAAAGAACCTGTATTTTTTCCTTCTCTCATTTCTATTTTTTTCCACCGCTTTTATCCGCTTTCTAAGGTCTTCTTTTGTTGCCTCTAGCAGTTTCTGAAGTACCCGAACCATTTCAATGTCCACTAAAAAAATAGCATTTTCTCTTTCACTCATATTTTCTTTTCTCCTTTTCTCTTTTTTACAATTCGCATTTTGCCGCACGCTATCATAAGTCTATTATACCACATTTATGTTAATTTGTAAAATTTACTACCAATTTTTGGGGATAGTAATTTCTGTAGAAAATACATTGAATAATCTTTTTTATTAAATTATTCTATGTGCTTCATTTCATTTTAAGATCCCTTCTAAAATAGTCCTATTCTTTATCCTTCAAATTCCTTTTCCCTTTCCTTAAAAAACTCATAAAAATACTTCACATTTTCAAGCTCTGTCCATTTTTGCACTTCGTAGTTTTTCGTATCTAAATTATAAATTTTTGCCTCTAACATTCCTAACATAAATGGTGAATGGGTAGCAATAATAAACTGCACTCCTAAATATCGTGCAAGCTTATTTAATTCGTTTGCTAATTCAACTTGCTTTTGTGGTGAGAGAGATACTTCAGGTTCATCTAGTAAGTATAAATTATCTGGCTCAATGGTTTCAGTTAAAATTTGCATTGTCGTTTCTCCATTTGAGTAACGATTTTGCGACCATTTAAACCTGTAAATCTGAACATCTCCTTCTTCTGAATTTGCTAATCTTTTTGCATCTTTTATTTTCATTCCTTTTCGTATATTATTGCACATCAAACCTTCTTTTAAAATTGCATCTTGTTGGATTTTTCGTATTTCATATAAGATTTCTTCACTTTTAATATAGCGACTATTTTCTGGCATCGCTATTTTTCTTCCAAACTCATCTTCTTCTAAGCCATATTCACATAGTTTTGCGTATTTTTCAAAATCAATATATTGACTATCAAATCCATATTCATCTGGATCCATTCCTGGCAATTTGGGTTCATTTCTTTCTTTTCCCTTTAAATTTAAAGTATGTGCAATTAAATTTAAAATCGTTGATTTTCCTGAACCATTATTTCCATATAAAACCGTAATTGGTTCAAACACAAAAACCTCTGGCTCTTTACCGTTTAACACATTAAACGGATATAAGTTTCTATTTCTACTTCGATATTCGTTTAGTTGATATGTTTTCAAATATACCATGCTTATCCTTTCCTTGTATTTAACCTTATTTTTCTATCACTGTAAAATCTTTTCTTTTTCCTTCTATTATTTCATCATAGATTTCAATTTTATAATTTAGTCTATCAATTGTTTCATTAATATTTTTCTGTTTTATTAATAATTTTGTTCTTTGTTCTTCTAACAATTGCCTTCTTGCTAATACTGTACTTTTTCCTTCTTCAAATAGTTTCATATATTCTAATAAAATTTCAATTTCCACTCCTGCATTTCTCATGCACTTAATAAATTCAATTCTTTTACACGTTTTCTCATCATAATTTCTGATTCCATTTTCTGTTCTTGGAACCGCCGAGATTAATCCAATTCTTTCATAATATCGTAATGTATCTGGTGTTAAATCATATTTCTTGCTTGTTTGTGCTATTGTCATTTATTCTTCCTCCTTTTATGAAACTCTAAAGTTTATTGTATTCTTCATCACGAACTTCTTCACACCATTCTGTTTTTGTATCAGTTCCTGGTACTTCTATTGCAATATGGCTAAACCAACTTGTGCCTTTTGCTCCATGCCAATGTTTTACATTAGCAGGAATTACAACCACATCTCCTACTTTCAATTCCTGTGCTACTTTTCCTTCTTCTTGGTACCAACCTTCTCCATCTACACAAACTAAAATCTGTCCTCCTCCTGATGTTGCATGATGTATATGCCAGTTATTTCTACATTTAGGTTCAAATGTAACATTTGCTAAAAACACTGACGATGCTTCTTTATTCGTTAATGGGTTTAAGTATGAATTTCCTGTAAAATACTTAGCAAATGCTGTATTCGGTTTTCCCATTCCAAAAGCTCCCCCATGCTTTTCTTTTGTATTATCCTCTACATATGTTTGTTTTTTCATTCTTTTTCCTCCTTGTTTTTATTTACTATTTTACTTTATATTAGATATATCACTTAGAGTTAACTCAAAGTCAATACTTTTTTTAAATTTTATATAAAAATTAGATTCGTCTTTGTTTCAAACGAATCTAATAGGCTCCTATTTTTACAACTCTACTTTATTTTAGCTTTACTCCTATTAAATACAGTAAATCGATTGCTTGAAATTGGTCAATGATTGCTCCTTTTATATCTTCTATTGAAATCGCAATTCCCTCTATTTTACTACTTGATAAGTCAATCTCTCTTAAACTTGTTTTGTAAAACTGCACTTGTGTTAAATCTGCATTATCAAAATAGATATTCTTTATTTTCGTTTCTTGAAAATAGCTATTCTTCAAGCCAGTGTCTTTGAATAAGGTATTCTCTAAACTAGCCTCTGATAAGTTAATATAACTTGCATTATTCTCTAAAAATACTACATTATAAAATCTATTGTGTGTAAAATCGCAACCTGAAATCTTGCAACTATTAAATTCACATCGAATGAACGAACATTCTTTAAATTGTGTATTTGAAAAATTACATTGTTTAAATAGCACATCTCGAAATGTAATCTTTACGAATATCCCATTTTGTATACCAATATTATCGAATTTACAATATTCAAATTGATTTTCATATAAATTTATATTATCGCTTTCTTCATTTTCAAAATTACAATACTCTATATTTTCACTTTCTACAATATTTCGTATATATTGATTACTTAATTCTTTCCTATTAAGATTTTGTGGCTTCAATATGTTCATCTGTTTTCCCTTACAACTCCCTTGCATATTTTGCCATAATCATAACATAAAAGACAGATATTTTCAATCTGTCCTTTTTTGTTACCTAGATTACATCGTTAATTGACATTCCTTTGCTTCCAATATAAACATCTCTGTTTCCGTCTAAAGTATGACATTTTATAATCGTATAATTTTCATATTGATACATTATACTTCCACCATCTCGGTACATATTGCCACTTATCTTTTTTTCATCTAAGTCTTTCGTTGCTTTTTCAATGATTTCATCCATTGTAATTCTATTGTTTAATAATGCATCTTTAAGAGACATTTCTTCCCCGTTTATCAAAATATTTACTGAACCATCATATGTATAAATGTTATAATCGTATCTTTCTACTTCAGATTTATCTATAATTTTATACACTTTCTCATCGTTTTGAGGCTGTTTATCATAAAAACGTATTTCAAATTCTTCTGCTGATTTTATTTCTATTTTTACCGCATTTACTTGTGCTGGATATGTTTCCATGACTTCCCCTGTATAGGTTACTTTTACATTTGTCCCTACTTCATATAATGCATCATTATCTTCTCCTAAATAAATCGATATTTTATCTGCTGACTTTCGTATTTCTTCCCCTTCATTTGGTTCTACTATGATGTTATTTTGATTGGATTGCTTTACAACCCCATAAAAAGATTCTTGTTTCACATCATTTTCTTCTTTCTTCTTCATTTCTTGTGGATTCGTATCTGCCCTCATTTTATTTTCTGTATCGATTGGATTATTGTAAGATATCCAAAAAATCACTCCTAATACAATTACAACAAATACTATAACTCCTATTCCTATTTTTATGCTTTTGTTCATTTTTATCACCTTTATCCTTTCTATTATTTAGACACTTTTCGTTTTGCTTTTTGTTGGTGTTTTATGAAAAAAATGAAAAATAGGATGGCACTTATTAAAAATACACTAGAAAAACTAAGTAGTCCTACTTCCACTGGTGTTAGAAAAGCACTTTCTTCTTGTTTTATTATAATTTCTTCTTTTATATTGGTATTCGTATTTTCTTGTTGTGTTTTCTCACTTTCTATTCCATCTTCGATTGGTTCTTGTCTTTTTTGTTCTTCTGTCCCTGTTTGAACCATTTCTTGTTGTTCTTCCTCTTCATTTTCTTTTTGTGCTATTTCTTCGTTTGTAAATTCTTGTTGCTCTTTTTGTCTCTTTTTGGGAAACCTTTGCATTATTAATGCAATCATTGTAGCAATATACATCGATACACTACCGAATAGTGTTTTTAATGTATGTAATGCTTTATAGTATCGCCACTGCACTGTTCCAATTGGCATATCTAACACTTTAGAAATCTCTTTAAACGATAAGTCTGAAAGTATTTTTAAAGATACAATTTCTTGGTCTTTTTCTTCTAACTTAGAAAGTATCTTATTATAAGTATCTTTCTCTACAATTGCCTCTAGCTCTTTATCCTCTTCACCAATACAGTATAACTCTTCTATATTCACTGTACCTTTTTGCTTCCTCAAAAAATTCAAAGTTTCATTCTTCGTTAAACGATACAACCACGTGGCTTCATGATTTTTAGGCAAATACTCCACTGGCATATCCCATATTTTCGTAAAAACCACTTGTACAACCTCTTCACTATCTTCCTTATTTTTCAATATCGAAAATGAAATCCCATAAACCAATTTCTGATATCTCTCATATAACCTATTAAAATCCTTCGCTTCCTTATTAGCAATTCCCTTAAAAATATCCTGTAATTCTTCCTTATTTACACCTTTCATACAACTTCTCCAAATTCCATGTTAGCACATTTAGGGCACTCTTGTTTCTTGTTCAATTTAAATTGTAAATTTCCTAACACTTTACTCATATTTATTCTTTCTAACTTTAATCCATATTAAATAGAATATTTCATATACAAAAACAATGGGAAATATTGGAAAATACGTACATCCTACTAATCCCAATAATACTATCGTAGTTTTAAAAGCTTCTAATCCATAGTAAGTAGATAAAATAACTGTGCATCCAAAAATCGAATTATATATTGCCAATAAGAACAATAACACATATGGCAAAAATGATAATTTAAATAATATTCTCAAAATTTTTTCTTTGTTTAATTTCATAATATTTCCTCCTCAAAAATTACTACATTTTCTATTCATTACTCAAAAAGTTCATTACTAAATCAATAATTACTTCTTTTTCTTTTGGATTTGATTCTGCTATTAGTAACGTTAATGCTGCTAATGTGTTATTATCAATTGTTTGTTTTCCGTCTATGTATAAAATACCATAAAAATTTAAAAAGTATATGAACAATGTTGCTGCAATTCTTTTGTTACCATCTGCAAAAACATGATTTTTTACGATTAAGTATAAGAAATTAGCTCCTTTTTCTTCTATACTTTTATAGATATCTTGTCCTGCAAAACTTTGGTAAATATTCCCGATAATGGACTCTAAGCCTTTGTCTCTTTCTACTGCAAATAGTGAGCTTTCTTCATTAAATCTCAATTTATTGATAATCTCTATACATTGGCTATATTCAATCTTTCTTTCATCTTGATTTCCGTTTATTTTCTTTAATGTTCTATGGTCATAATCATCCAATAAATCAAGTGCTTTTGAATAATTTCCAATTACTTTTAATATTTCTTTTGCATCATTATTTTCTAATCTTTCATCCATTCGATTGGCAATATCGATTAATTTTATTGTTTTTTCTAGGTATTCTAATCTCTTTTGGTTAATTGCATATCCTTTTAGCATATAGTCTTTTAGCACACTGGTTGCCCATTTTCTAAACAAAATACCATTTTGTGATTTTACACGATATCCAATTGAAATAATCATATCAAGATTGTAGTAATCTACCATATGAGTTTGTGTTTTTCCTTCAATAGCACCATGTTTAGTGGTTGTTGCAAATTTTGCAACAACCTGTTCATCTTTTAATTCTTCCATCAATGCATTCTTTATATGTCTTGATATAACAGATTTATCTCTTTTAAATAGTTCTGTCATCTGCTCCAAATTTAACCATACCGTTTCGTCTTTTAAATTCACCTCCAATTTTACCCCTTGATTTTCAAATAAAATAATTTCATTCTTTTTTTCTTCCATAAGAACACTTCCTTTTTATAAAATTTTAGTTCTTATTCCCTATATTTTTACTTATTCAACTATATCCATTTCTCTTTTTTCGAACCATTGTTTGTATTTTATTTCATATTTTTCTTTTTGTCAACACTTTTTTACAATTTTCTTTAACATGTTTCATTTTCTAACTGTATAACCTTTGTAGCTACCTTTTCTACAAACATTTTATCATGTTCTACAAAAATCATGGTAGGGGTATATTTTAAAATTGCTTCTTCGATTTGAATTCTAGTTAGAATATCAATGTAATTTAATGGTTCGTCCCATAAATAAATATGTGCTCTTTGGGAAATACTTTTTGCGATTAATACCTTTTTCTTTTGCCCTTCACTCATATGGCTTATGTCTTTTTCAAAGTCTAGTTTCGAAAATCCCATTTTTGATAGCATTGCTTTAAAAATACTTTCATCAATTTTATTTTGTATTCGAAATTCTTTCAAATTTTCTTTTAACTCTTCTGTATTTTGGGACACATACGATATTATAAAATCGGTTCCTACCTTTATATTGCCGTCATATGGTATCTCGTTTCCCAATATTAATTTTAATAAACTTGATTTTCCGACTCCATTTTTTCCTTTAATTGCAATTCTGTCTCCATTTTCAACTACGAATGATTGCTTCTTGAAAATTGCCTTATCCTCATATTTAATTTGTAATCCGTTTGCTAGAATGTATGGCGATTTTCGGCTTTCTAATGATACGATTTTTAAACCATCATTTCGGTCAATATTATGTAATAATCCCGCTTTTTCCTCTATCGATTTTTCAATTCTTTTTTCCATTACTTTAGATTTTTTCATCATTTTAGCGGACTCGTGTCCTATATAACCTCTGTCAATAAATTCATTTGGATGACTTGTATGATATTTCGATTTCTCTATTTTATTTGACCAATTTGCCGTATTTTTAGAAGCAATTTCTAATCGATTAATATCTTTTTCCAATTTTTCATTTTGTGTTAATTCAAACTTATCCCTAGCTTGTTTGTTTTCATACCAAGAGGAAAAGTTTCCTTTTTGAATTTCAATATTTGTATTATTAATCGCTATAATATGGTCTACTACTTTATCTAAAAAATCCCTCTCATGTGATACTAAAATGAAACCTTTCTTTTTCTTTAAGTATTCTACTAAATGATTTCTTGTTTCATAGTCTAAATGATTGGTTGGTTCGTCAATCAATAAAAAGCGATTTCCTTTTAAAAACAAACTAATTAACAGTATTTTTACTTGTTCTCCACCACTTAATAAGCAAAATTTTCGATAAAGAATTTCTGCTTCACTATGTAATAGTGCTAATTCCTTAATAATTTCCCAATCCTCTACCTGAGGAACAATCTCATTTACAATCTCTATTGCCATTTTTTCTTTATTTTTTACTTCAAAAGGAAAATAATCAAACTCTACTTTCTTTGCAATCGTTCCCTTATACTCATACTCTCCAAGTAACAATTTCAAAAAAGTCGTTTTCCCTTTTCCATTTCGCCCAATTAATCCCAATTTCCAATCCGTATCAATATGAAAAGACACATCCTCAAATACCTTTTCAAAACTTCCATCATAGCCAAATGTTAAATCATTTACATTAATCAAAGACACTTTTCCACCTCCTAGTCTATATGATAAATATGTTTATGTAATAAAGCCTATTTAGAATAAATGCTAGATGTAGAAACTCCACCATCTACTGTATAAATTCCTCCTGTTACATATGAAGATTCATCACTACTTAAAAAAGCAACTACATTTGCAACTTCATTTGGAGTTCCAATTCTTTTAATAGGAATTCTATTCGAACATTTTATTTTCTGTTCTTCATTTTTAAAACTTGTTTCCAATAGTTCTGTTAAAATTGGACCTGGTAAAACACAATTGACCCTAACTCCTAAATTTGCATATTCTTGTGCTAAACATTTAGTAAACATTATAATTCCAGCTTTTGTTGTACAATATAAAGGTGATGTTAACTCTGGAACTAATCCCAAACAAGAGGCAATATTCACAATGCATCCTTTGCTTTCTTTTAATTTATCTATTAAATTTCTTGTAACTTTAAATGTTCCCTTTATATTTACATCAACCATATTATCTATATCTTCATCTGTAGTTTGTTCAATATATTTTTCAAAATATATTCCTGCATTATTAACTAATATATCTACTTTATCTATTAAATCAACCGCTGTTTTTATTTCATTGTCTTTGGCTATATTTACTTTATAGTACTCAAATGTAGATTTCGGTTCTTTTACATCAAATATAATTACTTTAGCTCCTAATTCTTTTAATTTATTTGCAATAGCTTCACCAATCCCATTACTTCCACCAGTTACAATCGCTACTTTATTTTTTAGATTCATATTGTATTCCTCCCTATAAATTATTTTTCTCTATCCTATCATAAAACCAGACAATTAGCAATTAATTGTCTGGTTTAAAAAATAGTTGTTATCTTTTTTCTAATTTTAGTTACTTCTTTTTTCTTGGCTTTGGTATTGGTGTTACTTTTTCTATTTCTGATACAACCATTTTACAAAACTCTGGATTATCAATATCTAATACATAGTGTTCTTTCGCTCCTTTATATGGACACCCTACTTCTGCTTGGTTCATTATTTCTTCAATACAATCTAGTTTTTTTACAAAAGGCACATTGTCGCAAACAATAATAACTGGTTTATCATTCACATAAACCATAAATTCCCCAAACATTTTCTTATATCGTATTTCTCCAATCCCTTTTATTTGTTCACAAACATATTCAATATACTCATTCGTTGTTGCCATTGTCTTTTTCCTCTCTATATTCTATATATTTTTCAATTCTTCTACTAAATTTACATCAATTGCTTTTGTTTTTTTCTATTTCTTTACTACTACCTCTTTACATTTACATAAAACTATGTTATGCTTTATTCATCAAATTATGGAGGTATAATGCAATGAAAAAAGTTGAAATTCTTTGCGACCATTGCTATCAAAGATTTCCGATAGCTGCAGAAGTTCCTAGAATTATTCGCTATGCTTCTGGCGGATTAGGTTTTATGCGGGTAGTCACGAACTGTCCTCACTGTGGAAAGGAAACCAGAGTTTCTAAAACAGCTGAAACAGAGGAACTTTTAAAGGATAGACTTAAATAAGTCTGTTTAAAATAATCCATCGTTTTTTATCGGTGGATTATTTTAATTCTCTTATTACGCCTTCCATTGTATTGATTTATTCATCATTTATCAATTTTCTTTACCACTCTTGCCGGATTTCCTACTGCTACTACATTTTCTGGAATATCTTTTGTTACAACACTTCCTGCTCCTATTACAGCCCCATCTCCAATTGTAACTCCTGGAAGAACAACAACATTTCCGCCAATCCATACATTATTTCCTACTTTAATTGGCTTTGCATATTCTAGTCCTTTATTTCGCGTTTCATAATCTAATGGATGACCTGCTGTATAAAACCCACAATTTGGTGCAATAAATACATTATCACCAAAGGTTACTTTATTACCATCCAATATTACTAAGTTATGGTTTGCATAAAAGTTCTCCCCAATTTTAATATTATATCCATAATCACACCAAAAGGGTTGTTCTATTAAAAAATCCCCTTTTGTTTTCCCTAATATTGTTTTCATTAATTCCTTTCTTGCTTGCATATTTGATGGTGGTATTTGGTTATACTGAAAACACTTATCTTTCACATCATAACGTTCCTTTATTAAATCCTCATTAAAATTAGCATCATACAACTCGCCTCGTAACATCTTCTCTTTCTCAGACATATCTTTCCTCCTTTGCTTAAGCAAATACTTCTCGAAATACCTTCTGTATAAATTCCTCATCCTTCATTTTGTTTTCTACATATTGATTAAACTTTTCTTTATCAATTTCATTTCCTGCTATTTCCTTATAGTTTGGATAGTACTCTTCTATTTGTTTTCTAGTTACTTGATATGATTTACCGCTAAAATGAAAGGTTATTTCTTGTACATTATCAATTAGCAAAAAAATTGACGTTGCGTTATATAACAAACTCTTTTCCAAATATTGGTTTTCATTAATATACCAATCTGTTACATGATAATCAATCGTTAAACCTAAATTTTCAGAATCAATTTCAATCACATAGCCATATTCCGAAAGTGGCAGTTTTTCAATTAAATTGCTATCATTACTATTGTTCCCAACATACTTATTTTTATATTGAATAATATTGTCAATTCCAGATTTTTTGCGGTTAAATGGGGTTAATGGAAGGGTATCTTCTGTATATTGCTTTTTATTATCTACAATGTAATACTCATTTTTCGTATTTTGATTCACTCGATATACATTGCAAAATAGTGATTGATACACCATCATTTCGTCACCAGTTTCAATTAAATAGGAAAACCTTGGTGGTACATGATTTATATTTACATTTGCCCAGTCAATTCCAAGTAGTATGCTAAAAGCAATAATAAAATAACCGTAATGTCATGGCAATTCTTTTTTGATACGACTTTTCCTTGTTTTGTCCCCAAATGCCAACACTTGAAATCAACATTCCTAAAATAGCATATATACTTCCCCAACTACTTTCTTCTGGAAATACTGTAAATGCCATAAACACAAGCCCTATTCCAAAGAAAAATATCATTTGCCCTATTCTTTTATTTTTTTCCTTCATTTTTTGATTGGTAAAGTCAAGTGTATTTACCATATTTTCTTCTAGTTTTTCTTGATACTCCTCTTTTGCCACCTTTTGACCACTAAGCAAATCATTTAACGTAATTCCTAATTCTTCGCTTAATGGTTGCAATAACGAAATATCTGGCATATAATTCCCATTTTCCCATCTTGAAATTGTTTTTGCAGTTACCCCTAATTTTTCTGCTAATTGCTCTTGCGTTAATTTTTTCTCCTTACGATTTGTAGCAATAAATTTTCCAATTTTAATCACATCCATATTTTCTACTCCTTTCGTATTAAGAGTAACAAATTAACTAAAAAATGAACACCCCACAAATAGCGAATTTACTTTTTACCTTACTTTTATTTCTCCAAAAGTTATTTGACTCTTTTCATCAATTGTAAATTCAATATCAATCACAATCCCATCACATGGATAATCGGTGGCTTGTGGATTTATAATACTTTGCCTCTTGGTACTTATTGTAGCAAAAGTTAGTTTGTATTTTCCTTCTCCTAATTCTCCATAAATTTCCGACCAATCTAATTTTATTGATAGTTGTCCATTTGAGTCCAAGGTGTATTGGTTTTGTGTGGATATATTGCTTATTTTTTGAACTTCTGGCCATGGGTCATATGGTGCAGTACTTGTTACATAGTTTGTATAGGTAACTTCTGTCTTCTTTGGTGGTGGATTATAACGATATAGCGTATATTCCATTGTCGAATAATCATATTTAAAATCGTTATTATCTGTTATGGTACATTCTAATTTTTGAGTATTGCTTTTTTCTTGATGAATCGCAATAGATACCTTATCTTCTGAACTATATGCTTTTACTAAAATGTCTCTTGGTATTTCTATTTCACTTTTTTCCTTTATGATTTCTACTTGTTCAATCACAGGCTCATGTAAATAGACTCCTTTTGCATTTCGATAATGAAATCTTACAATAACTTCTTGTCCTTGTTTTAAGTTTACAACTTGCATATTCTCATAATAAAATTTTTCTTCAAATCGATATTCCTCATTTGAAACAATCGGCATTATGGTTAATTCTTCTACTTCTGGTCTTACTACAACTCCTTTGGCATAAAATGTTCCTTGATACGATACAATTTCAAGGTCTGCTATTTCTCCTGTATGCATATTCTGGCTTGTGATTTCTTCCTCTGTTTTGCTAACTGCCTTTATTTTTATTTCTTGGCTTTGTCCGTTTATATTTGTTTGAAATGCATAGACTGGTACATAATATCCTTTTGAGTCTAAGTCATAAGTTAATTTTACCTCTTCAATTGTCACTGTTTTAAGTTTTCCTAGGTGGTTATCGTATTGAAATCTTCCATTTACAATTTCCATATAGGCTTCTTCTTCGCTAATAATTTGTTTCTCTTTTACTTTTTCATAGGTAACACAGTTGTTTCTTATGTTTTGAATAGTACCATCTTCATAATAAGTACAAGTAATATCCCCATTTTGCAAAGTGTCCCCTTCTATTTGCATATTAATAGAAAAACGATATGCATTCTCTTCTTCCTTAAAGGTTGCCGTTTCAGGAATAGTCACTCCTACTTTTTCTAATGCCGTCTCTACTTCTTCTCTACTTGCCTTTGATTTCTTTTCTACTTGCTCTTCTTGCCCTTTCCCAAAGTGAGAAAAATCGGTAAAGGAATAGCTTCCATCTTGGAATTCAACCCAAATATTATATTCTCGGTTTGTAGAATAATAAATTGCGGTATTTTCATAAATATCCGTATCATCTTCACTGGTTTTTGTTCCTAATTTTTCAAAAAACATATCTGCTTTCTTTCTTGTTTGTTCTTGCGTTAATGGGGTAATATAATAAATATCTTTTAATTGTCTTTGTTTTGATAAGTTCACTTTCTTTTCAAGTTGAACAGATTTCATATTTACTTTTGTATTGTATTCAAACGATAAATTTCCTAATTCTTGACTTTCATATTGTATGTGCATACCTACAAATCCTGCGATTACTATTACCATTGGCAATACATAACCTATTATATATTGATATTTCTCTTTCTTATATATGCAATTTCCTATTTTCCAAAAACAGCAACCGATTAATACTCCCATGGTATTATTAAAAATATCATCAATTTCAAAAATCCCTATTTTCGTTACACATTGCAAGGTTTCAATAATAACGGTCGTAAATAGCCCTATCAAAACCACTTTATATATTCTTCGAAAATGCTCGCTATATAGTGGTAACAAAAATCCAAATGGCACAAATAGCAAAATATTTAAGACATTATTTCGAAATAATGCTATTTCCATTTTGTGATACGCTTCCTTGTATGAGCTAAACAACTGGAAATTAGCACTACCATATAAATTACTACGATTTAAAAATACGGCACCTAAGACTACAATTGCATATATTATCGTAACTCCATATAGTAACATTTTCTTTTTCGAAATTGTTTTAGTCCCTTTCATCATCTTTTGATACACCACTTTATATCCCACCAAAAACAACACTCCACATAATACAACTGCCACCAATCCTAAAACAGCATATTCTTTTAATAATGAAACAATATCCCCTATTCTCATTTAAAATCCCCATTCTATTTTTCTTTATACATCTTCAAAATATCTTTCAAGCTCATTTTTGTGCCATAGTTTAAAATGGCATTTGAGTAAATTTTGATGGCTATTTTTGCAATAATTAGTATGGTAACAATTAGTATTGCAACCGAAATTAGTACATCGATGCCACTTGCTAAGCCCATCATAATACGAAATGGCATGCAGAATGGCGATGATATTGGGAATAGCGATGCAAATAGGTTTAATTTGCTTGTTGGGTTCATCATGGTAAAGTAGGATAGGTAAAACCCTATTACTGCTAAAATTGCAACTGGACTATTGGCAGATTGTATGTCTTCTGGTTTGCTTACAGTTGAGCCTGTTAAGGCATATAATAATGCATAAGTAAAGTATCCCAAAATAAAGTATATAATGGTTACAATTCCTAAGTATGGTGTAATGTTTGACATATCTAATACTGCTTCTAATAATTCTGGTTCTACAAATGCCTTTGCACTGATAAGTGCAGTTGCTACAATTAGTAACATTTGTAATAATCCTACAAGCCCAATTCCGATGGTTTTTCCAAGAACAATTGTGGTAGGACTTGTTGATGTTACCAAGGTTTCCATGATTTTTGAAGTTTTCTCAGTGGTGATGGAACTTGATACTTGGTATGCACAAAAATAAATCGCATAAAATAGTACAATTGACATTAACATCATAGCAAAAACATTGCCACTTGCTTCTTCTTCCTCTGTTTGTTCTATGCTAAATTCAAAATTTGGTGTAATCGACTCTAACTGTTCTGCACTTAAACCTAGTTTTGCAATTTGCATATTGGTATATAGTGTGTTTATGGCATTTACTAACGTCTCTGGTACGCTTTCCATCATCATAGCATTTTTTACAATATAGCGAATTTTAATATCATTTTGTTCTTTTTCAATCATAAGAGCAGAGTTAATTTCTTCATTTTCCATTTTTTCTTTAATTTGTTCAAAAGTAAGATTTTCACTTGCTATTTCATAGTTCATTTCTTCTTTTGGTAACATTTCTAAATTTCCTTCAAAAATATTACTAGCATCTACAATTAAAATTTGCTTACCTTCATCTTCTCCACTAAAAGAGCTTATAATATTAGGTACATTAAACCCAAGTACAATTAGTAACAATATAATTATGGTTGAAATAATAAAGGATTTACGTTTTACCATATCTTTCATGGTAAATTTCATAATGGTTATGATGTCTTTCATACTATTCACCCACCTTTTCTATAAAAATATCGTTTAATGTAGGTTTCTTAATTTCAAACTTTTCTACTTTAATTCCTGCTGTAATTACTTTGTTTAATAATGTATGAGCAATCTCTTCTTCGTTTATTTTAATTTGATATTTACCATCCACTTCATTTTCAATCTCTAAATGAAGTTCATTAATATAACTTCTAATATCTTGCTCTACATCAATTTCCACACGATTAGCAGGATAGGTTTCTTTAATTTGTTTTAAATTTCCTTGTAGTACCGTTTTTCCTTTGTTTAAAATTAAAATATCACTACAAAATTCCTCAATGGTTGCCATTTGGTGTGCTGACATAATTACATATTTACCGTTTTTTACTAGGTCGATAATAATATTTTTCAATATTTCGGTATTAACTGGGTCTAATCCGCTAAATGGTTCATCTAGTACCACTAATTCTGGATTATGAATAACAGCTGTCATAAATTGTATTTTTTGTTGATTTCCCTTCGATAATTTCTCAGCTGACATTTGTAAATATTCTTCTACTTTTAACTCTTTTGCCCAATATTCAATTGACTTTCTTGCCTCTTCTTTATTCATTCCTTTTAATTCCGCAAAATACATCAATTGGTCAACAATCTTACTTTTTGGATATACCCCTCTTTCTTCTGGCAAATACCCAAAATTCACATTTTTACGGTCTACCTCTTTTCCTTTCCATGTAATTTCCCCACTATCTTTTTTAATAATTCCTAGTAACATTCGTATGGTAGTTGTTTTCCCTGCACCATTGGTTCCAAGTAATCCAAAAACACCTGGTTTTTCAAGTGTTAAGGAAATATTATCTACTGCCAATTTTCCTACAAATGTTTTAGATACATCTTTTAATACTAAACTCATATGCTCCCCTTCCTTCTTTTTATTTACATCATCATTATAGCACTTTACTTTATTACTGTATAGTAATCTATGTAAATTTATAATCTGTCATAGGTTTATGCAAGCATCAATAACATAATTAACATACTAATAGGAACACTAATATTATCAATCCCTTTTCCCGAAATTGCTTCCACTATAGTAGCAATGCTTGCCATTACAATACTAATTACTATTATTTGCCACAAAGCAAATGTCGTAGTGGCTATTAAAAATCCACCAATACAGATAAGCGATATTGCAAACATTGTAATAGAACCTGCTAATGTTTTCTTTGTTTCTCCTATTTGGTAGGTCTTACTCTTAATCCATTTTCCCACTACTGCTGCAAAACCATCACCGTATGCCATAACTAAATTGGGAACAAGTCCTAGTATCGGTTTTTGGTATATGCCAAAAGATACAATCGCTAATATTAACAACGCAATTGCATAATACACTGTCCCCAAACCATCTTGCTGTTCTCGTTCCATTACTTTTATTATACCTCGTTTATAGGAAACATAATTAATGATAACAAAAGTAATTGGCACGAAAATTGCAAACCATACATTTGTAAAAAAGTACATTGCAATTAACCACCAATTACCTAACATAATATGAATAAATTTTCTACTAGCCTCTTCTCCTCTTTTTTCAAATAACTTTGCTCCCACTAAAATAAGTCCTATATATAAATACGATACTACAATTCCTAACCAATTCATTTGCAACTTTCCCTTATTTTCAATTTGTTTGTATCATATCATAACAGAATAGATTTAGCAAGTTTACGAAATTTTAAGTTTATATAATATCCTATTTTAATTCAAAAAATTTGCCAAGAAGTATTGATTTTATAAATAAAATACCGTATAATGAATATAATAGTAGTAGATATTTAATATCTACTATAATTAAAAATGTGAGTCGCAACCCTATTTGCGTCGAATAAATGGATAGGTGAAAAAATGTGAACCGCAACCCTACTTGCGAGATATAAATGCGTAGGTGAAAAAATGTTAATTGTAGTAAAATATGGAATCTATAAATTAATTTAGATTCCATATTTTCATAAAAAGTGGTCGATACAAATGTTAATAGAGGATGGAAAGTTGTTCCCCATATTGTTAAAGATGAAATTATTACAATTGCTTTTAGAGTAATAAGGCTTGCAGAAGAAGGCATTCATATTCCGTTTTATAACATAATTGAAATGAAAGAATTATTACTAAAAGATTTAAAATAGAAAAGGTTCCATAGGTATAATATTACCTTTTGGAACCTCTTCTTTATTTTTCTATCAATCTCTCAAATTTCTCACTAAATTCCCTATGGTGCTTTTTCAAATTAATCGGCTTTATTTCTCGGTTTGTGAAGCAGTGTTTTGTTTCGCCTTCTAGGACTATTTTTCCTGTACTTTTGTTGGTTACTTTATATCCTACTGTCATTCTTACTCCTGTGTATTCTTTTATGACCATATGAATGCATATGGTATCTGCAAAAGTAACATGGCTTTTGTAGGTACAATTTACTCCTAATACTGGTATGGTTATGCCATTTTCTTCTAACATTTCAAATGGCATTTCTAGTTTTTCTAGCATATCACATCTTGCTTCTTCTAGGTATTTTATGTAATTTGAATGATGTACTACTCCCATTCGGTCGGTTTCGTAGTAATTAATTTTTCTTTCAAAAACCATTTTCTTTTTCCTCCTATCCTATTTTCCTTTTCTTTTTTGCTACTAGATTTGCTATTATCATAAAAACAATAGAAAAACTTAGCATAATCCCCATATTGGTTATTATTTCATGCATGGTATCTAATTGAACAACTTCTAATTGGGTTAGAAGTTCGTTACTTTTGATGTAGTAATAGGATGGCAATACATGTGCTATTTTTAATACCATATCTGGTAACCATTCCATTGGTACAAAGGCACCACATAAAAAGCTAGAACCTAATGCTACTACATTTACAATTCCATTGATTGCATTTTTGTTGTTTACTAAATTTCCAATTAAGAAAGCAATTGTGGTAGCACATATTGTAAATACAAGGGAATTTATAATATATACCACTCCATGCATCGTAAACATGATATCTCCAATTAAGACAAAACTTAGAAGTACATACAAGGCCCATAAACCAATTGCAAATAGCCCATTGGATAATAGCAATTTTCGATTGTGGGACTTATATTTCATGCTACTAATAATGGTTCGCTTTGCGATTTTTTCTTCACGGAAACTCGATAATATTAAGCAAATCACATACACACAACCCGCAAGTAAACTATAATTAGCAAAATTAAAGTAAAAACTTGCTTTTTCTAATTGACTGGCATCTAACTTTGAAGTAATTTCTACTTTTGTTTCTTTTGATAATGTTTTATTAATATTTTCGATTAATTCTTTCTCCGAATTCATCGTTTTTTGATAAATATTTGCCACTTTCATATATCGTTCTAATAACATAGAAGCTAGACTTGCTTGGTAATCTCCTGTGCTTTTTATTTTGATTTCTGGGTTCATCCCTTTTTGAAAATCTTCATTATAATTTTGTGGAATATAGATGACATAGTTAACGTCTCGGTAAAATACTGCATCATCAATTGCTTCTTCTGTATTTAATAAATCAATTACATTCGTATTTTGCTTCATATATTCCATTAAATTTTTCGTTACCCCTTCTTCTTTGTCTTGGTTTACAATATAGATATCTGGCTTACTTGCAACAAAATTGGTACTATTTTCACTTGTTTGCATGTTAAACCCTGCAAAGCAAAGAAGAATTACGGTATACATGATAATAGGAGTTTTACTTTTGTTTAATACTTTTAAAAATGTTTTAAATACTATCATATTTCTGCCTCCTTAAACAAAGATACGAAATCGCCATTGCAATCACAGCAAAAATGACTAAGCTTGCAATGTTTACAAAATAGCGGTCTAGGGTGTCATAATAGTATAGTGAATAGAACCCATCTGTTATCATATTGGCTGGGTTTATTTTATTCACAATTGGAACATTTTTGTCTACAATATATTTCATGGTAATCCCCATCATTCCAGACAAAAAACAGCCAAACATGGTAATTGATATCATAATTCCTGTTTTTAAATTTTCTCCTGCCTTTAACACTGTACCAATCAAAAGTCCCATCGCTAAGCCTGCAAAGCTTCCTACTGCCCCTAACAA
Organism: uncultured Clostridium sp.; assembly: GCA_948470025.1. Taxonomy (GTDB): domain Bacteria; phylum Bacillota; class Clostridia; order TANB77; family CAG-508; genus RGIG8482. The sequence goes on along the minus strand of CAOKNG010000001.1, from coordinate 48,393 downwards.
TAGGATAAGCGGTAAATTATTTCCATAGTCTACTTTTAGTACAAATACGGTATATACAAATAGCAAAGCCAGTCCCACAAGTTGTGTGATATAGCCTGCAAGCATACTACTAAGAACCACTTTCCCCTTGGAAGTTGGAGCCACACTTACTCGTTTTCCTCTACTTGACATATTTGCTAAATTTTGATTAATGGCTACCATTCCAAGAATACCACCATATAAGCATGCCATAGCAATAAGGGTATAAAATTCTATCATCGTATAACTTAGGTTACTTCTTGATATGTCTTTTCGATTCGTTGTCTCATTTTGAATGGTATCATTGATGTTTTCATAAATTTGCTCATAGTCTATGAAGTAATTCCCTTTCGATATTTCCTTTTCTATTTCATCTTTTGCAAGATGTTCTAACATTTCACTTGTTTGGCTTATTTCTTCTACTACTTGTTTTAGAATGGTTTGATTAATACCACTAGTGGTAAATACTAGGTTTGGTGTTTCTTCTTTTAATACCATATATCCTTCAATCTCACCATTTCCGCAATAATTGTTTTGCTTCTTCTTCGGTTACATATTGGGTATGAAACAAGCGGTCTTCGTTTTCTTCCTCGCTTAATGTTTCAAATGATTTTTTCCAAACTTCACTATTTTCAAATTCTTCATTATCGACAATGGCAATATCAATAATGTCTAATTTTTCACTGTTTTCAATATTTGAAAATGCCATATTGAAAAAGGTTCCTAATATAATAGGAAAAGCAAACGTCCAAAATATTAGCATTCGATCTCGAAATAGAGTTTTTAGTGCATATTTAAAATTATGAATAAACATTAGTCTCTAAGCTCCTTTCCCGTTAATTCTAAGAATACATCATTTAGGGTTGGTCGCTCAGAATAAATTTTATTATAATGTATACTCTCTTTTTTCAAGTAGTCGATTAGGTCTATTAAATTATTTTTGCCTTTTTTATACGTAACTAACAATATATTGCCATGATAGGTAACTTCATCTACTTGATCTAAGTTTTTTATTTCCTCTATATAAGTTTCGTTTAAGTCATTTACCTCTACCGTTACTTTTTCCTCTATTTTGGCAAGTTCTTTTAGCTCATCTGTAGTTCCAGTTGCTAAGACTTTTCCTTTATCTAAAATAATAACTCTATCACAAATAATTTCTACTTCTTCCATATAGTGAGTCGTATATAAAATTGTTGCTCCTTGTTCTCTTAGCTTTTGGATACCGTCTAATATATTATTTCTACTTTGTGGGTCTACTGCAACGGTTGGCTCATCTAGGAAGATAATGCTTGGTTTATGAGCAATTCCACATGCAATGTTTAATCGTCTTAATAGCCCTCCTGATAATTGTTTTGGATAGAATTTTCGAAATTCTTCTAATCCAACTAAATGGATAGCGTCCTCAATATATTGCTTTCTTTTGGTTTTGTCCTTGATATATAAACCACAAAAATAATCAATGTTTTCATATACCGTTAATTCTTGAAATACAGCTACATCTTGAAACACAACACCCAATTTTTCTTTAATCTCATAGGCATCTGGTTTCATTTCTTTCCCAAATATCGTAATGCTTCCTTTGGTAAAATTTAATAATGATAAGATACAATTCATTGTGGTTGATTTTCCACTTCCATTTGGTCCGAAGTAATCCCAATATTTCCCCTTCATGTACTTCAAAGGATAAATCATCGATTGCTTTTACACCTTTATACTCTTTTATTAAATTCTTTACTTCAATTACATTCTTCACCTTTATTTCCCCTTTCCATCTTAAATCCTTTTAGCATTTCTCGAACCGTATTTCCTAATAAATCGCCTATTTCTTCTTCTGAAAATTCTACGGTTTTCGTCGCTACCAAACACGCAATTCCATGCGTAAATATCCATACTTTTACATGAAATTTCTTTTGTTCTTCAAAAGATAATCCTGTAAGTCTCTGTCCAATTTCAATTACATCATCGCCAATTTTATCTGCCATAACAAAGTTTTCTGCATTTAGGTTTGTTTTTTGCATAAGAATAATCTTAAAAAATTCTGGATAATCTTTAGCAAATTGAATATACGATATTCCCATTTTCTTATAGGCATTCTCCTCATTTCTTCCGCTTAACATATACTCTTGGTATTTCGCATATATCTTCTCATACACTGCCTTTTTTAATTCTTCCATATCTTTAAAATGCTTAAAAATAGGATGAACCGATGAATTTAATTCCCCTGCAATCCTTCGTGCATTCACTCCTTCAAATCCTTCTTTTTCTACGATTTTATATGTTATCTCTAGTACATCTTCTTTCCTAAACATCATTCTTGGTGGCAAGGTCTTCTCTCCTTTCCGATAACGCCTGTTACCTAACGATTGTTATTATATCATTTGTTTTGATTTTTGTATATAGTTTTTTTGATTTTTTGTGTTTAAGAATATACATAAAAAGGACTTGCATCATGTGCAACTCCTTTTAGACGTTACTTTTTTATTCATCTATTAACTTTCTTGCCTCTTCTCCGTGTTAAATATTCATATTTCACCATTTTTTCCACCACTTGCTTTTGCCTTTGTTTGGCAAGTTCTGGATTTTTTGTAGGAGCGTAAACCGATGGTGCATTGGGAATACCTGCAAGCAAAATTGCTTCATAGTCTGTCATTTGGTTTAATTCTTTTTGAAAATAGCCTCTACATGCTTCTTTTACTGTGTAATAGCCATCACCAAAATAACTTGTATTTAAGTATAATTCTAGTATCTCTTCTTTTGTGTAGTTTCTTTCCATTTCAAATGCCATGAATACTTCCGCAATTTTTCTAGTTATTTTCTTTTCTTGGGTGAAGTATATATTTTTGGCTAATTGTTGGGTAATGGTACTGCCACCTTCTACAAAATCCATTGCTTTTATATCATTTACAATGGCTCTTGCAATAGCTATCATATCAATTCCTTTATGGGTATAAAACCTGTGGTCTTCTACCGATATGACTGCATTTTTATAAATTTGTGGAAGTTCTTCTAACAATGCATAATTTTCTTTTTGCCTAATACTGGCTACTTGTTCTTCTAAAGATGTCTGTTCCAATGCTTCTTTGTACATATCATATCCATTTCCAACAACCGCTATCATTATACTAATGCTTACTAATACTACTACTAAAATTATTTTTCCTACTACTTTCATATTATCACCTACATTTTTTGTAGTTTACTTTCTTACATGCTACTTCCTTTTAAATACCTATTTTTGATAATTGACTTTTACTTTTTCGGGAAGTTCTTCATATTGCACTTCTTTCCAGGCATGCACTCCTAATGACCTTACTTCTAGTAATAAATACGTATCTTCTTTTAATTCTCTACTTGTCTTAAATTTGATTTCCTTTTTTCTTCCACTTTCACTATAAGCATCTAATGTGTATTCATATTTCATATCATCTAATGCAGAAAGATTTTGTATTTTAGTGTTATCAATTTGTGTATAGTATACAGTTTCGTAATTTTCCATAAAATAGAATACAACGCCTAGTGCTAATAAAACCATAAGACATATGATAAGAATTGAAAATTTTCCTTTTACTTGTTCCATTTTTCCTTCCTCCTAAACCTTTATTTATTTATTTTTATTATACAAAATCCTCTTCCACACTGCCATCGATTTACATGACAAAAACCTTACGAAATCGTAAGGTTTATTTGTTTATGCATATTCACATTTTTATATTTTACTTCTCAAACTTCAATTGATTTTAATTCTAGTCCATCTTTTCCTTGCCTATATTCTACTTTTTTTACATTTTTTCCTTTTTCTAATTCACCAGTTACTTCTGTTGTCTGGCTCATATTTACTTTTTGTACAAAAGGGAAATGATAATCTTTATCTATTATATCATATTCTAAATACATGTATCCCTCTTCTATCCATCCTGTTTTTATGCTTGAAATAATTGCTGTATTTCCATTTAGTGCTTGTTGTTTCATTTCTTTATAATCTTTTAATTTTAGTACAATAATTGGATTATCTTTTGTATCAAAACTGCCCATATATATTTTCTTTGTTAGGTCTCCTGTGCAAATTAATAAATCCCCTTCTTCAATATATTTTGTATCATATTTTTCTCCTGTTTTATAATCAATACAAACTTGATTTTGATCGTCTAAACATGCACTCGTATAACCGTCTATTTCGTAGCAAAATTCTCCAAAGTATTGATTAGATAGAGAAATCTGTCCATTTATATGTAGCTCCACAAATCCTTGTATGGTAGTATCTGTTATGATTTCTTCTGTCTTGATCCATGAAATACCATCTTGCGAATAATATTCCTTATGCTGATCTCCATCACTATAATCTCCATCAACTCCTTTGGTCACTTCTAAGCATAAAATTCTTCCCTCTATTACAGGAAGTTTGTAGTAATCGTATGTTTCATGTTCTGGCAAAATGATTTGCGAAAAAGTCTGTCCTCCATCTTTTGTTGTGTATAAATCACAGTACGCTCCCATTACTTGTGGCATGGTAACAAACCCTATGTCTTCATTTATAAATAACATCTCACTTGCCGTTCTAAATATGAAATCCCCATAATGTTCGATGCCTTTGTTAACCACATTCCATGTTTTTCCGCCATCTGTGGTTTTCGTAATTTTGCCCCAAGCAGTTCCTCCCATTGCTACATCTTCAATCTCTAACATATACCCCACATTGGCATTTACAAAACAAAGGCTTTGAATGTTCGACTGGTTATTAATTTCAACCGTTTCCCAAGTTTTTCCTATATCATTCGAATATACCAAATATCGCTTTTCTTTTGAGTTGTAAAAAAAGGCTATTTTTTGGAATGATATTTGATAATTATTCTTATGATAGGTTGATGATGTACATTCTGAAAAATCACCTGGTACTTCAATAGTTTCTTCTCCATCATAACTCACATACAAAATTCCATCTCTTATTTCATATCCGCCTTTTGGCAAATCTAATATTTTATAATTACTCATATCTTCACTATCTTTATATGTTGTACAATATAAACTTTCTTGTATCGTTTTATCCATTGAAACTTCTGTTAGCGTAATGGTTCCATCTTTTTTAATTATTCCTGTTTGTTCATCAATTTTACAGTTTTTATCTAAGCCAACCACATATTTCGGAATTTCATCATGGTATAATACGATTGCAATGGTTCCAAATTGCTTACATTCATCATAAGTAAATAGATCACTTATTTGATTTTTTACAATTGTAATTCCCTTCGTATTTGCTTTCAATTTGGTAGGCACACCGTTTTGTGTATTTACTTGCCATTCCCCTCTTATTGCTACTGTTGCATAATAATATGATTTTCCATTCGCTCTATCCCCATATGTTGCAACATATTCTCTTAAATTCCCATTTTTATCGGTGTAGGTTATACTACAAATATCTTTTTCAAGCCACTGTCTCTTTATGTCCCCTTCCACTTCATAAGAGAATTGTTCCTTGGGTCTTGCAAATAATATTTTTGCATTTTCATAAATGGTAGTTGCTCCTGTTTTTTTATTTTGTTTTAAGACTAATTGGTTAGAAAAATCACTAGAAAAATCTACAATACATCGGTTTTCTAATCCGTTATGTAGCATAAATGCTACATTAATCATCGTGAATACAAAACAAATACCATACCAATAAACTCTTTTTAATGGTATTTTCTGAAATTCTAAAATAACAAAAATCGTCCCTGTTATTAATATTATTTCATTTACTACATAAAATAAAACATCCATTACATACTCAAAATCATATCGTTTCAAAATAAATATATACGCACTTTGCAAAATGCATAATAACACAAATATCACTATTGAAACACTTTTCGTTATTTGCTTCCATTTTTCTAATCGTTTTTCTCGTTTCTCTTTCGATAAAGTAACTTTTTCGATTGCCTCTTGTACAACCTTTTCTACATCAACTTGTTCTTCGCTACCACGTTCACCATTTATAATCTCTGACACACTCACTTTAAACACATCTGCCAAAGTATTTAACATTGTAATATCAGGAAAACTTAATCCTCTTTCCCACTTTGAAATTGCTTTATCTGTTAAATTAATCTTATCTGCCAATTCTTTTTGTGTCATATTCTGTTCTTGCCTAAGCTCTTTTATAAATTTTCCAAATTTAATATTATCCATTATTCCCCTCCTTAAGCAAAAACTATATCATTCTTACATTTATTTCGCAATCGACTGTTAGTAGAATTCTTGTATTTCCTTACTTCCTGCCTTTATCCTAACACAAAGAAGAGCAATTATCAATACAATTACTCTTCTTTAAATAAATTCCTTATTCTTCTTCTCGAATCACGTGCTTACTTCCAAAATACGTTGCCATAAAGTATGCTCCATATATCACGCCCATTACTACAATGGTGGCAACTACAGATGGTAATAAATCTTCTTTGCTAGCAAGTCCTGCCATTACATTAATGGCGAATTGTACGCCGAAAATGGAATGGATGATGGCTAGTATTAGTGGCATTCCGAAGAAAATTCCGATTTGCCTAAATAGTGCTTGGTTAATCATTTTTTCGTCACAACCGATTTTTCTTAATATACTGTAACGTTGTTTGTTGTCGGAACTATCGGTTAGTTGTTTTAGTGCTAAGATGGCCGAACTTGCAATTAGAAATATAATTCCTAAGTAAATTGCAATAAAGGTTACGATGGTAGCTATTCCTAAACTTGCCTCTATTAGGCTTATTTTCGTAAATCCATCTATCTCAATTCCATTGTTTGATAAGTTTTGCACAAAGCCTGAGTCACTACTTGAAAATAGTGCTTCAATTTCTTCTTTTTCTTCTTCATTCACATTATAATTTGCCACAAATAGCTGTTGTTCTTTGTTTTCTTCGGTTAGCGGGCAATTATCTGGTACAAGAATAATTCCTGTATTGGTATGGCTTGTTGACATCATAATGAACCCATCTTTACATTCATTATATTTTGACTTGTATTCTTTTCCTGCTATTTTCAAAATATTACTTCCCTCTTGTAATACTCTGTTTCGTATTTCTTTCATGCTTTCGAAATTGCAAAGCATGATATATTCGTTATCTTTTAATTCATATTGTGCTATTCCATATAGTTTGGCTATTTTATTATAATCGGATATTTTTACAATGCTCTCTTCTGTATCATAGGTAAGCATTGAGTATATCGACATAATTTCATCAATTTGATAGCCAAAGAAATCTTTTAAGGTAACATTTTTATCTGCATATACTGTTATTTCTATAACATCTTTTAATTTCGTCATGTCAAACCCATTCTTTTTTAGTGTCTCGCTAATTGGAATTCTTGAATCTTCTTGTTGTGCTTTTGTATATTGAATTACTTTTCCATATCTTGTTCCACTTTCTGGTAAATTTGCGGTTTTGTATAAATTCAAATCAACTGGTGTCATCTCGATTAATTCTTTTTGCATTGTATTTCGTAATGCTAAACTAGAAGATAATATGGTAATTGTCATAAATAACATTAAGCAAATCACACTTACACTTACTACCATGGTATTAATTTTATTATTTATTTGTCTTAATACAAACATGTTGGTATCTTTTAAATAGGTTTTTTTACGCTTTTGAACAATCTGTAAAATAAAGCCTGATAGTGACCAAAAAATCCCTATTGTTCCTGCCACTCCCATTAAAATTGGTGATAGTAATTTACGAAATTCCGATATTGCTTTAACATCACCAGTTACTTTCCAATAAGCAAATCCTAAAATACCAGAAGATAGCAAAAATATCAATATCGAAATAACAGGATTTTTTATTTTTACTGCCTCATTTTTCTTTGCCGCATTTAGTAAATTGATTAGTTTATACCTTGAAACTGTTATGGTATTAAAGAACATGACAAATACATACATCACTGCAAAATAGATACCAGTCTTAATGCATGCTTCTTTTGAAAACACAAATTGAAACTCACTCATATCGGCTTCGAACATTTTGGCTACTAGTATCGACATAAACTGAGAAGCAAATATACCGATTACTAAACCAATCACTAATGAAATAATTCCAACAAATATGGTTTCCATTAAAATGATTTTCGATATTTGTCTTCTTCCCATTCCTAATGTCATATAAATTCCAAATTCTTTTTTTCTTCGGTTAATTAAAAAGTTATTTGCATATACAATAAGTAGTCCCAATATGATAGCAACAAATACGGAAACCATGCCAAGCATTGAAATCATTAATTTAATGATTTCCTTTTGTGACTGCGATACTTGTAGCATGGCTTGTTGGCTATCTAAGGAGTTGAACATATAGAAAATAGCAACTCCTAATACTAAAGTTAAAAAGTAGATAGCATAATCTTTCATGCTCTTTTTCATATTTTGATAAGATAATTTAAATAACATCGTTCAAATCACCTCCAAGAAGTGTTTGTACCTCAATAATCTTTTCAAAAAATTGTTTTCTTGTATCATTTCCTTTTACCAATTCGTTAAATACTTTTCCATCTTTAATAAATAAAATTCGATGAGCATACGAAGCAGTAAAAGCGTCATGTGTAACCATAACAATGGTTGCTCCTAGTTGCTGATTTAAAAATTCAAAATTTTCTAGCAATTGTCTTGCTGATTTCGAATCCAATGCACCAGTTGGTTCATCTGCTAAAACTAGTTTTGGGTTTGTAATAATCGCTCTTGCAGAAGCAATCCTTTGTTTTTGCCCACCTGATACTTGGTATGGATACTTTTTCAATATTTCTTTAATTCCCAATTTTTCTGCAATCTCATTTACTCGTCTATCAATTTCCTTTGGTGCTACTCTTCCGAATGGTTAACGCAATAGCAATATTTTCGTATGCTGTTAGTGTATCTAATAAATTAAAATCCTGAAAAATAAATCCCAATTCCTCTCTTCGAAATTTATTTAAGCAGTTACCTTTTAATTTCGTAATATCCTCTCCATTCACCAAAATATGCCCGAGCAGTTACTTTATCAATGGTAGAAATGGTGTTTAATAACGTAGTCTTTCCAGACCCAGACGCTCCCATAATTCCAACAAATTCTCCCTTTTCCACTGTAAAGCTAATATTATCGATTGCCTTGGTTAAGTTTGATTTGTTCCCATAATATTTTTCAATATTCTTTACCTCTAATATTTTTTCCATTTAAACTTACCTCCTGTTTTTAAGTATAAACTGAATTTATCCCATTTGCCATCGATTAAAGTTACATTAGTATTACATTTTTGTAAGGTAAGCAAATTTCACATATTCATAAAATTCCCCATAGGAAATACTAGCCTTACTTCTGTACCTTCCTCTTCTATGGAATTTAGTTCAATTCCTAACCCTAGCTTGTCACATAATTTTTTACATAGGTATAGCCCAATTCCAGTGGATTTTTTACCAATTTTTCTTCCATTTGTGCCAGTAAAACCTTTTTCAAATACTCTTGTAATTTCACCTTTTTTTATCCCAATTCCGTTGTCTTTTATGATTAGTATGATATTTTGTTTTCCTTTTTTTGCATAGATTTCTAATTCTAAATTGTGGTCTTGTTTTTTGTATTTTACACTGTTTTGGATAATTTGGTTTAACATAAAGGAAACCCATTTGTTGTCTGTATTTACTTCATAGTCTAAATCGTGAAGATTTAATGTGGTTTTTTCTGGAATTAACACATTCTTATTTCTCTTAATACTATCCTTTACAATCTCTTGCAAATAGGTCTTTTTTATGTAGTAGTCTTTCTCTACGGTGTTGCTTCTTGCATAAAACAAGGCTTGTTCTGTATAGTTTTCAATTTTTTCTAATTCTTCATAAATGCTTTTCGTTACTTCATTTTTATTGTTTTCAATTACCATTTTTCCGGCTAGCAATTGGGATTTTAATCTCGTGTATCCATAATTCAATATAGTCCTTATAATCTTCTCCGCAAATATTTGTAAAAATTCACATGTTCTGCCATGGACTTATCAACTTCTTCTAATGTATTTTTTAAAATGGTACCTTCTATAAAATTAGGCGTTTTTATAATTTCTGTAATCAAATACTTTTCCTCTAAGTCTTGCAAAATGGTACTTACATTATTATAATAACTTTTTTTCATTGCATATTCAATGGCTATCCCCAATAAGTACATGCTTCCTACAATAACTGGAATATAGATTTTTATAAATGTTGCTATCTGGTATGGGATTAGAAATATTTCACTAGTAATAATAGCAAATAGCAATAAAGCAATCGGCAATGCCTTGTCTTTGATAAAGCTTCGTATATTCAAATTAAACTACTCCCTTCTTTTTAGTATATACCCCTGTCCTCGCTTGGTTTCAAGCAATTCCTTTAAATTTACTTCTTCTAATTTATTTCTCAGTCTCGCAATATTTACCGTTAGTGTATTATCATCAATAAAACTCTCATCATCCCATAAACATTCCATAATCTCTTCTCTTGATACAATCTTATCTCTATTTTGCACAAAATACTTTAAAATCTTATATTCATTTTTGGTTAATTCAATCGATACACCATCTTTTTCTATGGTACTTTTCGCCGTATTTAAAACAAAATCCTTTGCATCTATTTTTTCATTTCTTTCCCCTATCATATTCGACCTTCTTAACAAAGAAGCAATTTTTGCAAGAAGAATTTGTATATTAAATGGTTTGGTAATATAATGGTCTGCTCCATAATTAATCGAAATTAACTCATCTAACTCATTATCTCGACTGGTTATCATTATAATCGGCATATCAGACTGTTTTCGAATTTCCCTACAAATGTACTCTCCATCTGTATTCGGAAGATTCACATCTAGCAATAGTAATTTTGGATTCATTTTCAAAATATCCTGTATCGTATCCTCAAATTTCTTTAACCCTTGTGCCTGATAACCATTCTTATTTAAAAATATCTCTAACTCATCACGTAATTTCTCGTCATCCTCTACAATCAATATAGTTTGCATACACTCTCGCCCCCTTAAGTCATTATACCACAAATTCATAAAAACAACCTTACGATTTTGTAAGGTTTGTAAAGTTTTTCTACTAATTGGATTCATAGGAATTGTTCAGACTATACTTATAGAAAACTACAAAAGCTTACACCAAAACTCTTTTAACAAGTTTGATTCTGGACTGTAACAGGTTCTCGTGATTTTTTTATAAAAGGTCTTGTTTTTTTTTCTATAGTGTGTTAAACTATTTGGTAGACAATTTATTTTCGTTATTGGGAGGTGCTAGAAAGAGATGGCAAAATGTGTAATTTGTGATAAATCCGTTGCTCACGGAAATCAATTAAGTATAACTCGTTCTCACATTAGTAAAAGAACATCAAGAACATTTAAACCAAATATTCGAACTGTAAAAGCAATCGTTGATGGTCAACCAAAAAGAATTACAGTATGTGCAAAATGTTTACGTGCAGGAAAAGTTAAAAGAGCGTAAGGATAGATATAAATGATTGTATTATCGCTTTTGGCGATTACAAATTATTATATGCGTTAGAATTAAAAAAGTAGGTAAACACCTACTTTTTTTGTTGGTTATGTATATAACCTAATCTTTTATGCCAAAGACAAGTTTTATAAATCCCCTTAAGAACTTTGGTACCTTTTTTACAACAATTTGCATCTATCCCACTCTCCTTTTCTAGTTTAACATGCGAGCCACACAAGACCTAATATTAAGACTGCAGCTCCAATAAGGAATAACCATCCTGTTACTGGAAGTAATAGTACTAATAAAATTCCTAACCCCAAACCTATGAAACACACTCCACATGTTTTTTTTAGTATTCCGAACATAATACCTTACCTCCTATCTTTATTATATTATATTAAATTTACGAAAAAAGGTGATTCTATGAAAAGATTAAATCTTACTCAAGCAAAAAACTTAGTAGAAATATTAAAAACTACCTATCCAGATGCCACATGTTCTTTGGACTTTTCTACCCCATTTGAAATGGTAGTCTCGGTTATGTTATCTGCTCAATGTACAGATGAGCGAGTCAATAAAACCACTCCTGCAATATTTGCAAAATATAAAACACCAGAAGATTTTGCAAATATTGAACTTGCAGAATTAGAAAAACTTATTCATCCTTGCGGTTTCTATAAAAATAAGGCAAAAAATATAAAAGCTTGTGCAACTAAAATTGTACATGATTTTGGTGGTGAAGTTCCTAAAACAATGGAAGAATTGTTAACTCTTCCTGGTGTTGGTAGAAAAAGCGCAAATGTTATTTTATTAGAAGCTTTTGGCATTGCTAATGGAATTGCTGTAGATACGCATGCCAAACGAATTTCCAATCGAATTGGTTTATCCAAAGAAGTTGACCCAGAAAAAGTTGAACAAGATTTATTAAACATTTTTCCCAAAGATACTTTAAAAGATATTAACCATTTATTTGTTTGGCATGGAAGAAATACTTGTGACGCAAGAAAACCACATTGTGATACTTGTAGTATAAAACTTTTTTGTGATACTTATTCTAAAACAAATGCATAAATTTTGTTTTTCTTTGTTATACTACTTTATTAAGAGGTGATAATTTTGACAAACATCAATTGTTCGGCAAATTGTGTTTATCAAAAAGACGGAAAATGCTGTTTAGAAAATACTTCTTTTCAAGCAGTAACTCCCGCTTCCGATTGTGCCTATTTTTTAAAGAAAAAAACAGTAGATTTAGAATAAAATCTACTGTTTTTTCTTGACAAAACCACGAATTAGAGATATAGTTACCCTATAAAATAAATTAAATATTAGGAGGAATTTTTTATGCTAAAAACAAAATCAAAATTTATGGTACTATTATTTGCATTTGTATTAGTTGTTTCTACTTTTAGCTTTGCAACCGAAGGTGAACCAGTGGTAACATCTGATGAGGGAACTCCAGTAGTAACATCCGATGAAGGCAATGCCAATGTTACCTCTACTGTTCCTGGCGATAATGCAAGAACAGAAGTAGACCCTGAAACTAACACTTCCCCTTCACAAGAACCCACTGAGGATGACATTTATAATGGAGATTTATATATTGTTGCCAATGACATCCAAATGGATAAACTTGTAGATGGAAATGTTTTTCTTTTTGGTCGCAATATTAATATCACTGGTAAAGTAAATGGTTCACTATATGTTTGTGGTGAAACGGTTACAATTTCAAAAGATGCTTATGTTATTCAATCTATGTATATTGCTGCAAACCAATTAAACTTAAATGGTTGTGCAAATGATTTATACGCCTTTGCCAATAAAGTAGATATGTCTTACGATTCTTTTATGCTTCGTGATTTACGAGTTTATGCAGACACATTTAACTTTAATGGTGGTTGTGGAAGGGATGCTTTTGTAGCAGTAAATCATTTCAATTTTTCAACAACTGATGGAAATTCTGCTATTGTATATGGTAACTTAACCTACTCTGCTCCAACAGAACTTTCTTTAACAAATGAACTTGTACAAGGAGAAATTAAATATCAAAAAGATTTTGGCGATGGAGCTAGTGTAACAGATATTATAATCGAAAAGCTTGTTAGTGTTTGTGCTATCGTATTATATGCTTTTGTTGTATTCTTCTTATGTTTATGGTTAGCACCAAAATTCTTAAAAACAACTTCTACTTTCTTAGAACCTGTTCGTATTGCGAAGTCTTTTGGAATTGGATTATCAACCACTGTTGTTGCTGTTTTAGCAAGTGTTATTCTTTTATTTACGGTTGTAGGAATACCTTTATCACTTGCAATTACTGTTCTACTTGTATTACTACTTTCTATTGCAACTACAGTTGCTAGTATTTGTATTACTTACCAATTAAAAGAAAAATTTGCTTATGCCAAAAATTATATGACTTACTTAACTCTTGCTGGTGTTGTCATTGTAATTTGGGCATTAGGATTAATTCCATATGTAGGACCCCTTATAGGTATTGTTGTTAAAATGTTTGGTCTTGGAGTTATTGTGCATTATTTATTTACACAAAACAAACTTGCAAAAACAGAAAAAGTAGAAAAGTCCTCTAAGAAAAAGGAAGTTTAGAATCTGCCAAAAAAAGATGTTATACATTTTGTATAACATCTTTTTAAGTGTCTTCGGTAAAATATCATTTTTTATTCTTCTTTCGTGGTATTCATCTTCAATAATTTAAATATTTCCACAATCACAATTGGTGCAAATACCAAGCATACTACTTCTATGATATTTTCTACTGGTAATGCCCAAATACTGAAAATATCTCGTAAAGTTGGTATTAGTAAAATCGTAATCATAAGAAGTGCAGATACTGCTATTGCTAGTATTAGTTTCATATTGTTAAAAGGTTTTGTTTTGAAAATTGAGTTTTTGTTGTCTCTTATATTAAATACATGAACAAGTTGCGACAGTGCTAATACAGAAAATGCCATAGTTTGACCGATTTCTATTTTAACATGTTCTACGTATTCCTTCGTTCCTTGTATATTGGGTGTAGCAAGCCCAATACAAAATGCAATTAAGGTTAAGGTTCCTATCATGACTCCTTGGTAAATGACTCTCCATACCATGCCTTTTGTAAAAATGCCTGATTTTGTATCTTTGGGTTTTCGATTCATGATATCTCTATTGGCTGGGTCAAAGGCTAATGCTAATGCTGGAAGTGCATCGGTTACTAGGTTAATCCATAGAATATGGATTGGTAGTAATGGCTCTAAGTTACTTATATTCGTAATTCCAAACCACTTTGCTAACAGTGGTGTTAATAGAATTGCTACAAACAGTACAATAATTTCTCCTACATTACTTGATAATAAATATTGAATTGCTTTTAAAATATTATCATAAATACGTCTTCCTTCTTCTACTGCTGATACAACTGTTGCAAAATTATCATCTGTTAAAATAACATCCGCAGCTTCTTTTGCAACATCCGTTCCTACCATTCCCATGGCACAACCAATATCTGCTGTTTTTAAGGCTGGTGCATCATTTACTCCATCTCCTGTCATTGCTACAATTTCACCTTGTGCTTTCCATGCTTTTACAATACGCACTTTATGCTCTGGCGATACTCTTGCATAAACAGAATACTTTCGAATATTCTTCGTTAATGTTTCATCTGACATTTCTTCTAATTCTGCCCCTGTTAATGCCTCAGATTCATCTTCTAAAATTCCTAATGCTTTTGCAATGGCAATTGCAGTAATTTTATGGTCTCCTGTTATCATCACTGTTTTAATCCCTGCTGTTTTACATTTTTCCACTGCTACACGGGCTTCCTCTCGTGGTGGGTCAATCATTCCTACCATTCCGGATGAAAATTAAATCATTTTCAATTGTTTTCATTTCTTCTTTTTGTGGCATATGGTCTAATTCTTTATATCCTACTGCTAGCACTCTTAGAGCATCTTTTGCCATTTCCATATTATGTGCTTGAATTTCTTGTTTGAAATTTTCTAAGTCTTCCTTGATTTCTCCTCGAATTTGATATTTCGTTGTATGAGCAAGTAACTCATCTACTCCCCCTTTGGTATAAACAATATATTTTTCACCTACTTTGTGGACGGTTGTCATTAATTTTCGCTCGGAGTCAAATGGAATTTCTTCTACACGTGGCATTTGTTCAAAAATAGCAGGTTCAAAGTCTAGCTTAAATGCCATATCCACTAATGCGGTTTCTGTTGGGTCTCCTTTTAGCTTTAAGTCTTTATCAATTTTCGTATCATTACATAGCATACTTGCTAGTACTAGCGTTTTTGCTTCTTCACTTATCTGTCCAAGGTCTTCTAAATTTAGTAGGGTATTGTTATAATATACTTTTTTTACTGTCATTTTATTTTGTGTTAATGTTCCTGTTTTATCAGAACAAATAACCGTTGCACTTCCTAAAGTTTCTACGGCTGGTAGTTTCTTTACAATGGCATTTTTCTTTACCATTTTTTGTACACCAATTGCAAGAACAATGGTAGAAACTGCAACCAATCCTTCTGGAATTGCTGCTACTGCTAGGCTAACTGCTGTCATAAACATGTGAATTGGTTCTTTTCCATATAAAAGACCAATTCCAAAAATAACGGCGCAAATCACTAATGCTGCAATTCCTAATGTTTTTCCTAACGTATTTAATTTTTCTTGTAATGGTGTAGTGGTTTCTTCTGTATTGTCTAACATACCTGCAATTTTTCCAACTTCTGTATTCATTCCTGTTTCTACTACAATCCCTTTTCCTCTTCCATAAGTAACTAAACTAGATGAAAATAGCATATTGTTTCTATCACCAATTCCCACTTTTTCTTCTGAAATTGCTTCTACTTGCTTTTCAACTGGAACCGATTCTCCTGTTAAGGCAGATTCTTGTGATTTTAAATTCACCGCTTCTATCACTCTTAAGTCTGCTGGAATAAAGTCTCCTGTTTCTAGTACAACAATATCCCCTGGCACTAATAGCTTTGAAGGAATTACATCCATTTTTCCGTTTCGAATTACTTTGGAAGCATGGTCACTTAATTTTTGTAATGCTTCTAACGATTTTTCTGCTTTGGATTCTTGTGCAACCCCAATAATAGCATTCAAAATAACAACAATTAATATAATAATGGTATCGGTAATCCCTTCTCCTTCTGATACACCAACAATACCAGACACAATCGCTGCTACAATTAGAACCAAAATTGTAAAATCCTTAAACTGCTCTAGAAATTTTTGAAATAAGGATTTTTTCTTTTTTGCCTTTAGCTCATTAAGACCATACTCCTCTTGCTTTTTTGCAACTTGCTCATCGTCAAGTCCCTTCTCGAAATCTGTTTGTAGTTCTATCTTTGTTTCCTCTACTGTTTTTGAAAACCAATTCTTTTCCAAACTTCATCTCTCCTTTTCCTTTATTTTTACTTACTCGCTCTAAATTATTCATTTCCTTTACACTTTATTTTAAGTCTATCCTTCAAAGGGCGGGCAATTAATAATCGCCCTTACAAGCATAAATACAAAAATAGCGGGACTTTTAAATAAATTTTTTAAATAAAAAAACTCATTGAAAAGTCTCGCCTACTTATTATCATAAGCTTACTAACCAGATATTTTCATATCGCGTCTGTTGATTAGCAATCCATTGGCTACTCCCTTTTAACATACTTTTGGCAGGGGTACTAAGACTCGAACTCAGACTTGTGGTTTTGGAGACCATCGTGCTAACCATTGACACTATACCCCTACGTGATTTATAAATATTATATTAGCACAAAATGCATTTTGTTGCAAGTCTTTTTGCACAAAATCATAAAAAAGAAGAAATCTTTTATATTGTTGCGAAATTTCTTATTTTTTTCGACAATTTACTTGAATTTATTTTGCTTTTAGTATAGTATAATAAAAGAAATTTTAAATTGTACTAAGGAGGTATTTTTCAATGCCAAGAACAACAAAAGATGTAGCAAAATCGACTGCAAAGAAAAAAGATGCGGATGTTGAAGTAAAAAAGGTTACAAAGAAAACTACTACAAAAAAAGATGATACTTCATCAAAAAAGACTAAGACAGTTGCTACAAAGAAGGAATCGGCTACACCAAAAACAAAAACGGTTGCACCAAAAAAAGAATCTGTTACAAAAAAAGCTACAAATACTTCGAAAAAAGCAAGTGCATCTTCTAGTAAGAAAGCAACCTCTTCAAAGGAAAAAGCAAATACTACTAAGAAGGGCACAGCAGTGTCGCAAGTCTCGAAAAATTCCGCAACCAGTGCCTCTACAAACGCAAAATCCAAAACATCTACTACCAAGAAATCTTCTAGCACTAAAAAGAAAGCAACTTCTTCTAAGGCAAAAAAGGTCGAAATTTTTGAGTATTATGATTTACCTTATCGTTATAATCAAACAACTGTAAAAGTATTGGCACAAACACCTGAGATGTTGTTTGTATATTGGGATATTTCAGACGAAGATCGTTTATTATATACGACGAAATTTGGTGAAGATTTCTTTTCAAAAACAAGACCCGTTTTGCTTGTTCATAATACCACCATGAACTATACTTTTGAAATCGAAATTAACGATTTTGCCAATAGTTGGTATTTACATGTAAATGATGCAGGTTGTGAATATGTTATTGAACTTGGTAGACGTCCTAATTTGTACCAAGATACTGTAAAAGAACCATATATTTATGTTGCTTCTTCTAACCAAATGGAAGCACCAAATGATCATATTTTATTTGAACGTTTTCATCCAAATATTGCTTATCGTAATGTAAAAACAGGTCAAATGACAATGAAAGACTTTTCCCACTTATCGAATTTTAAAAACATGCAAGAAATTTATGGTATTTACGATTTATATAAACAAATCTATCAAAATGAATTATTTGATGAACTTATAGATGGTAATGTAACAAATCCATCTTCTCTTTCATCTTCTAGTTTCAAATAATGCTATACATTGGAATGCATAATTGTGGGCAGATATAGGATCTGCCCCCTATCAATTTACGAAGGAGAAATCTATGAATAAACAAGAAAAAGGCTATGTAAGTTTTGTCTTACATGCACACCTACCTTTTGTGCATCACCCAGAAAGTGAAAATTATTTAGAAGAAGAATGGTTATTTGAAGCAATTTCAGAAACTTACATCCCCCTACTTACCAATTTTAATAAATTAGTAGAAGAAGGGGTTGATTTTCGAATTACCATGTCTATGACGCCTCCTCTTCTAAATATGTTAGATAATAAACTATTACAAAAACGATATGTAAAGTATTTAAAAAAACATATCGAACTTTCTAAAAAAGAAATCAAACGTACTTCTTATGATAATCGTTTAAATGAATTATCTCACTATTATTTTAATCGTTATTCTAATGATTTACATATTTTCCAAGATGTATATGGATGCAATATTATTGACGGTTTCAAACAACTTCAAGATATTGGTGTATTAGAAATTATTACTTGTGGTGCAACCCACGGTTATTTTCCGATTTTATACATTAATGAAAACACAGTAAAAGCACAAATTTCAGTAGGCATACAAACATATGAAAAATATTTTGGAAGAAAACCACGTGGTATTTGGCTTCCAGAATGTGGTTATGTGCCAGAAGCAGACAAATATTTAAAGGAATTTGGTATTGAATATATTATTACAGAATCTCATGGAATTTTATATGCAAATCCTACTCCTGTTTATGGTACCTACGCTCCTATTGTTTCCCCTACTGGCATTGTTGCCTTTGGGCGTGATATTGAATCCTCTAGACAAGTTTGGAGTTCCATTAATGGCTATCCTGGTGATTATAATTACCGCGAATTTTACCGTGATATTGGTTATGATGTAGACTATGACTACATTAAGCCATATCTTACGTTTGATGGTGTTCGTGTTCCTACTGGAATTAAATACTATCGCATTACAGGAGATACTGGCGAAAAAGACTATTATAACCCACGTTGGGCTATGGATAGTGTAGAAAAACAAGCAGGACATTTCTTTGATTGTAGACAAGCACAAATTACTAATTTAGCTAGCCACATGGATACTCCACCCATTATTCTATGCCCTTATGATGCTGAACTTTATGGGCATTGGTGGTATGAAGGTCCAGATTGGCTATATGTATTATTTAAAAAGATATACTATGATAAATGTGATTTTAAACTAATTACACCAAGCGAATACATTGACCGTTATCCAAGTATTCAAGTCTCTACCCCATGTCGTTCTAGTTGGGGGGCAAATGGATATAGCGGTGTATGGCTAAACCCTACTAATGACTATGTACATAGACATTTACATGTTGCAGGTGACAGAATGGTAGAACTTGCCCATTTGTATCCAAACGAAAAAAATAAACTAAAAAAACAAGCTCTAAATCAATGTGCAAGAGAATTACTCCTTGCTCAAAGTAGTGATTGGCTGTTTATTATCACAAATGGAACCATGGTAGATTATGCTAAAAAACGAATTAAAGACCACATTGGAAGATTTACAAAATTATATGGGCAAATTAAATCAAACTCAATTGATGAAGACTTTTTAAAAGACATTTCCAAAAAAGACCCTATTTTTCCTGAAATCGATTATCGAATCTATTGTTAAAAAAAGATACCACATTGTGTGGTGTCTTTTTTTACTTTGGAAAAAGCAAGAAAATATATTCCTTCTCCTGCTATGAAACGTTATTTAGAGGATATATTTCATTTTTTTCTTTGATTTTTCATATACAACTACGTACCATCAATATTTATGCAAACTCTCTCCAAACCATATTAGCAAAGTCTAACCCTTTATCAGTTAATTTTATATTGTCAATGTCTACCTCAATCAACTCCTCTTTTACTAATTTGTCTAACTCTTTTCTAAAAACATAGATTGGATTTTGGATAAATTTGTTTTTGAATTCGGATATTGCTATTCCTTGTATTTTTCTTAATCCTAGCAACATGTATTCTTTTTGTTCGTTCTCTGAAGTTTGGATTTCGTGAATATTTTGTGTTTTATTGGCAGACACAGGACCGTTCCCTATAGATTGAATGTAATCTTTTAAGTTTGTGATATTGGAATATCTGGTTTTGTGGTAGTAGGAATGAGAAGCAAGACCAAAACCTAGGTATTGTTTTTGGTTCCAACAGTTTTGGTTGTGTTTGGATTGTTTATTGGGTTTTGCAAAATTAGAAATTTCGTAGTGAATATAACCGTTTTGTTCTAACATTCTTTTCGTGTTCCAGTACATGTTTCTTTCCATTTCTTCGGTTGGTAAAGTTATCTTTCCCTCTTCTACAAAAGATGTCATCGGCGTTCCTTCTTCTAGGATTAATGAATATAAGGAAATGTGTTCTGGAGCTAAGCTTATTACTTTTTGTAGACTATCTTCTAAAATTTCTTCGGTTTGGTTTGGTAGGGCAAGCATTAAGTCTATATTAATATTGGTAAAGCCTATTTTTCTTGCTAACTTATAGGTTTCTAAAAATTCTTCATAGGTATGAATTCTTCCAATTTGTTTTAAAATCGCATTATCTGTCGACTGCAAACCAATGCTTAGGCGGTTAACCCCTGCTTTTTTGTAATCTTCTAGTTTTTCTTTTGTAACTGTTCCTGGGTTTACTTCTATGGTTATTTCTGCCTCTTCTTGAATTTCATAATTTTCTTTTATTGTATCTAGCACACTAACAATCGCTTTACTATCAATATACGAAGGAGTTCCACCACCAATATAAACTGTTGTTACTCTATAATCTTTTCCTTTTTCCTTATTCGCACATATTTCTTTTTTTAATGCCTCTATATACTTCTCTTCCCACATTTCACTTTTTGCAAATGATACAAAATCACAATATAAGCATTTTTGTTTACAAAAAGGAATATGCACATAGATTCCCAATTCTTCTTTCATTTTATTCCTTCCAATCCCTCTTATCATTTTTAGGTGTAGGGGTCGATGCCCTCATCGACCCTTTTTTATGTCTTGTTCCTGTTTTCGGGTCGATGAAGGCATCGACCCCTACATTTCTTTTGCCATTTCACAAATTTTCTTTAACCTATGGTTTACGCCAGATTTTCCAATTGGCGTTTCTAGCATTTTGCCTAATTCTACTAAGCTTGCTTCTGGGTGTGCTTGCCTTAAATTTGCAACTTCTTTTAGGTTTTCTGGAAGTTTATCAAACTTTCCTTTTTTCTTTAAATATTCAATTTGTTTGATTTGTTCTACAGATGCATTAATGGTTTTGTTTAGATTCGCTGTTTCACAATTTACTAATCGATTAACATTATTTCTGGTATCTCGTACCACACGAATTTCTTCAAAATTTAACACTGCTTTTCCAGCTCCCATAAAAGCTAAGCATTTTGAAATTTCTTCTGCCTCTTTTATATAAATCGCAATGCGATTCTTTCGTGTTAAGATTTTAACACTTATTCCAAATGCTTGTAATATCATACGTATAAAATTGGCATTTTCCTTATTTGCAAATAGCATTTCAAAATGGTATTGATGATGAGGATTATTGCAAGACCCTCCTCCTAAAAAACATCCTCTCACACATGCTTTTAATATTATCTCATCCCTTTTTATATCCATCTCGTTTCCATTCGTACATAATTGAATGCCCTTATCCTCATATGTTATTTCCTCTATTTCTATTTTTTTGCATGTAATAACATATACTTTTCCTTGTAATTCAATCTGATAATCGATTCCCAAATTGCTTAGTAATTTTCCAAATCGATTAATATTGTATTCATTTTCCGTTGTATATTTTAGTTTTCCTCTTACTATATTTGTATTATTACTAAGCAAATATCCGGATTAATTCCCATTTCACACATTCTTTATTGGATAATGTATTTAATTTACTTAATTCTTCTTTCAATTGTTTTGAAAAAGACATCTTTTCACCCTCTCTTTGCCATAATCATTCTGTCATTTCCTGATAAATCCTTTTTTCCTTCTATTTCTCTATATTCCTTTGTTTCTCGTATCATATTTATTACTTCTTCTTTTTGGTCATAGCCAATTTCAAAAAATATGGCTCCATCTTTTTTGAAATAATTCCCTGCCTGTTTTAAAATTTTTTGGTAAAATATTAGTCCATCTGTTCCACCATCTAATGCAATTATTGGCTCTTTTTGCACTTCTGGTTCTAGTGTAGTAATCACTTCGGTTTTAATATATGGCGGGTTTGATACAATCACATCAAATGTTCCTACTACATTTTCAAATAAATTGGATTGTACCCAAGTAATATTGTTTACCTTATTTTGTTTCGCATTTTTCTTTGCTACTTTTAATGCTTCTTTGCTAATATCGACTGCTACAATTTCACAATTTGGAAGATATCGCCCTAGTGAAATCGCAATAGCCCCACTCCCTGTGCATAAGTCCAATATACGAAGGTTATCCTTTTCTTGGTTTTGGCAATATGAAATCACTTCTTCTACTGTGATTTCTGTATCTGCCCTTGGAATTAATACATGTTCATCTACATAAAAATCTAGTTTCATAAATTCTTGATGATGGGTTATGTATTGAAGAGGATAACCCTCTTCTAATTTTTGTATGCTTTTTTGGTATTCTTCTTCTTCCTGTTTTGCTAATTCTTTTTTTTCATACAATAAAACCTCTTCTTTTCTTATCTTTAGAACAGAACAAAGAAGAAGCCTAGCAATCTTTCTAGGTTCCTCTATTTTACTTTTCTTCAATTTCATGGTCGCTATTTTTAAATTTTCTTCTATGGTCATCATTTTCTCTTTTCTTTATCCAAAGAAACATAGGAAAATAACAGCTGCAATCAACATTGGTCCTGCTAAATTTTCACTTTCAAATGCTTCCTCAGGTGTATTTTCTGGTATTTCATCTATTACAGTAATTCGTGCATAATCTACATCTGTATATTGAAACCCCATACGAAATTCGCGTGATTTATAGGGAATTAAATGATTTAACTCCACATATTTTGTCCCCATACACACATCTCTTTTCGTATATAAATCAATTTTCACATAGGCAGTTGACATGACATCATTCGTATGGGTAATACTTCCTCCTACATATCCATTCACATAGGTTGCCTTTGACTCATTTATTTCAATTTTCATTCCCTCTGGTTCTGTTATATAAGTATCAATTGGGTCATAAGTTGATTTTAATGCAATTTCAATCATAATATTTGAAAAAATAAAAAACAAAATTACACACAAAGCATAAATTCCAAATGTTCGAATTCGATTTCCTTCTGCTCCTTTACCAGTTATATTAATTTTCCACATATGAATTACTCCATTTCCTAATTAAGATAGCCTTATTATACCATAGATAACATAAATTGTAAACTCGAAATTAAATGTTTCATTAGCAAATTAAACATTTAATGCACCTGACATCATTCTAAATTTAGGTTCATTGTTCCAAATTTCTAATAGTTCATCAAAATTATCCTCTGGATTTAATAATAATTTTGCCAACTTATCTAATTCTTTGTACTCTTCTTGTGTTAATTCTAGTTTTTTATCTTGTATATATCGTGGCAAATGTAAGAATATAATTTCATCATTCATCAAGGAATGAAAATCATAGAATAATCCTCTTAATGAAGCTTTAAGTCCCAATGTTGCAGGGTCAGAAGCATAATATATTTCTTCTGTTTTATATTGGTTATTTCTCATTCCTAAATAAGCTTCTGCACCAAAAATAAACTTATTTCTTGGTATATCATTTAAATCAAATCCCATTTCATGGTCTGGACAATGTTCATCTGCATCAACTAAAACCCATCTTTCTTTCTCTTCATTAAAATATTCTGTAATCCAATGGTCATATGCTATCCCATCTTGTTTTATATATGGGGCAAATCCACTTCTTACTCTTGCAGAATATCCTTTCGCTTTTAAAATAGCTGCTAATAATATTGCCTCTCCTCTACATGTAATATGTATTTTATCTTCTGCTTTTCTAGCTTTGTGGTAATTGCTATCTTTCCTGAGTAATTCACTAATCATACTAATTGCGGTTGGAAATAAATCATCTTCATAATTTAATCTAGTAATAGGCACTTTTGTCATATTTCCCCAAAAGCATTTCTCTTGTTTTCTAATATCTATATTATTAAATGCAACAGGATGTATGATTTGCATTCTTTGCAATACACATAACTCGTCTATATCATCTGTTAAGTTTTTGCAAAAATCCTTATAAAATCCTAAATCTGTATATAAACTTGTTTGTTTATAAAAATCTAATATCTTCTTTTCCATATTAATACCTCCACTATATCCTTTCATCTACACATTTATCTTAATTTCCTTCTGCAAATAAACAGAATAAATGTACACTTCATCTACCTTTTTGCCACTTGCTTCTTCTAGGGCTCTTTTGTAGATTTCTAGTTGTTTTTGATATTTTATGATTAAGTCTTCTTCTTTTTTAACAAAATCGGTTTTGTAGTCGACTAGTATCATATGATGCTCCTTATCAATGTAGTATAAATCGATAATTCCTTGTACTAGAATAGGTTCTTCTACTTCTTTTCCTACAATTTCCTTTGCTTGCATGTCAAAGTAAAATGGTGTTTCTTTGTGGATTTCTTTTGCTTGTTTTAATTTGTTAAATAAATCGGATTTTGTATAGTCTAGTAGGTCTTTGGTAGGAATGGCTTGTGCTTCTTTTTTTGTAATTAGCTGTTTTTGTTCAAGCATTTTTATCAGTGCTTCTATTTTTGCTAATGTATATTCTTCTTTTTCGTTGATATGTTGTAAACACAAATGCACTAAGCTACCCAATCTTGCGGGGCTTATTTTTACTTCTTCTTTTAAGAATTCTGGTACCTTTTTTTCTTGTTTTGGGCTTGTGGTATTTTGCTCCATCATGTTTAATAAATCTGGTAATGCTTGCTCTATTTCAAATTCTTTTATTTTACTTACTGATGTCATGGTTGGAATATCGCAAGAAGCTTCATATGGATATTTCCACTCTAACTGTTTTTGTAATTCCTCTTTCTTTTCATACTTCTTACTTTCTTCTAGAAAATGAACGGCTTCTTGTTTTTCATTGTTTTGGCTATTTTTTTGTATGTCTTGTTTTTCATGTACTTCTAATTCTATCATAGTTTTGGCTTTTTCTTCATCTTTAAAATAAACCAATTCTAACCAATCTAAGTACGATTTATGTTGTTTAACTACATTTGGTGATACTTCTTTTATTGCTCCGAAGCTCTAAGTTTTCTTTTTTCTTTGCAATTTCCTTTTCAAAATCTTTACTAACACCTGTTATAATTAACTTTTCTTTTGCTCTTGTTAGTGCTACATATAAAATCCTCATTTCTTCGGATAATGTTTCTTTGGTTACTTTTGTACTAATCGCAAGTTTTGGAAGGGTTGGATATTCAATTTTTCTTACGTCATCTATGTACTTTGGGCCGATTCCCAAATCTTGATGTAATAAAATAGGAGTATTTAAATCCATCAAATTAAACTTTTTGGCTGTAGCACTTAACACAACCACTGGAAATTCAAGTCCTTTACTTTTGTGAATACTCATAATACGCACTACATCTTCATTTTCGCTAATCACTTTTGCTGAATCCATATCACTACTTGCTCTTCTTAATTGGTTCATATACGCAATAAAATAAAATAATCCTTTAAAACTTGCCTTTTCATATTCTCTTGCTCTTTCAAATAACATTTTCAAATTTGCTTGTTTTAGAGGTCCATTTGGCATAAGTCCCACATACTGATAATAGCCTGTCTCTATATAAATTTGCCAAATGAATTCATCTAGTGGCATGTATTCATTTTTCTTTCTCCACTCAGTAAGTTTATCTAAAAAATGCTGCATTTTTTCTTTTAAGGCATTACTTGTTTCTTCCTTTTGAAGTGCTTGCAAAAAGGTAGTATAAAAATCCTCCTTTTTTGTGCCTTCTCCATTTAGTTTGATACGAATTAACTCATTATCATCAAATTTCCCAATTTGAGAACGTAGCACGCTTACCAACGGAATGTCTTGTCTTGGATTATCGATTATTTTTAAGAGTGATAATATCGTTTGTATTTCAGTAGAATCAAAATAACCACTTCCAGTATCGCTAAAGGTAGGAATATTGCAATTATTTAATTCTTTTTCAAAAATAGGTGCTAGCGTGGCGGTACTTCTTAATAAAATAACAATATCTTTATAAGAAATATTGCGATATCCTACTTTCTTATCATAAACCTGAAATTTGTCTTTTATTAATTTTTGAATTTCTTTTGCTACAAATCTTGCTTCTAATACTGCATTTTCTACTTGTTCAAACTCTTCTTCCTCTTGTTCTTCCTTTTGTTTTACATCGATAATATGAAGGCTTGTTTTGTGTTGGGTCTCTAGTTTTTTAGGTGCTTCTTCCTCCTTTTTTTCTACCACCGGAAAATTTGCACCTAAATTTAGGTATTCCTCTTCATTATAGGTAATTTCTCCTAAACGTTTACTCATAATGTTTTCAAATATATAGTTTGTTACATCTAATACATTTTTTCTACTTCGAAAATTTTTAAATAATTGAATTTTTAGGTCGTCCTCATCATGTTTATTTTCTTTTATTTGATAGGATTCATACTTTTCTAAAAACAGTTCTGGTCTTGCTTGTCGAAATTTATAGATACTTTGCTTTACATCCCCCACCATAAATAGGTTATTTCCGTTTGAAATCATGTTTAAGATATATTCTTGAATTAAGTTACTGTCTTGGTACTCATCAATGGCAATTTCTTTAAACTTTTCTCTATACTTTAATGCTACTTCGGTTGGTTTCTTTTCTCCATTCTCACCCGTTTGCACCAAAATTTTTAAAGCAAAATGCTCAATGTCGTGAAAATCCATTACATTTTTTTCTAGCTTTTCTTTTGCAAAAGCAGTTTCAAACTCAAAAATTAAGTCACGAAGACATGCTAATTTTTGGTACATTTCCGTCATGTCTTGCCTAATTTGTTCCAAATTAGCGGTAAAAAATTTATCTTTTATCTTATTATATCTCTTTTTTACTTGGTCTCTTTTTTCTTTGGCTTGGTCTTTTACAAAACTTTCTACTTTTTCTCTTGGCCAAGTACCCCATTTTACAGTCGTTACCAATTCTAATAACTTATCCCAAGTACTTGTCGATTCCTCCCCATTTCCGAACGGTAAATTCTTTTGTCGTATTACCGATTTCTTCTATACGCTTCGCAATTCCTTGCAAATTTATGGTGTCTTGTTCAATGGTTTTTGTAAATTTACTTAATTCCTCGTATTTTACTAATTTTTTTTGAATACCGTTAAGCTCTAATATACATGTTTCTATTTCCTCTTTTATTTCTTCTAACAAAATGGTTCCCCATTTTGTATCTAAAAAATCGTTTTGTTCTTCTATTTTAAAATCTTCTACGGCTTTTTTTAGCCATTCTTCTGGAAAAGGATTGGCTTGAATTGTACCTACTATATTTAAAATCAATTCCTTTAAATCATCATCTTTTTGGTAATTGGTATAAGTATCAATTAGTAATAAAAAGTCCTTATCTTCACTTTCATATTTTTTTTCAAATAAATCCTCTAAGACTTGCCTTTTTAGTAATTCTATCTCATTGGGTTTTCCAATACGAATATTGGGTGAAATTCCAATTTCGTAAAAATGATTACGAATCACTTCTAAACAAAAAGAGTGAATCGTACAAATACTAGCTTTCCCCATTTTCACAATTTGTTCTTGCATTTTTGTGTCTTCTGGATGCTCCTCTAAATACGCATAAATCGCATCTAACATTCTTTGCCTCATTTCACTCGCTGCAGCATTCGTAAAGGTTACCACTAGTAATTCATCAATATTCATATTCTGTTCTAAAATTTTTCCTATCATACGCTCTACCAAAACCGCCGTTTTTCCACTACCGTGCGGCAGCTGCTACTAAAATATTCGTATCTTTTTCCGATATTGCTTGTAATTGTTCCTTCGTCCATTTTACATCACTCATTATTTTTCCTCTTCTTTCTTGTCTTATTATATCGATAAAACTATTTTTTGTAAATTATTTTATTTTCATTTGAATTATATTTTCTATTTTTTCGTTTATACTAAATAGTATTAAATAAAAATGGAGGTTTTATCATGGAAAAAGATACTAATTTATATGTGTTAAATGAAGTTCATAAGGGTGCTAAAATGGGAATGGATTCGATTTCGACTGTTTCTGAAAAAATTTCTGAACCAAATTTTAAAGATAATTTGAGTTTTCAGTATACGCAGTATGGTGATATTTTAGATAGTGTAAATGAAATTTATAAGAAATATGGAACCATTCCAAAGGACAATCATCCTATGACCGAAGTCATGGCTTGGAGTGGCATTCAAATGAATACTCTAACCGATAAAAGCAATTCTCACATTGCTGATATGCTAATTCAAGGAACAACCATGGGAATTATTGAGGGACGAAAACTATTAAATCAAAACCCAAACATTAATGAAGAAGTACGACAAGTGCTAGACACCTTTGTAAAAATGCAAGAAAACAATGTAGAAAAATTGAAGACATTTTTGTAAATCAGAAGAAAAAATAGAGATGTTTTGAAAATCATCTCTATTTTTTATATATAGAATTTTTTATGTTAAACTTTTTTAATTAGAAGCCCATCTTAATACTTTAATATCTTTATATTTGTTTAGGACTTCCCTGTATTTTTGGTATTCCTCATCCCAAAGCATACTTGGAACTTTTTCAAATGCTTCAAATACTTTTTCTGCTTCTGTTAAGAAAATTACTTGTTCTTGTGGACTTAAATTTCCACCTTTTTTAGCAAAAATATATAATTCATCTAATAATTCGTTGGCTTTAATAAATGACCAGAAATCTTTTACTTGAATTCCTGCCATTCTAATTTGCATAATTGAAAATACGATTAATGAAAATATAATAAAAATTAAAATATATATAATTGCCTCTACCATTACAATCACCTTCTTTTGAAACTTTTGTTACTTCATCTTTTGCCTCTCACATTAGTATTATAACATAATATTACAAAAAATGCAAGTTTTTGTAATGTTATCGAAATAAAGTTGTAATATTGTGTTGGTTTTATGCTGATATTGTTGGTTTAAGTATTGAAGAAATTCGTAAATTAAAAACCGCATAAAAATTATAATTTTTCTATCTATTTTCGTTCTTTTATGGTATAATCAGCCTTATACTTTAAATGGAGCGTGATGTTATGGATCGATACAATAGTACAAAAAAAGCCGGAATATTCGGCATATTTGGAAACATCTTTTTACTCATTATTAAGGGAATTGTTGGTTTTGCTAGTCATAGCCAAGCAATGATTGCAGATACTGCCAACAGTGCTGGGGATATTTTTGCCTCACTTATGACGTTTATTGGTAATCGTATTGCAAGTGAACCTGGTGATAAATCTCATAATTTTGGGCATGGGAAAGCAGAATATATCTTTTCTTTGTTTATTAGTATTTCCATGATTTTTGTCTCTGCTAAATTATTATATGACTCTACTATTTCGCTTATTTTTCAAGAAATTTTTACATTTTCGTGGTTTTTAGTTGCAGTTTGTATTGCAACCATTTTGGTAAAATTATTTTTATTTATCTATACTTATCGTTTGTCTAAAAAATATAACAATATTTTACTAGAAGCCAATATGAAAGACCACCGAAATGACTGTATTGTAACTACTTTTACTCTTATTTCGATTTTACTTAGCTTACTTCATATTTATTGGTTTGATGGTATTGTTGGCATTGGTATTTCGATTTGGATTTGTTATACAGGAGTTAAAATTTTTGTGGAAAGTTATAATGTATTAATGGATATTTCAGTAGATGCTACTACCGAAAAAATGATTTTGGATTTGGCACATAGTTATAAAGAAATTAAAAAATTAGATGATATTTCTTCTGCTCCTGTTGGTTATCAATATATTATTGTATTAACCATCTATGTGGATGGTAATATGACGACTTTTGATAGTCATTCCTTGGCAGATTCGTTAGAACAGGATATTACGAATTTAGATAAGGTTTATAAAACCATTATTCATGTAAATCCTATATAACCTTAGAGTAGTCTTGTGTCAGCCTTTATTTGATAATTTATATTTAAATCTAAATGGGCAGACACAAGGCCTGCCCATACGGTTTTATTTCATCGGTTTAATTTCTACTTTTCCTTCTTTTGCTACTACCTTTACTTTACCTCCTGTTTTTATTTTCCCATCCAAAATTGCCTCTGCTATCTTATCTTCTACTAAGTTTTGAATCGTTCTTCTTAATGGGCGTGCTCCATAGGCTTTATCCATTCCCTCTTTTGCAATTAATTCTTTTACTGATTTATCCATTTTAATATCCATGCTGTTTTCTTGTAATCTTGTTTGTACTTCTTTTAACATTATTTCAATAATGTTAGCTATTTCGACATCCGTTAGTTTGTGGAATACAATAATTTCATCAATACGGTTAATAAATTCTGGTCGGAACTGCTTTTTTAATTCGGCTAATACTTCTTTTTTGGTTTCTTCGTATTTCTTTTGTTCTTCCTTTTCCTCATCACTTAAAACACCTGCAAAACCTAGTTTTTTGTTGTCGGTTATTAGCCTTGCTCCTATATTTGAGGTCATAATAATGACAGCATTTTTAAAGTTTACCGTTCTTCCTTGGCTATCGGTTAAACGCCCATCTTCTAGAATTTGTAATAACATGTTCATGACATCTGGATGTGCTTTTTCTACTTCATCAAATAAAATGACACAATATGGTTTTCTTCTTACTTTTTCGGTTAATTGACCGCCATCATCAAACCCTACATATCCTGGAGGGGAACCAATTAGTTTTGAGATAGAATGTGGTTCCATGTATTCGGACATGTCAATTCGAACCATGGCATTTTCATCTCCAAAAAGTGCCTCTGCTAATGCTTTGGAAAGTTCTGTCTTTCCTACTCCAGTTGGTCCTAAGAATAGGAAGGAACCAATCGGACGTTTTGGGTCTTTTAGTCCTACTCTACCACGCCTAATCGCCTTTGAAACCGCACTAATTGCTTCTTCTTGCCCAATTACTCTTTTATGTAGAGTTTGCTCCAAATTCTTTAGTTTTTCATTTTCATTTTGCGTTAATTTTTTTACTGGAATTTTGGTCCAGTTTGCAATTACCTCTGCTATTTCTTCTTCGGTAATTTCGGTTACTTTTTTGGTGTTTTTATCTTTCCATTTTTCTTGTTCTTTTTCTAATTTTTCCCTTAGGTTACGTTCTTTATCTCGTAATGATGCTGCCTTTTCAAAATCTTGTGTACGAATTGCCTCTTCTTTTTCTTGTTTGGTTACTTCTATGGTTTGTTCTAATTCTTTTAGGCTATTAGGTTGTGTGTAGGTTCTCATTCTTACCTTTGAGGCTGCCTCATCAATTAAATCGATGGCTTTATCTGGTAAAAAACGGTCGGTAATATATCGTACCGATAAATTGACACTTGCGCTAATCGCTTCATCGGTAATTTTTACATTGTGATGTGCTTCGTATTTATCTCGAATTCCTTTTAGAATTTGGATGGTATCTTCTACATTTGGTTCATTTACCGTAACTGGGCTAAATCTTCTTTCTAATGCTGCATCTTTTTCAATGTATTTACGGTATTCGTTTAGCGTAGTAGCACCAATTAACTGAATTTCTCCTCTTGCCAATAATGGTTTTAGGATGTTTGCTGCATCAATGGCTCCTTCTGCTGAACCAGCTCCCACAATAGTATGAATTTCATCAATAAATAGAATAACATCCCCTGCTTTTTTTACTTCATTTAAACACTTTTTAATTCTTTCCTCAAAATCTCCTCTGTATTTGGCTCCTGCTACCATACTCGAAAGGTCAATGGTAACCACTCGCTTGTTTTTTAGCATTTCTGGTACATCTTCTTGTATGATTTTTTCGGCAAGACCTTCTACTACCGCTGTTTTTCCCACTCCTGGTTCTCCAATTAAGCAAGGATTGTTTTTTGTTCTTCTGGAAAGAATTTGGATGACACGTTCAATTTCATCTTTTCTTCCTACAATTGGGTCTAGTTTTCCTTCTTCAGCTTGTTTTGTTAAATCGGTTCCAAATTGGTTTAGAGTTTGTGTTTGGTTATAACTTCCTTGCTTATTTTTTACGGTCTTGTTTTCGGCTTGTCCTTGTATGTTTTCGTCTTCATTAATCACTTTTACAATTTCATTGTATAATTTGCTTGGGTTTGCTCCCAAATTTAGCATAATACGAACAGCAACACTATCGCCTTCTCTCATAATGCCAATTAAAATGTGTTCGGTTCCAATATAATCTGACCCCAATTTTCTAGCTTCACGAAATGCATTTTCAATGACACGCTTGGTTCGAGGTGTAAACCCAGCCACCTCTACCTTGGCTTGTTCCTCTTTTCCAATTAATTCTTCAATTTCCTGTAAAACCGCCTCTGGTTCTATTTTCTGGTTTTGCAACACTTTACTTGCCACCCCAGTTTCCTCTTTCACCAAACCATACAAAATATGCTCGGTTCCAATGTAATTATGCCCCATTTCAATTGCCACATCATTCGCAATCTCAATTGCCCTCTGGGCACTATTTGTAAATTTATACGTCATTATTATCTACCTTCTTTCTTATTTGACTATTTATTAAAATGTTATATAATCGTATCGTTACTTAAAGTATTATGTTCTAATAGAACATTTCGCCATTAGAAGTTATTTCTAATAAGAAACCCATAGGAGGATTTTATTTTTCCCCTATAACCTGTTTAATTACTTCTGCTCTTCTGATGTCTCTTTCGTAGGATTCGATTTGTTTTTCTAGGTATTGTTGTAAGTTTGCTGGCTTTGTGTAAAGCTGTAGTTTCTTTACTTTTAAATCGGTAAGTTCTTTTATAATCCCTAAATCGGTTCCTAGTTTCACTTCGGAAAGTAAGTCTCTTGCTTCTTCTGATGATATTTTTTTGGCATTGGTTAACGTGCCAAATGCACGATATACCTTATCTTCTAATTCAATTTGGTCTTTGGCTAAAATTTTTCTTGCTAGACGTTCTTGTTCGATTACTTTTTCCGTAATTACTTTTAGATTTTTTACAATTTCTGCTTCCGATATCCCAAGAGTTTGTTTATTGGAAATTTGGTACATATCTCCACCTGCCTTCGAACCTTCGCCATAAATTCCTCGAATGTTCATTCCGAAATTATGAATTACTTCTAATATCTTTCGAATATTACCAGTTCTTGCAAGTCCTGGTAAATGCACCATTACCGATACTCGAAGGGCCGTTCCTACATTGGTTGGGCATGCGGTTAAAAAGCCATATTTCTCATGGTAGGCATATGGTAACACTTTTCCTATTCTTTCATCAAGTTCAGTTGCTAAATTCATTAAGTTTTCTAAGTCAAGACCTGCATTCATTGCTTGAATTCGTAAGTGGTCTTCTTCGTTAATCATAACCGATATGTTTTCTTCTTCATTAATAAGCATAGCACCTGTTTCTTCTTTGTTTAAAGCAAAATTTGGACTAATTAAGTGCTTTTCAACTAATACCATTTTGGTAATATCGTCCATGTCTTTTAATTTTACAAATTGAAGCCCATACCCTAAACTTGGGGTTATTTCTTTTATGTTTTCTTCTATTTTTTGTTTTGTGTTTTTGTCTGCCTTTGTTATAAATGGAAAATTGCTTAAGTTTCTGGCTAGTCGAATTCTTGAACTAATGACAACATCTGCTTCTTTTCCGCTTTGTAAATACCAATTTAACATATGTATACCTCCTTTTTCTTTGGACCGATTAACATCGCCCCCTACATTTCTAATTTTTTGATTTCATCTCGGATTTTGGCTGCATCTTCGTAGCGTTCTTCTTTAATGGCTTGTTTTAACTCTGCTTTTAATTCATCTATTTTTGAGGTTGTGTTTTTTGGTTCCTCATTTAGTGTTGTCATTTTTTCTAATTTTGGTTTGGTAATTTTTCCTTTTCTTCCTACATGCTGATTAGAAGCATGTAAATTTTTTAAAATTGGGTCAATTTTATTTAAAAAGGTATCATAGCAATTGGCACAACCAAATTTTCCATTATGCATAAACTCATCATAGGTCATACCACATTCCTTACATTGCAATTCTTCTTTCTTCGTAAATTCTGGTAAAAAATTATCTTCTGTATCCTCGAAAAATTCACTAAAAAAGCTCGATACATTAATTGGCATATTAAAATCCATATCGCCAATTCCCATTTCTTTTGCACAATCCTCACAAAGTATCATTTCCTTTTTTACGCCATTTACAATTTGCGTGTATCGAACATTCGCCTCATTTTTTCCACAATTTTCACATTCCATAAAAATCCCTCCTATCTAATCTCTAATTTCTAGTCCACTAAATTTAGTAACATATTTTTAAAAATATTCGCTCGTAAGCTATCTCGTATTTCTGGTGGAATACTAAGCACATTATCACTTGTAGCCACTTTTAACAACTTTGCCTCTTTTTCCGTGATTACTTCATAAGACAGAAAATTGCTTAAATAAATATCCACTTCTCCTGCTGTCATTTTATCCTCAAGACTTGCAATAATATGCATCAAATAATTGCTTTTCGTGATATTTACCTTTTTGATACGAATATGTCCTCCGTCCGCCACGTCTACTTTCTACATAATAGCCCTGTGATGGCTTAAACCTCGTTTGTATCACATAATTAATTTGTGAAGGAACACAATTAAATTTCTCTGCTAGTTCATTTCGTTGTATTTCTACATATTCGTCTTCCTCTTTTAGTAATTCTTTAATAAATTCTTCAATCACATCCGACATTCTCAAGCTTGCATTCCTCCTTTCATATCGAACTTTATTTCTAGCGTTTTTAATCCTATCATTACGAAAAACCTTTTATCTTCTTTCTCTGTAATATTGCACTCTTATCATTATCCTTCTTTGTATTTTGACTTTGACTTTCTTTGACCTATGAATATATTATACTAGATTTATTTGCAATTTCAAATAAATCTAATTATAATATATTCCTATTTTTCCCGATTTATTCCGATTATCTTAATTTATTTTTCCTTACCTTACTTTTTCTACATATTTCGTCTCTATTTATAAAATTTTGATTTTTAACTTAAACTCTCTATATAGATTTCTACTTTCTCTGTCTTTTTGTCATATTTTGTAGTTTTTCTGCTTTTTCTTTTTGTTCTGGTAATGGAATCCATGCAAAATAAGAAGATACAAATTCACCATATTTTGTACTATCCTCCCCTACTTCTACTCCAAACTCTTCTCTTGCTTTTTCTGTATTTTTTCTTTTTTGTTCCTCACTTATTATTTTCTTTTCCAATTTCTCATTCATAAAAATACACCTCACAAATTTTCTTAATTTATAAGGTGCACCATTTTTAATTTTTTATTCTTCCATCATTTACATGTCGTCATCGTTTTCTTCTTTTTCTATTTCCATGTCATCAATAACTTCAATTTCTTCTATCTCTTCTTCATGTCCACAACCACCGCAACTTCTACAATGACCACCACACTCGTTTTCTCCTTCTTGATTCCAGTCAAGTTCAATGGTATTATGGCATTCTGGGCATTCTACTTCTTTTACTTCACTACCAATATCAGATACAAATTCATGGTTACAATATGGACATATAATTTCAAAATCATACTCGTCTTCACTCACATATAATTCTTTTTCCATGTTATTCATTGCCGCTTCTAATTCTTGTTGCTTTTTTTCTAGTACCCTTTGGTTTTCTACAACTTGGTTTACTCTTCTTTCGCTAAGATCCATTACCTTGTTTAATTCGGTAATATATAACATTGAAATATCTGCAATTTGTTGTTTGATGAAGTTTAATTCCTCTTCATCCGTAATTCTTTCTTCTATTTTTGCAATAATTGCATTAAAATCGTCTTGTAGTTTTGACATGATTTTCAATCTTCCTCTCTTTAAATTAAACTCTTTCCATATATTCACCAGTTCTGGTATCGATTTTAATCACATCACCAATATTGATGAATAATGGTACACTAATTTCATATCCATTTTCAAGGGTTGCAGGTTTTCCAGAAGTTGTTGTTGTATTACCACTAAAACCTGGTTCTGTATATGTAACTTCTAATTCTACAAACATTGGTGGTTCTACTGCAAATACGTTTCCTTTAAAAGATAGGATTTTAACACTCATATTTTCTTTAATGAATTTTAAGCTATCCCCTAATTGTTCTTTGTTTAATGGAATTTGCTCATAAGATTCATTATCCATAAAATAATATAAATCTCCATCACTATATAGGTATTGCATTTCTCTTTTTTCAATTTCTGCTCCAGGATATTTTTCCGATGGATTAAATGTTTTTTCTAACACTGCTCCTGAAATTACATTTTTTAATTTTGTACGAACAAATGCGGCTCCTTTACCTGGTTTTACATGTTGAAATTCAACAACCTTATATACGTTTCCTTCCATTTCAAATGTAGTTCCATTTCTAAAATCTCCTGCCATATATACTTCTGCCATTTCATTTCCTCCTTATTATTTCATTATTGTTACTATTTTATACTATATTTCTAATAAAATCAATATTTTTACGATATTTTCTATGGATTACCCTTTAATTACAATATAGCCCTTCCCAGAATTTGTTAAAGTTTGTGCTCCTTGTTTGGTAATTATTACGGTATCTTCAATTCGAACACCAAATTTTCCGTGGTAGATAAATGCCTGGTTCGTCGGTAATTACCATGTTTTCTCTTAGGATAAAATCGTTTGTTCTAGGGCTTAGTACTGGATTTTCGTGTATATCTAAGCCTACACCATGTCCTAAGGCATGAATTAAGTCAAAATTGTTAAATTTAAAATCATTTTCTACCATTTTTGCTAGTATTTTTACATTAGCTCCATCGTATAGTTGCTTTAATGTCATTTCTTGGTTTTTTAGTACTAAATCGTAAATGGGTTTTACGTATTCTTGTACATAATCCACAAAAATCGTTCTTGTCATGTCTGAACAGTAGCCATTATATTTACATCCCATATCGATGGTAATCACATCACCAGACTCAATTGTTTTTTTGGTTGGAACTGCATGTGGCATAGAGGAATTCGTTCCGTGAAGCAACAATGGTATCAAAACTTGTCCCCTCTGCTCCATGTGCTAAAAAGTATCGTTCAATTTCCCATGCAATTTCTTTTTCGGTCATACCTTTTTTTATAAAGGTCTGAAGATGTGTAAAACAATCGTCTGTTATTTTACATGCCATTTTGATGTTTTCAATTTCGTCTTCTTCTTTTAGCATTCTTTGCTTTTCAATTATATTTTCTGTTTCAACAAAATTGTTAATTTTGTATTTTCTCATATATTCTTGATATTTTGCATAGGTTACATAGTTTTCTTCAAAACCAACATTTTCGCAAAATAGAAAGAAATTTTCATATTCTTCTGCTGATATATCCGCTATATCGGTTACAATAATTTCGTCATCAATCGTTAGCGTTTTATTCACCAATTCGACATATCTTGAATCTGTAATATAAATGGTTTCTTTTCTTGTTAATAATAATAACCCTTCTGCATTCACACCGCATTAAATATCGAATATTTACTGGATTTGAAACAATCATTCCATCCATATTCATTCGGCTAATTTTATCTCGTAACCATTTAATTCTTGCATTCATCGTTTTTTCCTCCTTGTTTTTATGGTATTTTCTTCAAATGCAGGTCGATGTAAGCATCGCCCCCTACAACCTTCCATACATTCCTAGGGTAAATATTTGCATTAATATTTCCACTAATACGCCAAATGGAACAAATGTGGTAATAATAGTAGCCATCACAATAAATGGTCCAAATGGGATGTATTCATCTGTTTTTTTCTTTTTGGTTGCAATTAAAGCAATACTGATAATAGCTCCTAGTAAAAAGGCAATCAGTGAAATCACAATAATACCTCCAAATCCAAAATATAGCCCTAATGCTCCCATTAGCTTAACATCACCAAATCCCATCGCTTCTTTTCCTGCAATTAATCCCCCAACTAGTGTAATTAGTAGAAAAATTCCTGCTCCTGTTACCATTCCCAGTAACATATCTGTCGCAATATTAATATTACTAACTCCATAAATAAAAGTAATGAATAATCCTATTTCAAACATCGTCAAATTTAATCGGTTTGGTATAATTTGAAGCCTATAATCAATCACAAAAGCCGAAAGTAACATTGGAATTAATAATCCAAATTTAATTAGTGGTAAATTAGCATAAAAACTTTTATGAATCCCATAAAAATATACCAATGCTACATACGATACGATTACTCCAAGAATGACAAAGCCATTTTGTTTTCCTCTATTTTTCTTTTTCAAGATTTCTTTTGAAAATACCGACTTTTCTTCTGGTAAGCGGTCATTGGCTATATTGACAAGCCAGCCTACCAAACTTGCCAGGATTGCAGCTCCTACATAGTATAAAATATGTACATCATTTATATACATCTTTTGTTATTCCCCTTTCGCATTTTTCTTTTTTCGATATTGTCCTTTAATATAATTCTCAATTGGTCTCTTTATTAAAGTAATCCATATATCTTTTTCTTCAATTGGATCTACCAAAATAGAAAACATCCCTGTTCGATTGGCTCCTAGTACATCGGTAAAAATCTGGTCTCCTACTACTGCTACCTTCGCTGGTTCTAATTCCATCATACTTGCTGCTCTTCTCAAACCTGTTTTTAGAGGTTTCTTTGCAAAATATATATATGGAATTTCCAAGTTTTTGGCTACCATTTCTACTTTTTCTTTTTTATTACTATTCGAAGCAATACAAAAGCTAATTCCTTTTTGTTTTAAACTTTTACACCACGTTTCAATCCCTTCTGGCATATTTCGATAGTAATCAATTAAGGTATTATCCACATCTAAAATCATTCCAAAAATATCATTTTCTTTTAACATCTCATAGGTAATCTCTTGTACATTTTTCAAATACATTTTGGGATACACTTTCATTTCCTGTCTCCTAACCATTATTTCATCACTACTATATCAATATCTATGATTTTTGTCAATTTATATTCCAAACTTATTTACAAAGATTTTTGCTTATTATATAATAAAAAAAATTAAAAATAATGGAGAAAAATGATGGAAACTAGTAAAAATTCAAATAATATGTCAAATAACATGAAAATATTCCCTTTATACAAAGCCCTTGCTTGGGATAATTTATTCTATTATGCAATCGAGTTTTTATTTCTAACTGGAGTAAAAGGATTAACAGCAGCACAAGTATTATTCGTAGATGCTTTTTATCCTATTTTCAAGTTTATCCTTGAAATTCCTAGCAATATTATTGTTAACAAATTAGGAAAAAGAAGAAGCTTAATTATAGGTAACTTATTGCTTGTTGCTGATATACTTTTTCTTATTCTTGCAACTAATATGTACATGATTATTATCGCTTGGTTTTTCTCTGCTTTTGGCTATGCCTTAAAAGGACTAACTGAATCCAATTTACTTTACGATTCTATCCCAAAAACAGACCAAAGAGGTGCTAAGTTTGCCAAAATAGACGGTAGAGCCAGTTCCATTTATTATTATTTTGATGCCATTTCCTCTATTTCAACTGGATTTTTGTTTGTTGTAAATGGTTACTTGCCAATGATATTATGCCTTATCATATGCATTCTTTCTTTGTTATTATCACTTCGTTTTAACGATGTAGATACTAATACACCTACTAAAAATTCTTCTACAAAAGAAATATTAATAGACCTAAAACAGACTACTAAATTTATTCTAAAATCCAACCGACTTAGAAGCCTAGTCATTTTTGATGGTTTTTTCTGTGCATTTTTAGGCATGTACTCTATGTTACGAAGTAGTATTTTAACTGATATTGAGGTACCAGCACAATATTTTGGTTTAATCTATGCAGGTCTACAACTAATTTCAGGACTTACCTCTGCTAAACAAGACAAATTCCATAAGCGATATGGCAATCGAACATTAAGTGTATTTGCTACTCGTACTACGATATCCTTTATTATTCTTGGTTTAGCCCCTATCATTGGTCTAAATTTTGACTTAACCTTAGAAATCGTTCTTCTCATGATGGCAATACAATATGCCATAAAAGGACCTTATCGTACCTTAAGTAGACGATACTTAAATAATTTCACTACCTCCAATATGCGAACCAAAATATCATTAGTAACAGAATTATTATATAGTATCCTTAGAGCACTCCTAAGTCTTTCCTGCTCCTTCCTACTAGGAATCACATCTACCGCATACGTTTATGTTATATTAGGCTGCATCTTCACCGTATTCTTCATCTTCCTACTAGACTACATGAAAGACACCGTCGGTCTAAAACCCGAACAATACCCAGAAAAAGAAATCAAATTCACCGAAGTACACTAAACCTCAAAGCAAAAACAAGACATTTCTTGCCCCCCACTACTTGCAAAAGCGATGCTTCCCAATCGTCACCACATGTGGCCTAGACCAAATCCACTTATTTGTAGCCGTCGCCGGATTAAAATAATAAATCGACCCATACGACGGATCCCATCCATTTAGTGCATCTTGTGCTGCCTTCTTCGCTGTACTATTCGGCGTCAAATTAATCTGCCCATCATCCACAACATTAAAAGCCCCTTTTTGATAAATCACCCCTGCAATCGAATTTGGAAAATTCGAATTACGAACACGATTTAACACAACAGAAGCAACCGCTACTTGTCCTTCATATGGTTCTCCTCTCGCCTCTCCATAAACAAGTCTCGCTAACAAATTCAAATCATTCGAACTAGAAGAAGACGAACTACTGCTAGTAGAAGAAGAAAAAATCCCCATAGCCTCTAGCGTATTCTTCCCTGCAATTCCATCCACCGCGAGCCCATTTTTCCTTTGAAAATACTTAACCGCCTCTAACGTTTGGCTCCCATAAATTCCATCTATATTTCCACTATAATATCCCCAACGCTTTAACTTGGTTTGAATTTGAACAACCTCGTCCCCCCTAGAGCCATACTTCGATAAAGCCTGTACAAGACTATTACTAAACATATGATACAAAATTAATACAAGAAACGCCACACTAATCCATACAATTGCCTTTTTATTTCTATTCATCATCTTTATTACTCTCAAAAAAATTCACCCAACCTTCGAAATTCATACTTTTTTAGTATGTTTTCCAAAATTGGATGAATTTATACAGGATTTAAAAAATCCCAACAATATTTCCATTCTCATCAATATCGATACTTTCCGCTGCTGGGACTTTTGGAAGTCCTGGCATGGTAAATATCTTTCCAGTTAGTACAACAATAAATTCTGCTCCTGTTTTTAGGCGAATTTCTTTTACATGGATGGTAAATGGCTTATCACAAATTAAATTTTTTGGGTCATCTGAAAAAGAATATTGCGTTTTTGCCATACATACTGGAAAATTACTATAACCTAACTGTTCAATTTTTGCAATTTCATCCTCTGCTTCTTTTGAATATTCAACACCTTCTGCACCATAAATATTTTTTGCAATTTTTTCAATTTTAGTTTTGATGCTATCTTCTAAGTTATAAGCATAGTGTATGGTCGTTTCCTTATTTGTTAATTCTACTACTTTTCTTGCTAAGTCTTCGGCACCTTTTCCCCCATGCTCCCAAGCTTCTACTAAACTCAAATGAATTCCTTTTTCCTCTAACTTTTGTTGTAGTAGCGAAATTTCTTTTTCGCTATCATCTACATATTTATTAATTGCTACAATCACATTTAGCCCAAAACCATCCTTTAGGTTGTCTACATGTTTAAACAAATTGTGGATTCCTAATGTTAGTGCCTCTAAGTTTTCTTTTTTAATATCTTCTTTTTCTACACCACCATGATATTTTAACGCTTTTAATGTAGCAACAATCACCACTGCATCTGGTTTAATACCTGCCTTACGACATTTAATATCCACAAACTTCTCTGCTCCTAAATCGGCTCCAAAACCTGCTTCTGTAACAACATAATCAGAAAGTTTTAATGCCATTTTGGTTGCCATTATACTATTACAACCATGTGCAATATTCGCAAATGGTCCTCCATGAATTAATGCTGGCGTATGTTCTAAGGTTTGTACCATGTTTGGTTTCATCGCATCTTTTAATAAAACCGCTAAACTTCCCTCTGCTTTTAAACTTCTTACATAAATTGGCTTGTCCTCTTTATTATATCCTATTACAATATTTCCAATTCGTTTTTTCAAATCCTCTAAATCGGTACTTAAACATAAAATTGCCATAATTTCAGAAGCAACCGTAATATCAAACCCATCTTTTCTTGGAACAACTGCTTTTTCTCCTGAAAGACCACATTCAATTTCACGAAGTTGTCTATCATTTAAATCCACACAGCGTCTCCATGTTATTCTTTCAAATCCTAATTCATTTCCAAAATAAATATGATTATCAATTAAAGCAGATAATAAATTATTCGCCGAAGTAATGGCATGAATATCTCCTGTGAAATGTAAATTAATATCCTCCATTGGTGCTACTTGGGCATGTCCACCACCAGTTGCTCCTCCTTTTACTCCAAATACTGGACCAAGAGATGGTTCTCTTAGGGCAAGCATTGCTTTTTTTCCAATATACGATAAGCCATCTGCAAGCCCAATTGAAATCGTTGTTTTTCCTTCTCCTAATGGAGTAGGATTAATGGCTGTTACTAAAATCAATTTTCCATTTTCTTTATTTTTTACTTTATCTCGTAATTCTTCCGATAATTTTGCTTTATATTTTCCATAACACTCTAGTTCTTCTTTTTCAATTCCTACTTTTTTTGCTACTTCTTCAATTGGTTTTAAAGTAACACTTCTTGCGATTTCAATATCTCCCATTTCTATTTTCCATCCTTTCTTTCAAGCTACAAATTTGATTAAAACTCTTGGCTTAGCTCATTATGTTTCAAATTCTCTTTGCTTTATAATATTAATCCTGCTATTACTCCTATTAATGCTCCTACAAATACCTGTATTGGCGTATGTCCTAATACTTCAATCAATTTTCCTCCTACTTGTACCCCGCTTAAACCTGGTGTTTCTACTAACTTATTTAGTAGTTTTGCTTGTTTTCCAGCAGCACGTCTTATTCCGGCATGCATCATACATAACAACAAAAGCAAAGATAACGGCTAATGCAAAAATCGGAGTTGTTACTCCTTCGTATTTTCCAATTAATGTAGCAAGAGATGTAACGACTGCCGAATGAGAACTTGGCATACCACCTGCTCCCATAATTCGCTTAAAATTAAATTTCTTGGTAGTTACTAAATCGTAAATCACTTTAAATGTCTGAATACCAAACCACATTAAAAATGGAATATACAAGTATTTAAATTCCGTTATGTTCATTGTTTTCTCCCCTTTTTCTTATCTTAGTTTTCCACTTTAAAATCTTCTTCTGAAACAGTGTCTCCATTTTTAATTAAAATCGAAATTCTTTTTTCGGCATCTTCTAAAATATCACTACATATTTTCGATAATTTCATACCTTCTTCAAATTTCGTAACTGACTCATCTAAATTTAAATTTCCTTTTTCTAATTCTCCTGCAATTTGTTCTAATCCTTTCATTGCATCTTCAAAATTCATTGTATTCTTTTCTTCCAAAATAATTCCCCCCTTACATTACTTTCGCTTTTTTTACACCATCGATTAAGCGAATTTCAATTTCATCTTCTTTTTGTAATTCTTCTACTGATTTAATAATCTTACCTTGTTTTTGTGTAATGCTATAACCTCTTGTCAGGGTTTTTAGTGGGCTCAAAGTATCTAACTTGGCAATTCGTTTTAGCAGTTCACTCTCACTATCTTTATACTGACTTATCATCTCATGTTGCATATTTTTTACAAACATATCCAAACGAATTCGCTTTTCATTAATTTCTTGTAATGGTTCTTTAAACACTCTTCTTGCCATACATTTTTCATACTGTAAACGCATTAGTTCCACTTTTTTCTTTAATGCCAATTTATACCTTGTTTTATAACCATCAAACTTGATTTTTAAATCCCCTGTATCAGCTACTGCCAGTTCTGCTGCTGCTGACGGTGTTGGTGCTCTTAAGTCTGCTACAAAGTCCGAAATTGAAAAATCGGTCTCATGTCCTACTGCTGAGATAATCGGAATGTTAGAGTTAAAAATAGCTCGTGCTACTACTTCTTCATTAAATGGCCATAAGTCTTCTAAAGAGCCTCCTCCTCTTGCTAAAATTAGTACATCTGCTAACTGTTTCTCATTCATAAACTGAATCGCATCTGCTATCTTTTCACCTGCCCCTTCTCCTTGTACTGGCACAGGAAATAACCTAATATATACATTTGGATTTCTTCT
Organism: uncultured Clostridium sp.; assembly: GCA_948470025.1. Classification (GTDB taxonomy): domain Bacteria; phylum Bacillota; class Clostridia; order TANB77; family CAG-508; genus RGIG8482. Next base: position 3,513 of record CAOKNG010000001.1, on the reverse strand, counting down.
TGTACTTACATTAATAATGTCTCGAATGACGGAACCTGTCTGTGAAGTAAGCACGCCTACTACTTTTGGCATAAAAGGAATTTTCTTTTTGTACTGGTTCGAAAACAACCCTTCTTTTTCTAGTTTTGCTTTTAATTCTTCATAGGCTTTATATAAGCTTCCCATTCCTTCTTCTTGCATTGCCTTACAATAAATTTGGTACACACCATCACGTTCAAACACACTGACTGTACCAAAAACCATCACTTTCATGCCGTCTTTTGGAGCAAACTTTAAATTTTGCGTAAATGATTTAAACATAATGCATTTAATCAAAGAAGTGTCATCTTTCAAAGTAAAATATAAATGTCCTGTATAATGATGTTTAAAATTTGAAATCTCACCCTTTACCAAGACATTATTTAAATATTCATCTCCTGCCACTTTATCCTTAATATATTTATTCAAATCCGCAACAGAAATCGGCTCTATGTTCATCCTTTTCTCCTTTCTGCATTGTTTTTTTCATGTTGTAGGGGTAATTTTAATTGCCTGTTCTTTGAAGTGGCGGGCGACTGCTAGTCGCCCCTACAGTATGCAAATACAATATGTGTTATGCAATAAATTTAAACCTGCAAATCCGTTTTTACGATGCTTGCCAAAACACCATTAATAAACGAAGCACTATTATCTTCTCCGTATTTTTTTGCAAGCTCAATTGCTTCATTAATTGCTACTTTGTATGGTATTTTCTTATACAACAATTCATAAATCGCAAGCTTTAAAATCGAAAGATTCACTTTTGATAATCTTTCAATGTTCCATTCTGCCTTCAAATGCTCCGAAATTTTCTCACATATTGCTTTTTCGTTTTGCTTTACACCATTCCACGAACTTCTCACATATTTTTGTATTTTGGGATCTTCTATTTCATTGTTTTCAAAATACAATTCTATTTGTTCTTCTTCATTCCCTTGTTGTATCTCCATACTATACAATAACTTAAAAGCCTCTTCCCTCGAATTTGCTCGGTTCATATTTTGTTATCCCCTTATCCTTTCTTAAACCATTTTTACATTCTGTCAATTAAATCTTTTAATTTTTCCTTTACTTCGTACTTATTACGTTGTACATAATTTCCGATAAACATTCCAATAATAATTAAAATAATTCCTACAATTAATTCATAAAGATGTGTTAATAAAATAACTAATGCAATAATAGCACCAATAATAGCACCTGCATATTCACTTACAAATTTCTTAAATCCGTCCATAATGTTCTCCTTTCTTATCCTTCCACTATTTCTTTAGGAGCAACGTTTTTTACTTTAATATTCACTTCTTGCACGTCTATATCAATGGATTGTTTAATAACCCCTTTAATTTTTTGTTGTAATTCACTTGATAAATCTTTAATAATCGCATCTTGTGTTACAAATAGGGTAACATCAATATTGATGTGATTATCACTCGTTAAAACAACTTTTGAGGTAACATCTTGTGTGTTTTGAAAACCTTTTACAACACCACTTACAATATTTTGAATGGTATCTCTTGAAATTAGTAATTTTCCATTTTCATTTTGAATTAAAATTCCATTGTCCATGCTTTTATCCTTGTCCTTGTTTGAATCTGTTGAAAAAAAGATTCCTTTTACAGCAAATAAGATAAGGACTCCTAAAATTCCTAACGTAATATTACATGATGTTTGGTCGTTTAGTAAATCTTTCATATAGATTGTCACAACATCAAGGTGTATCCATCCAAATATCATAAAGCATAATAATACAGATACAATTAAAATAATGCTCGAGAATAAGACCAATGCTATTTTATCTAATACTTTCATGTTTGTTTCCTCCCAAATTTTTACGTTTTGTTCTACCTTTATTTTTGTATTTTGGGTTGCATAATATGCACCCCCTACCGCCCCTTTGTTTTATAGCTAGGCAATACAAAATTATACCTCATATTTTCACATCGAATCGGGTCGATGTAGGCATCGCCCCCTACATTCTATTCTTTTGGTTCTTCCCCTGTTTCTACTGTTTTGTCTGTGCTAACTCCTTGTACATGAACATTTACTTCTAATACTGTTAATCCTGTCATTGTTTCTACTGCTTTTTTTACTCGGTTTTGAATTTCAAAAGCAATATCTGGAATTCTTGTACCATATTCTACAATAATGTTTACATCAATTTTGGTTTCTTTTTCTCCAACTTCTACTTTAATTCCTTTTGATAAATTCTTTTTACCACTTAAAACCTCACTAATTCCTCCTGCAAATCCTCCTGCCATTCCTGCTACTCCTGGTACTTCTGATACTGCTACACCAGAAATAACCGCAACAACATCGTCTGATATTTTTATCCCATTGTTATCCCCTGTTTCTAGTACTGAAACCTCTTTTACTTCATTTTCTTCGTTTTCCATAATTTTTTCCTCCTTATATATAATTAAAAAAATTGATATACTTCTAGTTGCTACCTTAGTATATCAATTTTTACGAAAATTTACAATATTTTTGCAAAAGATTTATTTATTTTCTTTTTTAGATTTTGGTTTGATTTTTGATATAAAAAGATTGATTATAATTTATTTTAAATAAAGCACAAAATGTGCTAAACAGATTATTTCTGTTATAGCACATTTTGTTTAACTTATAAAGTTTATTTTAATTGATTCATAACTTCTTCAGCAAAGTTTTCTTCTTTTTTCTCAATTCCTTCCCCTTTTTCAAATCTTGCAAATCTTACAATTTTTGCTCCTTTTGTTTCTAGAAGTTTGGATATTTTCATGTCTGGATCTTTTACGAAGTCTTGTTCTACTAAGCAGATTTCTCCGTAGAATTTTCCAATTCTTCCTTGTACCATTTTTTCTGCAATTTCTGCTGGTTTTCCTTCATTCATTGCCTGTACTTTTAAGATTTCCATTTCTTTTTCTACACGTTCTGCTGGAACAGAAGCTCTATCTAAGTATTCTGGTTTTGCAGCTGCAATTTGCATACAGATGTCTTTTGCAAGTTCAGAATCTCCATTTTCTAAGTCTACTAATACACCAATTTTTCCATCTCCATGAATGTATTTTTCAACTAATCCTGTTGATTCAAATCTTTCAAAACGACGAATGGTTATTTTTTCTCCGATGGTTGCAATTTTTTCAGTTAATACTTCTTCTACTGTTTTTGCTTCATCATTGATGAATTTTTGTGCTAATAATTCTTCTACACTTGCTGGTGCTTTTAAAGCAATTTGTTTTGCAACATCACTTGCAAAATTTCTAAATTCTTCGTTTTTACCAACAAAGTCTGTTTCTGAGTTAATTTCAACAACACTTCCGATTTTGGTATCTTCGGTTACATAGACTGTAACAATTCCTTCTGCTGCAATTCTGTCTGATTTTTTAGCAGCTTTTGCAATTCCTCTTTCTCTTAATAATTCGATTGCTTTTTCCATATCTCCATCGGTTTCTGTTAATACTTTTTTGCAGTCCATCATTCCTGCACCTGTTTTTTCTCTTAAATCTTTTACCA